>JAZOMJ010000036.1:0-2609 GCA_045653865.1 Eubacteriales bacterium
ATATCGCGTTTGCTTGCAAACATATCGCCCGACAGAAAAAAGAGATAACATTTCGGATACTAACCGATTTGTTATCTCTTTTTGTTGTATAAGGGTTTGGGCTTAGACCAAGTGCATTTGACCAGTCAAATGCGATGCTCGCACTTAACGGCGTTTTTCAAATTCTCCGCTAAGAACATCACCCATTCGCTTGTCTCTCCTCTTTTTTTGCAAAAACTATTTACAAAATGCGCAAGATTGTGTATAATATAGGTAGAGACCTATTCCAACGGAGGCTTTATGAAAAAGCAAAACCTATTTCGCCGTGTGGCGACAGGCATTAGGGAAGCCGAGCGCTCGGTTGCCCGTGCCATCGATAGCACGCAAAAGGAATTTCAAGAAACAGTTCAGGCGGTTCGCGAACGCGACCCGGCTGCGCGAAGCACGGCTGAAATTTTGCTTCTGTATTCGGGTGTTCACGCCATTATGGCGCACCGTTTGGCACATAGCTTGCAAAAAAACAAGCATTATTTTGCCGCGCGTGCCGTCAGCCAAGGTGCAAGACACTTAACGGGCATCGAAATTCACCCCGGTGCCACCATTGGCAAAAACTTTTTCATTGACCACGGTGCAGGCGTTGTCATTGGTGAAACCACCGAAATAGGCGACAACTGCACGCTCTACCAAGGGGTCACTCTTGGCGGTACGGGTAAAGATGTTGGCAAGCGTCACCCCACCTTGGGCAACAACGTTATGGTTGGTGCAGGTGCCAAGGTGCTGGGACCCCTTAAGGTAGGGGACAACAGCAAAATTGCCGCAAACGCGGTAGTGCTCCACGAGGTGCCCGAAAACAGCACGGCAGTTGGCATTCCCGCAAAGGTCGTTCGTCGCGACGGCGTTCGAGTTGCCAACGAAGAGCTCGACCACATCCACATCCCCGACCCTGTAGCACAAGAATTTGCACGTATGGAGCGCACCATTGAAGAGTTGCGCACCGAGATTTCGCAGTTGAAGAAAGACAAAGGAGAAACAGAACAATGAGTGACGTAAAACGCGGAAAATTTATCGTGTTTGAAGGAATAGACGGCGCCGGCAAAACCACGCAAATCAATCTGTTGGCAAACTATTTGCGCGAGCAGGGAAGAGCGGTCTATTGTACGGCAGAACCGACCGAATCGGTTAGCGGCGGACTGTTGCGCGATGCGCTTTCGGGCGTAACGCGTCGCACGATATGCGAAATGGCGGCAATGTTTGTTTTTGATCGCATCAATCACAACGTCAACCCCGTTAACGGTATTCAAAAAATGTTAGCGGACGGCTTCGACGTTATCTGTGACCGCTACTATTATTCGTCCTTGGCTTATCAGGGAAGCGGAACCGATCCCGAGTGGGTTAGCAATATGAATCTGAATTGCCCCGAGATTATGCGCCCCGACGTTTGCATTTTCTTGGATTTGACTCCCGCGCAGAGTATGGCGCGCATCAACCGGGGACGCGCTACGCAAGAGATCTACGAAAACGAGGAAAAACTGACACAGGTGCGCAACCAATTCTACCGCGTATTCGACCAGCTTCGCGACCGCGACAACATCCAAATCGTTGACGCATACCGCTCGGTTGAGGAGATACATCAAGATATTGTTGCACTTATTGATAAATAAGAAAATAAAGGACAGAGATTGCAAAATCTCTGTCCTTTTGTGTTTTGGTTTGATTAGTATTGACGTCCCCAAATAACCATATGCTTGGCGGGCTTGCCACAGCAAACGCAGGTATCTGCGAGGTGATCTTCAACGAAGGGGATGCAGCGGGATTTTACGCCGCCGGTGACGTCCTTGAGCTTTTCTTCACACTCGGTCTCTGCGCACCACATTGCCTTGATGTAGCCCTCTTTGTTAGCGGCAATATCAAGGAACTCTTCGTAGGTGCGTGCCTCGTATGTGCGGTTGGTTCTGTTCTCGAGAGCGCGGTTGTAGAGCTCGTCGTGAACCTTTTGCAATGCCTTTTCAACTTCTTCTGCGAGGTTATCAAGGGAGACAAAGGTCTTTTCGCGGGTTACGCGGCTAACGAGAACACAAGAGTTGTTTTCAATGTCGCGAGGACCGATTTCGAGACGGAGCGGAACGCCCTTCATCTCATATTGCGCATACTTCCAACCGGTGGAGTTGTCGCTGTCGTCGAGTTTTACGCGCAGGGTCTTAGAAAGTTGTGCCTTAATTTCGGCAGCCTTTTCCAGCACACCCTCTTTGTGTTGTGCAACGGGAATGATAACCACTTGAATGGGTGCTACGCGAGGGGGAAGAATGAGACCGTTATCGTCACCATGTGTCATAATAATGGCACCGATCGAACGGGTAGAAACACCCCAAGAGGTTTGGTGAGGATATTTGAGCGTGTTGTCACGCGCGGTGAACTTAATATCAAACGCCTTTGCAAAGCCGTCGCCAAAATAGTGGGTGGTACCGCCTTGCAGAGCCACACCGTTGTGCATCATGGGCTCAATGGTGTAGGTTTCCTCAGCGCCTGCAAACTTTTCCTTTTCGGTCTTTCTGCCCGTGTAAGCGGGAATTGCGAGGGCTTCTGCGTAAAAGTCCTCATAAACCTTGAGCATTTGCAAGGTTTCCTGTCTT
>JAZOMJ010000037.1:0-25571 GCA_045653865.1 Eubacteriales bacterium
CATCTGCCATGTGGACAACTTCGCCGAGCTGGGGCTCGATCTCAAACTGACCGGAGGCGGCAACCTCGGGATGGTGGTAGTTGATCTCGATGCCTGCATCCTTCATGTGCATGCACATTTCACTGCGGCACTCGTAGGCTACGTCAAAGGGCTTTGCAATGTGGTAGTTCTTTTGCTTTTGCACAACCACACCGTCACCTGCAACGGCACTGTTCCAATAGGATTGGCGAGCGTCGACCTGCGCGCTGATGCTGTTGGGTTGCACTTCCCAACCGACGTTATCGAAAAGATAAAATTCAAATTCGGGAAGAATGAGCATTGTGTCGGCAATGCCGCAATCCTTCATATATTGCTCTGCCGCGAGAACGATGTTGCGAGGATATTGCGGCAGGGGTCTGTTTTCGGGGCTGTCGATGATCATCGCGTTGCCCGTCATGGTGAGCGTGGGAATGGCGCAGAAAGGATCGATGAGCGCGGTGTCGGGATCGGGAATGAACACCATATCGCTCTTTTCAACAACCGCATAACCGTAGTTGGAAGCATCAAAGCCGATGCCGCTCTTCATAGTCTCCTCGGAGAAGTTCCCGGCAGGAATGGTGACGTGGCGATATTGACCGTTGATGTCAACCATTTTGAAATCGACCATTTGAATGCCGTTTTCGCGAATCATATTCAGAATATCTTGAACCGTTTTTTTCATAACAGATACCTCTTTCTTGTGTTTTCATCTATTATCATACACTATTTTGGGCAAAATAGCAATAGGATTAGCCAAAAAAGATAACGAAACTGCCGTTTTCATACTGCAAAATAAATAAAAATACAAAAAGATGAGAAAATTAGAAAAAAGTTCTTGACATTTGAAATAAAATGTGATATAATACCAAAGGTCAATCAAATATTGGGGTATAGCCAAGCGGTAAGGCACCAGACTTTGACTCTGGCATTCGTAGGTCCGAATCCTGCTACCCCAGCCAGAAAAAAGCCATTTGCGCAAGCAAATGGCTTTTTTCAACTAAATCCGCCGTTGGCGAACAGAACCCTGGTGGGGTGGCGGATATCCCTACGCGATGAAATCCCGCTTCGCGGGGATAGGAGAGGCGGATTTAATTTCATCTGAAGCCGCAAGCTGAAGATTTCATCCGAGCCTCGCTCGGATTTCATCGTGGCAACGCCACGATTTCATTATTCTTTTCCCCACACCGTCAAAACTGTGAACAGATTCGAACCGCCACACGGTAGGGGTCGGCGCCTCGACGACCCGAAAAAAGCCATTTGCGAAAGCAAATGGCTTTTTTCAACTAAATCCGCCGATGGCGGAAGAAATCCACCTGCGGTGGGTGAAATCGCTTCGCGATGAAATCTGCCTTGCGGCAGGATATGGAGGCGGATTTACCCGAACGAAGTGAGGATATCATCTGAAGCCGCAGGCTGAAGATTTCATCCGAGCCTCGCTCGGATTTCATCTTGGCAACGCCACGATTTCATTCTTCTTTCCCCATACCACCAAACCCACGAACAGATTCAAACCGCCACAATGTAGGGGACGACCTCCCGGGCGTCCCGAACAAATTCGCACAAACGGGTCGCCGAGGACGTCGACCCCTACAATAGAACACATAAAATCGAAACAACAAAAGGCCCACCGTTTGGTGAGCCTTTTATCATTTTCACAATTCTATTTCTGTTCTCCCCTATCAACCAAGAGCCACAACGCCTGTTTCATTGAGCACGAGGAAGAGCATATACAATGCGTAAATGGTGAGGAGTGCGTACCCTTGCCACTTTTTGAATTTACCTTGGAAGATGGTGGGAACTACTGCAACCGCACAAGCCGCAATGCATACAGGGAAATCGAACACGAGGTTTACTCTATCTACCGGGAGCGCCTTGCCGTTGATGACCGCGCACAAGGGGAGAATGAGGGTGGTATCGATGATGTTTGCACCAATGATGTTACCAACCGAGAGAGAATTCTCCTTTTTGCGAATAGCGGTAAGCGTGGTTACAAACTCGGGCAGAGAGGTTCCGAGAGCGATTACGGTGAAGCCGATGATGGTTTCGCTGATGCCGATGCCGGACGCGATGGTTTTGCCCGAAGAAACGAGGAACTCTGCGCCAAACACGATGGATGCGGTGCCGAGAACGAAGAACAAGATTTTGGAGGGGATTTCCTTCTTTTCGTAAGAGTCGATGCTATCGTTTACTGCGGCCTTTTTGCCCTCGATGACGTTGCTTACCATAAACGCAATGAAGATTGCCCAAAGGATGAATGCCGACCAAGTGGGAAGCATACCGCTCAAAGAAAGAACGGTGAGACCTACAATCGCAGAGAGGAGAAGTCCTCCCTTGAGGGCGAATTCTTTTCTGTTGATGATGCCTGCCATTGCAACCAAGGATACACCCATGATGAGTGTGGTGTTGGCAGTAACGGAGCCTACAGCGTTGCCGATTGCAAGCTGTGCAGAGCCGTTCATAGCCGCTCTGACAGATACCAACATTTCGGGGAGTGTGGTGGCAAACGAAACAATGGTTGCACCTACTACAAACTTCGGGATGCCGGTTGCCTCTGCAAACCAAGATGCCGAATCTACAAACCAGTCGCCACCCTTAATGGTAAGGATGAGACCAATCACAAAAATGCACGCTGCGGTTACCAGCAGTGCGCCCCCTTCAAGAGAGCCGAACAAGGTAAAGCCGAAAAATTCCATTTTTTCCTCCTAAAACAAAAAATCCAAGCGTGCAGAACACACTTGGCGCGGGAGCCAATCTCAAACGGCACACAGCCTGCTCCCTCACCTTGCAGATTATACCACACATATCGAATTTTGTCAAGAGCAATCGAAAACAAATTATTCGTTTAATAAATATTCCAAAAATTTCTATAATCTCCTCAAAAATGAAACATATTGACTTTTTCGATAAAATATGCTATAATACGGTATCACACTTCCCACCTTTGTAAGAGATAGGAGCGTCATATGCATATTACCGTTAAAGAAGTATTGACAAAAAAAGATTTGGCAAAATGGGTTGAATTCCCCAATAAGTTATATAAAGACAATGCGTTTTTTGTCCCGTTTTTGCGAATGGATGAAATAGATACGTTTACCAAAGAGAAAAACCCCTCCTATGCGTTCTGCGAGACGAAACTATTCTTGGCATACCGCGACGGCAAGATCGTTGGCAGAATTGCGGGACTGATCAATCACGCCTACAACGAAAAATGGCAACAGAATGCCATTCGTTACACGCGCTTTGACTTTGTTGATGATTATGAAGTCTCAAAAGCACTCCTTGATGCGGTAATCGCTTGGGGAAAAGAGCGCGGTTATAACGAAATTATAGGCCCCATGGGATTTAACGATACCGACCACCAAGGCATGCTGATTGAGGGATTTGATCAACTCAATATGTCGGTCACCTTTTATAACTTCCCCTACTACATCGACCATATGGAGCGTTTGGGACTTGTGAAATCGGTGGACTGGATTGAATACAAGATCGCTTGCCCCACCGAGGTGAACGAGCGCATTGAAAAGCTCTCTCACCGTCTTTTGGATAGCGGCAAATACACAGCCGTTACCTACACCGACAGAAAAGTGCTTTACAACGATGCCTTTGAAGCATTCAAGGTTGTTGATGAAGCCGAGGCTGTGCTATACGGTACCGTTCCGCTCACCGACGAGGTCATCAAAAACATGATTGACAACTACATCCCCTTGGTAGATCTTGATTACATCTGTTCGGTAAAAGATAAGGACGGACACATTGTGGCGTTTGGCGTTATGTGTCCCTCTTTGGCAAAAGCATTTAAAAAAGCAGACGGCAAGCTTTTGCCCTTTGGCATCATTCATATGCTCAAGGCGTTAAAGATGCCAAACGACACCCTGGAAATGTATTTTGTTGCTGTTGACCCCAAGCATCAAATGTTTGGCGTTCCCGCTATTTTGATAGATACACTCGTGCGCAAATGCATTGACAAAAAGGTGGCATTTTGCGAAACCGGACCCATGTTGGAAACCAACAAGGCAGTGCACGGCTTGTGGAGATACTTTGAAAAAGAACAACACAAACGCCGCCGTTGCTACTCCAAGGCAATTTAGGGAGGTGCACCATGAACGAGAAAAAAAAGCAAATTTTGCAGGTTGTAAAATTCACGCTGTTCTCTATTTCTGCAGGATTGATTCAAGTGGCATCCTTTGCACTTTTGGAAATCTTTATCAAAACCTATTGGATTCCCTATCTTGTCTCCCTGCTCCTCTCCATTTTGTGGAATTTTACGCTCAATCGCCGTTTTACCTTTCAATCGGCGGCAAACGTTCCCATTGCTATGGCAAAGGTGCTCGGCTTTTATGCGGTCTTTACACCCCTTTCCACCTGGCTTGGCAACTTGGCAGAAGTGGCAGGTGCGCCTGACTTTTTGATTTTGGCAATCACAATGCTATCGAATTTTGTTTTGGAATTTTTGTTTTGCAAGTTTGTGGTTTTTCGCGGACAAGAAAACACTTTGCCAAAACAAAAGCCTGCGCAAAAATAAACACAGGGGACTGTTATGAACAATACCATTCAAAAACCGAAATTTGGTTTTACAAACAATCAACTCAAAATCATTGCCATGGTGAGCATGCTATGCGACCACGTGGGAATCTTGTTTTTCCCGGGTCTTGAAATCTTTCGCATCATTGGCAGAATCGCTTTCCCGATTTTTGCCTATATGATTGCCGAGGGATGCCGCCATACCAAAAATCGCGCCAAATATCTTGGAATGATTATGGCAATGGCGATAGCGTTTCAGGCGGTGTATTTTGTGGCAATGCAGAGCCTTTATCAAGGCATTCTTGTCACCTTTTCGCTTGCCATCATCCTCATTTATGCCATTGACGGGCTTGTGCACGCAAAGAATTTTTGGGGTGTTTTGATTTCCATTTTGGCAATCTCTTTTGTTGCCGCTTTTGTATTTTTGCTCCCTCGCCTTTTGGTGGGAACCGACTTTGAAATCGACTACGGATTTTGGGGCATTCTGCTCCCCATCGTTGTTTACTTTATGCCAAATGGTTTTTGGCGATTTGTCGGTGCCTCCCTAGTGTTGATAGCAAGAGCACTCTACTACATTTTTGTTGTACCAATGCCCCTGCAGTGGTGGTCACTGTTGACCATTCTTCTCCTTGCCCTGTATAACGGTGAGCGCGGAAAAACCAAGATGAAATACGTCTTTTACATTTTCTACCCCGCGCACCTCGTCATTCTTTACGGAATTGCAATGCTGATTGAGTTGTTGAAATAACAAATAGAGAACGCCATCAAATTGTGATGGCGTTCTTCTGCTTTTATTGTTCTTTTTTATTCTTGAAAACAAACAGTTTACTGATAACATAGTTGGCAACGATAACTACAACCGCCGCCACAACCTTGGAAAAAATTTCGCACAGGTTCCACGTTTTGCCAAAGAGTTCGGCTGCCGTCCACGCAGGAATGAGCGCGCCAAGCCCCAAGGTCAAGCCAAGTGTAATGACAAAATCCAAGCCGAGCGTTACAACACGTCCGCCTGCGAACGGGAGCAGCTGTTTCCACAAAGAGGTGGACTTATCTGCCTCGGTGAACACCCACGCGCGGTTGGTGAAAAATGCAAACAAAACTGCGCACACCCATTGGATGATCTGTGCCGCCGTGTAAAGCGCAAAGTAACGAACAGATGCAGTCTCCTCGGCGGGAATATCAAAGATGGCGCGACCACTCAACAAAACGGCATAGTACACGCCCCAACCAACAAAGGTTGTCATAACGCCAAAAATGAGATACATCAGCACCTCGCGGTGCTTTGCCCACAAGGCTTTCAATTTTTCAACCATCATCAGCCCTCAATTTTGTAGGTGGTGCCTTCTCTGGTGTCGAGCAAGGTAACGCCTTTTTCCAAGAGATATGCACGAATGCGGTCTGCCTCGGCAAAATTCTTTGCAGCCTTGGCTTCTTTTCTTTCAACAATGAGTCGCTCGATTTCAGCGATGAAGGGGTCATCGCTGATGGGGGCTTCTGCTTTTTCTTCCTTCTCCTCGTTCAGCTTTGCGGCATTTTCGAGGAGATTGAGGCAGAGAACAGTATCAAAATCGGCAAGAGCCGCTTTCTTGGTAGCATCGTTGGTTTTTGCCTTGAGAACATCATAAATAGCGGTGACTGCCAAGGACGTGTTCAGGTCGTTGTCAAGCGCTTTGACAAAGCCCGCCTTGAGTTCGGCAAGAGCCGCCTCGTCAACTTCACCGTCATCCTTGAGCGTTGCAATGCGCGCGATGAGCTTGTTGTAGGCAACCTTTGCGTTCTCCATGTTCTCCCAAGAGAATACCAAAGACTTGCGGTAGTGAGACTGCAAGCAGAAGAAACGGTAAACCATAGGGTCAAATCCCTTTTCAACGAGCAAGGAAACGGTCAAAAATTCGCCCTTGGACTTGCTCATCTTGCCGGAGTTGGTGTTCAGGTGCAGAACGTGAACCCAATAGTTGCACCACTTATGACCGAGATATGCCTCGGACTGTGCAATCTCGTTGGTGTGGTGGGGGAAAGCATTGACAATACCACCGCAGTGAACGTCAAGGCGCTCGCCCAGATGCTTCATACTGATGCAAGAGCACTCGATGTGCCAACCGGGATAACCGATGCCCCAAGGACTGTTCCATTTGAGTTCTTGGTCGTCAAACTTGGACTTGGTGAACCACAGAACAAAGTCTGCTTTGTTCTTTTTGTTGCCGTCGGCTTCAACGCCATCGCGTACGCCAACTGCAAGGTCTTCTTCCTCAAAGTTGTTGAAAATATAGTATTGCTCCAATTTAGAGGTATCGAAGTAGATGTTTCCGCCTGCCTCGTAAGCAAATCCTTTTTCGAGGAGAGCCTCAATGACCTTGATGAACTCGTCGATGCAAGAGGTTGCGGGCTCTACCACCTCGGGGCGGCGAATGTTGAGCGCGTTGCAGTCCTCAAAGAATTTGTCGGTGTAGGATTGCGCGATTTCCATAACGGTCTTCTTTTCGCGCTTTGCGCCCTTGAGCATTTTATCCTCTCCCGTGTCGGCATCACTTGTCAGGTGACCAACGTCGGTGATGTTCATAACGCGGGTAACGTCATAGCCGCTGTAACGGAAGTAACGGTCGAGGATATCTTCCATAATGTAGGTGCGCAAATTACCGATGTGCGCAAAGTGATAAACCGTAGGGCCGCAGGTGTACATGCTCACCTTGCCGGGCTCATTGGGAATGAATTCTTCTTTTGTTCTGGTTGCGGAATTGTAAAGTTGCATAATCTATCTCCTTTTTGCGGAATGTCCGCGCGGTTGTTATCAAATAAAATTATTTCTTTTTGCCCTGTTGTTTCTTTTTCTTCTTGGCAACCGAGAAGCCGAAGGTGCCAATCTTTTTGCCGAGCTCAAAATAGGTGCCGTGCGCATACGCCACAAGACCTGCGCGGTCGAGGTGGAGCTTTCCGCTCTCGTCGACGAGAGACTCGTCAACGTCAACGGCAACGATATCGGCAAGGAACATATCGTGCGAGCCAAGAGGTACGATGTCGGTCACCCGACACTCCAACACAAGGGGAGAATCGGAGAGGATAGGACACCCAATCTCACTGGCGGTTTCTTTTGAGAGTTTACATCGTTCGAATTTGTCAATCTTTGCCCCCGTGTGCACACCGCAAAAGTCAGCCGCACGCACAAGAGAGGTGGTGGTGAGATTGATGGCGAACTCGCCGCTCTCTTTGATAAGACCGTAAGAGTGACGCGACGGGCGCACCGCAATATATGTTTTTGGTGGAATGGTGTTGGTAATACCCGTCCACGCGACCGTGAAAACGTTATCTTTCCCCTCGTGCGAGCAGGTCACCATTGTAGGCGGCACAGGAGCGAGCATTGCTCCACCGCGCCATTTGATTTTTGCCATCACGTCTCTCCTTTCGATGATTTTGTCAAACCGCTAAACGGTTATTCAGTATATTATAACATATTAAAAAAGCGTTGTCAAGTTGACAGGAGAGAAAGTATGGATTTTCTTTTTGAAAACCCTTGACAATTTTGAGCAAGTGTGGTAAAATGATTGGGTAAAAAACAAATATGTAACCTGTATGCATCACACTTACGGAGGGTTATCGAAGTGGTCATAACGAGGCGGTCTTGAAAACCGTTTGGGGGCAACCCCACGTGGGTTCGAATCCCACACCCTCCGCCAAATCAAGCAAGAAAGGAGACTAAATATGGAGGAATTGATAGTTGCCATTACAGAGTTGGATGTATGTGCAGATAACGAAGGTTTTGTAGACGCTTGCGATAAATGTGATTGTGATTGTGAATCTAATTCTTGCGAATTGGAAATGTAAATATGAACAGAACCCAAACAATCAATTGTCTGGGTTCTACTTTATACACAGCACCAATATTTTAGAAACATTCAATGTAGGAGTTCAAAATGGGAAAAATTTCTTGCCCTCCTTTTGTTCAGTGGGAAGTTACAGAATTTTGCAATCATAATTGTATCCACTGCTATAATCATTGGAGAACTGATTCTCAAAAATTGTGTTTGTCAGCAGGCGAGGACAAAATGAATATGATTGCAGAGAGATTGATTTCTCTCCATCCGATTTCGGTTACGTTCACGGGAGGGGAACCATTAATCATTTTTTCTCAAATCCGCCCAATTATGAAAAAAATGTACGATGCGGGAATTAATGTATCTATAAACACTAACGCCCGTCTCATAAATCAAGAAATGTGTGTTTTTCTCTCCAGCATAAAAGCACGTGTTTTTGTCTCTTTCTTGAGTTCTAACGGTGAAATTTTTGATAAAATAGCCAATACAAATGGTGCATTGTTGGAAGTAACAAAAGCTATAAAAATGTTGAAGCAGCATAATGTGCATGTTGGTGCCAACATGGTTTTATCCAAAACAAACCTTCCCTCATTCGCAGAAACCATTCAGTATATTCATTCTTTAGGGATTTCGTCACAGATTTCTTTGGCTTCGTTACCCATAAATGCACACCCTCTTTTTTCCAAACAACTCATCGATGTCGATGATTGGAATTTTATCCTTGATATATGTTCTAAATTACAAAAAGAAAAAGGGATTTTAGTCTCTTTTACATCCTGTATGCCCGAATGTGCTTTTCAGAATCAACAACTACCAACAGCTTTTCACCGAAACGGTTGTTTTGCCGGAATTGGAGCATATGCTGTAGATATCCAAGGAAACATTAAAGCTTGCGCGCGAGATTCAACGATTTATGGAAACATACTGCTAAATGATTTTGATGAAATTTACGATAATATGAAAGCTTGGCGTGATGAATCAATGATTCCCGAAGAATGCGATAATTGCAAACTCCGCCATAGATGTAGAGGTGGGTGCAAAATGATGCTACTATCCACTCCTTCAAAAAAATACACCTTGCCAAATATATGTGATATCAATCGTAAATCCTTTATTAACGCAGCCAACCCAACGGTTCTTGTTCAGTCCAATGATATTTTCGAACTCAATAAAAATGCAATTTTCTTTCAAGAAAAAACATGTGTTCGGATCCAAGTGAATAACAAATGTACTTATGTATCACAAGATTTTTTTGATTGGTTGACAAAACATCCTATATTTACATATTCTGAATTGCAAAAAGATTGTAAAATATCAGAAGAACGAATAAAAAGAACGCTATATGACTTGATGGCAATCAAAATACTTTTTAAAAGATAGCAATTGCATAATTGCAATATCAGTACAATTTTCCCTCAAGTCTTTAGAGATTCCATATCGAAAATCTCTACGGTTCACTCCAAAACTGATTTTTTGTACCGATAGTTTTAGTGAATGCTAGCAAAACTCGAAGCAATCATAAATAATTAGCCATTCCTGCCATGGCAGGAATGGCTAATTATTTTGTCAAGCAAAAATTAAATTTCTTGTTGCTTTTTTTCTTCCCTTGTGCTATACTGTTAACGTCCCAATTTTTGTTTGACGAAAGGGGGAGTTTTATGGACTCTATCTTTTTTATTTTTGAAATCATCGGTGTGGTTGCATTCTCTCTTTCAGGAGCGCTAACCGCGATGAAAAAGGAAATGGATATTTTTGGCGCGTGTGTGCTGGGTATGACCACGGCTATCGGTGGCGGTATTATTCGCGACCTGATTTTGGGCGTCACCCCTCCTACGGCATTTGTCAATCCCCTGCCTGCTACGCTCGGTCTTGCCGTTGCGGCGCTGACCTATCTCCCATTTATTCAAAAGTTTTTTGCACGCAATCAGCACAAGGTGCAGGCAATCTCTTTGATGATCGCCGATGCGGTTGGTCTTGGTGTATTCACCGTTGTGGGCGTGAACGCTTGCTTTGATAATCTCCCCAACCCCAACTTTTTCACCGCCGTATTTTTGGGCATGATCACCGGTGTTGGCGGTGGTGTGTTGCGTGATGTTTTTTCGATGAATTTGCCCAAGATTTTTGTAAAGCACTTTTATGCTTGCGCATCTCTTGCGGGTGCAGTGCTCGTTTACCTCGTTCGCGTTTGCGGCGGCGACGTTCTCCTCGCCTCGATTGTGGGTGCCGCGGCGGTGATTACACTCCGCTTTTTGGCGTTCTTCTTGCGTTGGAATCTGCCAAAGCCCAAATATCCCATCGAAGAAGAAAAATAACGCTTTGCCCCTTGTTGGTTTCTGATTTTTCTATTGACAATTACACAAAAATGTGATACAATTGATAAGATAAATGGAGAATAATCTCCCAATCCTCTTTGTGAAAGGAATTTTAAGATGAAACACGTTGATATTAAGAAAATATTTGCAAACGTGGATGAATACGTTGGAAAAACCATTGACGTGTGCGGATGGGTTAGAACCACCCGTGACTCGAAGAACGTTTCGTTTGTTGAAATTAACGACGGCTCCTGCACCGCTAACCTGCAATTGGTTATCGATAAGGAGAATATGGATACAAAGGTAAACACCGCTTTTGTTATCGGTTGCGGTGTTAAGGTAACGGGTCTTATCGTTGCCTCCGATATGAACAAGTGTGAGATGCAAATGACATCTTATGAAATTCTTGGCGAATGCCCTGCAGATTATCCTCTGCAAAAGAAGCGTCACAGCCTTGAGTTCCTCCGCACTATGCCTCACCTCAGAGTTAGAACCAACACCATTATGAACGTGCAACGCGTTCGTTCGGCTCTTGCTGCGGCTTCTCACCTCTATTTTCAAAGCAACGGCTACACCTATGTTCACACACCTCTGATTACCGGTAACGACTGCGAGGGCGGCGGCGAAGTATTCCGCGTAACCACCCAACCTTGGAACGCACCTGCAAAAACCGAGGAAGATTACTTTGCAGAAGATTTCTTCGGCAAAAAAGCATTCCTCACCGTTTCGGGTCAGCTCGAGGGCGAGGTTGCCGCTATGGCTCTTGGTAAGATTTACACCTTTGGTCCCGTTTTCCGTGCAGAGAACTCCAACACCTCCCGTCACGTATCCGAGTTCTGGCAAGTAGAGCCCGAGGTTGCTTTTGCAGAGCTCCCCGATATCATCGAAATTATTGAAGAATATATCAAGTTCATCGTTGGTTACGTTCTTGAGAACTGCTCCTCTGAAATCGACTTCTTTGAGAAGTTCTTTGAGAAGGGTTTGCGCGAAAAGCTCGAGCTTTTGACCTCCTCCGATTTCCAAGTTCTTGAGTATACCGATGCTATCGAGCTGCTCAAAAAGGCAGAGGGCGCAAACTTTGCTTTCGCTCCCGAATGGGGTGCAGAACTGCAAAGCGAGCACGAGCGTTGGCTCACCGAGCAAATCTTCAAAAAGCCCGTATTTGTTATCAACTATCCCAAGGATATCAAGTCCTTCTATATGAAGCAAAACGCCGACGGAAAGACCGTTGCGGCTACCGACCTGCTCGTTCCCGGCATTGGCGAACTTGTTGGATGCAGTGAAAGAGAAGCAAACTACGACAAGCTTGTTGAGGCTATGGAAGCACGCGGCATGGATGTTTCCGCGTACTCTCAATACCTCGATCTCAGAAAGTACGGTTCTGTTCCCCACAGTGGATTTGGCATCGGCTTTGACCGTTTGGTAATGTACGTTACCGGTGTTTCCAACATTCGTGACGTTCTCCTCTACCCCAGAACACCTAAGGAATTGAAGTAATCAAAAAAATCATCGCACCGCAAACGAATGTTTGCGGTGCGATTTTTATCTCCCTATATTAAGAACCATCTTGTGTTAATATCACTTCCATCATCATCTTTGCTCCCAAACGAAAGGCATAAACGAATATTTCCCGTTCATTGATATCTGTCAATTCGGCATAGTAATTATCAAACTTTTCCAAAAGTTCCTTTTGCTTTTCGCTCAGCGTTGTATATAGATGATCGTGGTGTTCGGCTACATGCCTCATTAGCTCTTTGATTTCTTTTGTTTTTTGTGGCAATCGTCACTCGGATAAATGTTTCTGTACCATAATTCTTCCAGTATGTTTCTCATTTTTGTTCCCCTTTCTCTTATATTTTCTCCTTTGTAAAAATTATTATATCACATTTTGAGATAAAAATCAATATCTCAAAGCGAGATGTGTTATTATTTTTACAGAACCAAAAAGGAGAAGCTTATGCGTATTAAAGATTTAAGAGAAGATCACAACCTGACACAAGCAGAGATTGCAAAATATCTAAACATAAAACAAAACACCTATTCCCAATATGAAAACGGACAAAGACAACTCCCGCTTTCCTGCCTGATTGCATTGGCTAAATTTTATAAAACTTCCACCGATTATATTTTGGAATTGACCGACAAAAAAGGACCAAATTCTTAAATTTCGGTTAAAGCTTTTATACACACAGTAATCGCTCATTTTCGAGAGAGGAAATGGATGCTCCGTCACAAATGTATTTTATAAAAATTAAAATTGTTAGTGTTTTTTCAACCAAACAAGGCAACACCGCTCAATGCGGTGTTGCCTTGTTTTTATTTCACTTTGTAAAAATACACCTTTACCGTGGATTTCCAATCAACGCGGAAACCGCGGTGGAAAATTTCGGGGCGGCATTGGAGGCATGGGAGGCATTGAAGTTCTCTCCTCCTTTTCGGCTATATAGCGGTTTGCCTGCGTGGTGAAAAGTTCATGATAGATGCCCTGCTTTTCCATAAGCTCGCGGTGTGTTCCCTCCTCTACCAAAGCACCGTGCTCCAAAACAAGAATTTTGGTAGCGATGGTTGCGCTGGAAAGGCGGTGAGAAACAAAAAAGGTGGTTTTATCCTTGCGGAGCAGATCAAACTGATTGAATATTTCTTGCTCGGCAATCGCATCCAAGGATGCGGTGGGTTCGTCGAGAATCAAAATATCCGAGTCGGAATAAAACGCCCTTGCAATAGCAAGCTTTTGCCATTGGCCGATGGAAGGCTCGATGCCGTCTAACTCAAAAACACGCATCAAGTGGGTTTCGTATCCGTTCGGCAGGTGCGAAATAAATTCCTCTGCAGAGCTTGCGTGTGCCGCCGCGCGAACGGATTCGTAATCTATCGGCTTTGTAATTTCGCCAAAGGCGATGTTTTCGTTTACCGTAAAGGCGTATTTTCCAAAATCTTGGAAAATCGCGCCAAACATAGCATAAAGCTCATCGGTATTGTATTCGCGAATATCATGTCCGTCAAGCAGAATGCAACCGTCGGTGGGATCGTAAAGACGTGTCAGGAGTTTGAGCAGAGTCGTTTTGCCTGCACCGTTCAAGCCCACCAACACAACCGTATCGCCTGCATTCACCTTGAAACTGATGTTTTTGAGAACATCGCGGCACGTGCCGGGATAGCGGAAGGATACGTTTTGAAACTCGATGGTGTGCCCTACGTGTCTTTCTACCGCTCTTGCAGGTGACAGCGTGGGAATAACCTTTCTCTTTTCGTTCATAAAAACGATCATGTTGTCAATAAACAAGGTTCCCTCATAAATGCTTGACGTTGTGCTGACAAGTGTTGCAACACAACTTGCAATCGAGGTCAACGCGCCCGTGTAAAGGGAGTAATCACCAATTTGACCACTGCCAATCGTTACCGTGTAGGCAATAAACAGGAACAAACCACAGTTGACCGCAGTACTTACCAAGGCGATGACAATGTTCCAAACGCTCTCGTGAACGATCAAATCCTTAATGCCGGAAAAATAGCGGCTGAACACCTTGTTGTAATTGACGATAAAGGTATCCGACAATCCAAACAAGCGCAATTCCTTAACCATATCCTTGTTAACGAGCATATCGGAATAATACGCCATTTGTCTGCGCTCCTTGGAGTGATGGCGCATATAACGGAAGTTCTTTTTGCGATACCAAAAAGTGATAACAGCACTGGGCACCGAAAGCAAAATAACAATCAGCGGTGCAAACCAAGCGATTGCCGCCAAAATAACAATAAAGCTGATGGCAGAAATCAGCGTGCTGACAATACTGAACGTGGAACGAACTACCTGAATGGGGCGCATACCGGCTTCGCGGTTTGCGTTTTCAAATTTTTCGTAAAAATCGGGCATATCAAAGGAAGCGATATCAATTTCCTTTGCCTTGTCCATAATTTTGCATTTCACCTTATTGGTTACAACCTCACTCGAAATGCGCGTGATCATATTGCTGATGCTGTTGATAAGGCTGACAAAGAACATATAGCCAAATTGCAAAAGCATTGCAGGCAATAATGTGACAACAATGGTTTGCAAGGTGGGGGCATCCAACAGGAGCACTTGTGCTATGCGGTTGAGCAAATTGGCGGATATGTATGCCGCAAACACGGGCGCAACACCATTGAACACCGCCACAAAAATCATCATAATCAGCAGGGATTTTTTAGCCTCCCATACCAATTTGATGACATATAGCAATCTTGAAAAAAATCCTTGAAACAGTCTTTTCAGATAGCCGGGAATCTCCCTGATTCGTTTTGGAAGCGGTTCCTTTAATTTTTCATTCATCGCACTTGGGGGCGGCCCCATAAATCCTCCGGGTCCCATACGTTCACCTCATTTTCTTTTTTGGAGTTTTGTAATATCATAGGTGCGAGAGCGGATCCCTTGGGTATCCGCTCGTTTTGTTTTTTGAATTAAAAAATGACCTTGCATTGGCGCAGTGCATAAACAATAAGTGCAATGATCACCCACACCAACGAAAAAGTAATAGAGACACAAAACAAAGACAACAGTGGCAAATTAACCTTCATCAGCCACCCCACTATGCTATCTTGCCAGCCAAACAACATCGTAATAGCGGCAAAAACAGCAAGAACACAAACATACATAACCAGCGCCTTTCGGCATCCCTTTAAATCGGCAAGACTGAGTGTAATGTGTTGAGCAACAGACAAAATAATGAGAATGCCAACAATCGCACCAAATACGTTTTCGCCAAATCCTTTGAACAAAGAAATCAGCAAAGAAAACGCGATCGATGTCATTTCTTGAAAGCTTACGCCCGACTCGATTGCAGAACGAGAAGCCTCCAAATATGCCCGCCATTGTTCACCAAAGCAAAGGCTCAGCACCAAAACCATAACGCCAATGCCGCTGAAAATGGGACCAAAGCTGATAAATAAATCGCCAAAGACAGCCCACCAATCCTTGCGGTTGTGGGTGTGCTCTACATAGCCAAGCGTTCGGGAACGCTTTTTGGGGATCATAAACAATTTCATATCTTTTATGCGGTGGCCAAACGGAATACACATCAGGGCGTGACCTAACTCGTGTATGGGTGTTCCCACAATAGAGGATGCGTAAAACACAACCGTTGCAGAGTTGCCCATCAAATACATAAATGCTTTGCGCGCCAGCCACGAAACAAGGCCGCACGTCGCCATAACGCCCAGCGTTAGGATGAGTAACTCTATCACATAAAGCAGATATTGATCCATAGGGAATTTCCTTTCTTAAAATTGTGCTTCAAACGCACCAAAAAGTTTGTTTGCCATCTCTTGCATACGGTCGGCTTCCACTTTGCAAACTCGGCGATCATAGGTCACAAGACCATTGGTTTCATCCTCTACGTCGCTCACCTGCGTCAGCACCGTGGCACAAAGACCGTCGTTTGCAATGGCAGGCAGAACCTCCTCGGTGTAGAGTCTTTCCAAAGCATCGGCAAAGCTTTTGGGGGTGGGGTGCGTGCTGTAGCCGTAGTTTTTATCAAGATTGAAGGAGTGTCCTTCCATTTTGCAGGAGTAGCCGCCAAACTCGGAAAGAACCAAGGGCAGATTGCCGCGTTTAAATTCTACTTTTCTAAAGTAGATGTGCTCACTTTGCACGTCGCTGCCGGGAACCTTGAACCATCCCGAAGCGGTATCGAAGATGCGTGTGGGATCGTAGGCTTTGAATTCCTCATAGACCTTGGAAGCACCAAGGTACTGTCCCCACCCCTCATTGAAAATGGTGTAATAGCATACACACGGGTGGTTGTAGAGCAAATCCATTAAAGCGCGAGAGCCACACTCAAAATCGGTGCGGCGGCGTGCGCTGACGGTGTGGAAGTATCCGCGTCTCCATCCTGCCGTGGGGAACGCCGTATCAAACAGAAAATCGTAGCGACCGCTGTTCATCATATCTTGGAACACCACCATACCCTGCTTGTCGCACTCATAATAAAAGACGTCGGGCTCAACTTTGATGTGCTTGCGCAACATATTGAATCCAAGCTCTTTCATTTTGGCAATATCATAGCGATATCCCTCGGGTGTTGCGGGGGTATAGATACCGTCGCAGTAGTAGCCTTGGTCAAGTAGACCGTGGGAGAAATAGGGCTTGCCATTAAGGCAAATATAGGGTTTTCCCGCAACGGTTTGTATATCGACGGTACGCAGAGCAAAATAGGAGTCGATGGTATCCTTTCCGTCGCTGACGGTAAAGGTGTAAAGATGCGGATTTTCGGGAGACCACAAAATCGGGTTTTGAACATCGATTACAATGCGGTCACCCTCATAGCGGTATTCCTTATCGCCCTCGGGCAGATGGAGCGTAACGGTTTTATTCTCTTCACCGCCAACTGTATCGATGGTAACAGAGGAAAGCGTGGGCGTGATGCGCAACGAGGAGATGTAATGCTCGGGAACCGCCTCCAACCAAACCGCTTGCCAAATGCCGCTGATGGGCGTATACCACATTCCACCGCGCTTTTTGCGTTGCTTGCCGTAGGCGAGTTGAATATCCAACTCGTCGGTAACGCGAACACGCAACACGTTGGAGCCTGCGGTTGCAATGTCGGTAACGTCAAAGGTGAACGGCAAATATCCGCCTACGTGCTCACCCAAATGAACATCATTGAGCCACACCTCGGCAATTTGGTCAACCGCGCCAAAGTGAAGCAAAATCTTTTCTTGGGTGAAATCGGGGGAAAGCTCGAATACCTTTTCGTAAATATATTTTTCGTTCTCTTCAAGGGTTCTATGCACGCCCGAAAGTCTTGTTTCGGGTGGGAACGGAACCACAACCTCACAAACAGGTGTCACAACTCCTTTTTTCTCCACACTCAAGTCCCAAGCGCCGCAAAGAGAAATGTAGGAGTTGCGCTTCATTTGCGGACGGGGGTATTCCTCTGCCCACTCGTCTCCCTTTGCGGCTTCTTCAAAAGGGGTTTTCAGATCAACTGTACGAACCGGCTTTTTGGGGCGCAAAACCACCAAAAGAACGGTTAGCACAACCGCCACAACAAGGGCGGCAAGAAAGATGTTTTGGTTGGGCAAAAAGGAGAATGTACCGTCGTTGTTGGCAACAAGCTCAGCATTCTTGAGCACCCAGCTACCAATCTTCGGTCCTACAACGCCGGGGATGAGAACCTGCGCACAAATACGCACTCCCTGCAACATTCCGGCTTTGCCGTCGGGGGTGAGGTCACGAATTTTTGCACCGAACACCGCCATGCCGCAAAGGTAGCCGCACATCATAAAGAGCGAACCTGCAAACACAAGTGCTGTGTTCTTAAAGAAATACAAAAGAACGTAACCCGTCATAAGGGATGCAAGTGCGATAAGACCCGAAAAATCAAAGCCTTTTTTGTCATAAACCTTGCCCCACAGAGCGGTTGCAACCGATGCGAGGATGATGGCAGGCGCCATAATGAAAACATAATCTGCCATACCCAAGGATTTTTCGTAGTAGATGATGAGGTAAGGCATGAAAATTTGAATGGAAATATTAAAGAGAATAAACGCGGCAAGGTAGAAATAAAGTGCGCCGTTGCCCTTAACAGTGGAGGGGCGGAAGCCGTAAATGATGTTTTGGAAATATCCCGTTTCGGATTTGACACACTTGGGAGAATCTTGAATGAGAAAGATGCCAAGAATACCAATGGCAATCACAACCACGCCAATGATGGCAAAAATCCAAACCCAGCTGGAAGCCAAGCTTAAATCAAAGAACATAAAGCCGCCAAACACAACGAGAATGGCAACCAACGGCATCATAGAGTTGATGCCTTCGGCAGCGCCGCGGTTGGTGTTGTCGGTGCTATCGGTTAGGCACGCGTTGGATGCCGCATCGTTGGCAGAGGAGCCAAAAAAGGTCATCAAGCAGTCAAAAATGATAACCAACGAAATAGCAACCGATGCCGAGCTGATGGTCAGCCAAGAACCTGCACCGGCAGGGTCAAGACGAATGAAGCAGAAGCCAAGAATGGAGATACCCCACAAGATGTAGCCCGCGCACATAAAGAGCTTGCGCTTGCCCACACGGTCGGAAAGAGCACCGATGAGAATGGTGGTCAAGGCGGCAGAAATAGCACTTGCCGCAACCATGGTGGAAATATCGTCAGCGGTTGCGTTGAACATATTGTAGATGAACACGTTGAGATACATATTCTCTACAACCCACGCCACTTGTCCAATCAGACTAAACAGCGTCAGCGCGCACCAAAAACGAGGGGAAAGTTTGGTTTTCATAAAATCCTCCTATAAAACAAAATGTCGTACCTTTTATTATAACATACTTTTTGCGCATTTGCAAGAGGGAGGGGAAAAGTGAAGAGTTAGGAGTTTTCGGGAGGAGCAAGCCCCTCCCCTACCGCAAAATTTTATTATTTTCCGTAGGGGAGGCGCGATTTTTGCGAAGCAAATTCGCCATGGAGTGAAGCGGAATTTGTTCCGCCTCCCGTTTTTGTGCGCGATGTGCGTTTGTTTTCGGGAGGGGACCCCCCCCTACCGCTTTATTTGGAATGTGCGGAGATTTGTTTGTTTTTTGCGGGATGCCCGGGAGGTCATCCCCTACAGGGTATCCTTACCTCTGCACTCTTAACTCTGCACTCTATCTTGACAACCCCACATATTTGTGGTACAATAATCACAGAGTAACGGCATCTTTGGTGCCGCGTGGAGGTTTTTTATGAAACGATTGACAAAAGGCGTTCATCACATTGCTATCAAGTGCAGAGGACGCGAACAATTTGAAAAAACAATGCACTTCTATCACACCCTGCTTGGTATGGAGATTGTGCGTGAGTGGTCGACCCCCGAGGGGCTTCCTTGCGCGATGGTCAACATTGGCGGTGGTAGCATGATGGAAATCTTCTCCAATGCTCCCGACGTGCTTCCGCAAGGCACGCTCCGTCACCTCGCGTTTGCCACCGATTGCGTTGACGAATGTGTTGCCGCTGTTCGCGAAGCAGGCTACCAAATCACTATGGAGCCCACCGACATTTGCATCCAATCCAATCCGCCCTATCCTGCTCGCATTGCGTTTTGCATTGGCCCCGTAGGCGAAGAAATTGAATTTTTTGAAGAAAAATAACCCCAATAGAAAGGCACATTTATGCGTATTCTTGCCCTTGGCGACATTGTTGGACACGTTGCCATCGACTATCTTGCCGAAAAGCTTTGGACTTTTCGCTCCCAAAATAAAATTGATTTTTGCGTAGCAAACGGAGAGAACGCCACCGAAATTCGCGGCATTTCTGCCGCCGATGCCGAATCCATTCTCGGCACGGGCGTTGACCTCATTACGCTTGGCAACCACGCGTTTGGTATGAAGGATATTTACTCCTATCTCGATGCCAACGAGCATTGTATCATTCGCCCCGCCAACTACCCCACCGACGCCCCCGGCGTTGGCTACACCGTTTGCGGTGTAAACGGCTGGCGCGTGCTCTGCATTAATGTCAGCGGACGCGTGTATCTCGATCCGCTTGCTTCTCCCTTTGATACCGTTGATCGCATCCTCGAACGCGAGAACGGTCGCTATGATGTGGCACTGCTCGATATTCACGCCGAAGCCACCAGCGAAAAGCTTGCCATTGGTCGCTATTTCGACGGTCGCATTCAAGTACTGTTCGGCACGCACACCCACGTTCCCACCGCCGACGAGCAAATCCTGCCCCTCGGTTCGGGATATATTACCGACCTCGGTATGTGCGGCCCTCAGGGTGGCATCCTCGGCACCGATGCCGATGCCGTCATTCACCGCTTCCGCACCCAAATGCCCACACGCTTCTCTGTCGCTGACGGCGCCGTGCAAGCACAGGGCGTCATCTTTGACGTTGACGAGAGCGCGGGCAAGGTAAGAAAAGTAACAAGAGTGGTGTTTTAAGGGGCGCGGGTTTTTGTGGGGGAACTTTTGAGAAAGTCCCCCCACGCCCCCTCAAAACTTTCCTAACATATTTTCAAAAGTAAATCCGTTACAAACGGATGGACAGTCGGCGCGAGCGCGCCGCTCGCTCTTGCTGTCGCGAGAAATCAGGGACCACCGAGACCCTGCTTTCTAAGAGAGTTGTTTTGCATTGGCATTTTGACTTTGTGAAGGAGTTTATATGAGATATATTCCATACGTAAATATAAAACAAGGCTCGGCGTCGATTAGCCGATTTTCCAACGGAAATACGTTGCCGCTTGTGCAGCGTCCGTTTGGTATGGCGCCATTCTGTTTGCAATCGGATATGTGGAGTGGGCGTTGGTTCTTCCACCCCGACCATCCCTATGCCGAGGGTGTCAGACTTACGCATCAGCCCAGCCCTTGGCTTGGTGAATACGCCACCTTTTTGATGATGCCGCAAAACGACGTCATTTCTAACAACGCGCCCGGCGCGTGGTCGGGTTACCGTGCACAGGATGCTGTTTTCCGCCCCGATTATCTCAAGGTGACGTTCTTGCGCTCCAACTGCACCTTGGAGCTCACCCCCACCGATCGCGGTGGAGCCGTTCGCCTGACATTCCACGATGACCGCCCATCCGAGCTCTCCTTTATGCCCGTGGATGGAAATTACACCTATCATTACAACGCAGAGACGCACACGCTGATTGGCACAAATGATGCCAAGGGTTCGGGCGTGGGCGAAAATTTCAAGGCATATCTCGCTGTCAAGTTCTTGGGCGACGTAGCCGACGATGCAAACGTACGTATTCAAAGCGGCAAGCACACCACAAACGTGCACGTGCCCCTCAAAAACAAAATCGTTGAAGCGCGTATTGGACTTTCTTACATTAGCGAAGAAATGGCACTCTTGGCCATCGAGCGCGAATGTGGCGACCGCTCCTTTGACGAGATTCGTCAAGAATCCGAAGATGTTTGGGAAGAAATGCTCTCCCGTGTTGAGGTTACCACCGAGACCGAGGATGAAATGAAAACTTTCTATTCCTGCTTGTGGCGCACGTTCCTCTTTCCGCAAAAGGCGTACGAGCTTGACGCTGACGGCAAACCCATTCACTACGTCCCTGCAACGGGCGAGGTCAAGTCGGGTGTTCGCTATACAAACAACGGATTTTGGGACACCAGCCGCACGGTCTACCCCCTCTTTACGCTCACCGCGCGCGAGGAGTTTGCCCGGATGCTTGAGGGCTTTGTAAACGATTACAAAGAGTGTGGTTGGCTGCCCCGTTGGCTTGGCTTGGGTGAGATCGGTTGTATGCCGAGCACCTTAATTGACAGCGTGATCGCTTGCGCCGCCGTCAACGGCATCGGCAAAAAAGAAACGCTTGAGGTCGCGCTGGAGGGTATGCTTCACCACGCCAACAACGAGAGCGAAAACCCCATTTACGGTCGCAACGGTGCGCTTTCCTACTGTAAATACGGCTACGTTCCGAGGAACGAGCACCGCGAGTCTGTCAACCTCACGCTTGATGCCGCCTATGGCGACTGGTGCATTGCCACCGTTGCAAAGGTTCTCGGTCGCAACGATTTGGTTGACGAATACATGGCACGCTCCAAAAATTATAAAAACCTCTTTGATGCCGAGACCGGCTTTATGCGCGGCCGCGACACCGATGGCAAAATGGCAGAAAACTTTGACCCCTGCACTTGGGGCGGTGAATACACCGAGGGCTCTGCTTGGCAAAACTCGATGTTCGTGCCGCACGATGTCGAAGGTCTTGCCGCGCTTTATGGTGGCAAGGATGCGTTCCTTGCAAAACTTGATGAGCTTTTTGCAACGCCTCCTCATTATCGCGTGTTCGGCTACGGCAATGAGATTCACGAAATGACCGAAATGGCATCCGCCGATTTTGGTCAGTGCGCCATCTCCAATCAGCCGTCCTTCCATCTTCCCTTCCTCTATGCCGCCCTTGGTGAACAGGAAAAGACCGACTATTGGGTGACAAAGCTCTGCCGTGAGGCATTCTCGCATCACAACGACGGCTTCCCCGGTGACGAGGACAACGGCACCACGTCCGCTTGGTACGTCCTCGCCTCCCTCGGCTTCTACCCCCTCTGCCCCGGCCACAAAGAGATGATTAAATGCCGTCAGCAGGTGAAGAGTTATAAGATTAGAAAATAGGACGCGTTTTTTGTGGGGAAAACTTCTTGCAAGAAGTTTTCCCCACGCCCCTTTCAAGAACTCTCGCACAAAAGGTTATAAAAATAAATCGTTAGTGCACCAACGGACGGTTGACGCGAGGTAAAACCTCGCTCTTGCTTTCGCAAGCGGCTAGGGACCACTAACCCTATCCGCTAGGAGAGTTGTTTAACATTAGTACGGGCGACGTCCTCGATGTCCCTCGCCAAAGAAAATCAACTTTCTTAGCGCGCGGGGTCTTGGTGGGTCTCACTGCGGCTCGGTCACGCTCGGGCTCTGACACCACACCGTGGTGTCATTCACTCCCCTCGCGCCGCTTCACTACCCACGCGCTCGCGAGAGCCAAAGCGAACCTTGCGTTCGCGCCGCCCGTCTGTCTGTACGCTATCAAATTATATTTAGAAAATTGTTGTTAGAAAGTTTTTGAAGGGGTGTGGGGGAACTTTTTTCAAAAAGTTCCCCCACAAAACCGCGTCCCCACAAACACAAAAGGGAAAAACCGAGATGGTTTTTCCCTTTTGTGTTGCATTTATCGGAAGCCTTTGGGGGCTGTTGTTTCATCACACGAAAATATATGATAAAATCCGTTTTGGATCGGAGAAGAATTATTTTGCATAATCAACGGTTCTCGTCTCGCGAATCAGATTCAGCTTGATTTGACCGGGATATTTAACTTCATCTTCAATCTTCTTTGCCATTTCACGGGCAATGAGCTTCATGCCGTCATCGTTAACGATTTCGGGCTTAACCATTACGCGGATTTCGCGTCCTGCCTGAATGGCGAATGCTTTGTCAACGCCTTGGAAGCTTGCTGCGATTTCCTCAAGCTTTTGCAGACGTTTAATGTAGTTTTCCATATCCTCGCGACGTGCACCGGGACGAGCGGCAGAAACAGCATCTGCGGCTTGAACAAGCACTGCGATGATGGTTTGGGGCTCAACATCATTGTGGTGTGCCTCAACTGCGTGAAGAACCTCAGGGCTCTCCTTATACTTTTTGAGTGCGTTAACACCCAGTTCTACGTGCGAGCCTTCCATATCCTGCGGGAATGCCTTACCGATATCGTGGAGAAGTCCTGCGCGGCGTGCGGTTGCGCCATCAACGCCAAGCTCGTCTGCCATAACACCTGCCAGCCATGCCACCTCGATGGAGTGCTGCAGTACGTTTTGCCCATAGCTTGTGCGGTAGCGCAAGCGACCGAGCAGTTTGATCAGTTCGGGATGGATTCCGTGTACGTGAACCTCAAAGGTTGCACGTTCACCTGCCTGCTTGATAACGTTTTCAACTTCCTTGCGGGATTTTTCAACCGTTTCTTCAATGCGTGCGGGATGGATTCTACCGTCGGAGATCAGCTTTTCAAGTGTCAATCTTGCAATTTCACGTCTGACGGGGTCAAATCCCGAAATTGCAATGGTCTCAGGGGTATCGTCGATAATGAGCTCGACGCCCGTGAGGGTTTCCAGCTTTTGAATGTTACGTCCTTCACGACCGATGATGCGACCCTTCATTTCCTCGTTGGGCAATGCCACAGCGGAAACGGTAGCCTCGGTTACGTGATCGGCGGCGCATCTCTGAATTGCCAGGGACAACAGATTGCGTGCCTTGCTGTCGGCTTCTTCCTTAAATTGTGCTTCAAGCTCGTCAAGCTTTTGCGCCATATCATGCTTTGCTTCGGATTCAACGCGATGCATCAGCTCTGCTTTGGCTTCCTCTGCGGTATAACCGGAGATTTCTTCCAAACGAGACAAGTGTTGTGTCAGAACCATTTGAATCTGTTCTTTTACAATGTCATTTGCCTTCAGCTTTTCGTCCAGTTGCTCGTTTTTGCGTTCCAACGCTTCGGTCTTTTTGTCAAGATTTTCTTCCTTTTGCACCAAGCGGCGCTCTTGACGGGAAATTTCTGTGCGGCGCTCTTTGAGATCACGTTCGGTCTCATTGCGCAAGCGGAGCACTTCCTCTTTGCCCTCAAGGAGAAGTTCTTTCTTCTTGGCCTCTGCGTTCTTTTTGCCTTCCTCTACAATGCGACGTGCTTCTTGTTCAGCCGATCCGATCTTCTTTTCGCCAATGTTCTTGCGAATTGTAAAACCGATTCCGCAACCAACAGAGCCTGCAACGGCAATTGCAGCGATAACGGAGACAACTAAAACCCATAATTGTACCATTCTTTACACCTCCCTTTCTTTATTCGTTACTGTATTGTATGAAAAAACAAACTCTTGCCGAGTGTATCATACTCATTTAATTATACACAAAAAAAGCCCCTTTGTCAAGGGTTTATTGGGATTTTTATATATAAGAAATATATTAAATATTTAAGACAAACACAAAAACAACTTGTCATCCTGAGCGAAGTCGAAGTTTTGGTGAGGGAGTGAGCCGTAGGCGACGATCCGATCCAAAACCAAGGCGTCAAAGCGCCGCAGGGATCTCCGAACAAGTTTGGGTGGCTTGCCATAGCAAATGTTACATCCCATCAAAAAGCCACCGAGACTCCCAACGAGATCCCGCTTCGCCTGATGGCTCGCGCTTCTGCCTCGCTATTCGCTCAGGATGACAAGTTGATTGTTTGTTTTGTGGTATGCGTTTGTTTTTCCGGGGCGTCGAGAGGACGTCGCCCCCTATAACACAATACAACTTTCTTAGCGGATGGGGTCTTGGTGGTGCCCAGCCGCTTGCGAGAGCAAAAGCAAGCGCGCCGCTTGCGCCGACTGTCCGTTAGTGTACTGCAGACTTCTTTTGATAACCTCCTTGTCAGCAAGTTCTTGAGGGGGCGTGGGGGGACTTCTCGAAAGAAGGTCCCCCACAAAACCGCGTCCCCTAAA
>JAZOMJ010000038.1:0-3183 GCA_045653865.1 Eubacteriales bacterium
GCGCACTACTACGGGGTAACCGATTCTCTTTGCGGCTTCCTTTGCCTCTTCAAGAGAATAGGTGATTTCGGAAGGAATGGTGGGCTCGCCAATAGACTGGCAAAGCTCCTTGAAAAGCTCGCGGTCCTCGGCACGTGCAATGCTCTCACTGCTGGTACCGAGAAGCTCTACGTTGCATTCACGCAGAACGCCTTTCTTTTCGAGTTGCATAGCGAGGTTGAGACCTGTTTGTCCGCCAATGCCGGGAACAATGGCATCGGGACGCTCGTAGCGCAAAATCTTGGCTACATATTCCAGGGTCAAAGGCTCCATATAAACCTTATCGGCAATGGTAGTATCTGTCATAATGGTTGCAGCGTTGGAGTTGACAAGGATATCCTCGTAGCCCTCCTCTTTGAGTGCGAGACACGCTTGTGTGCCTGCGTAGTCAAATTCAGCCGCTTGTCCGATAACGATAGGACCTGAACCAATAATCAAAATCTTCTTCAAATCTGTTCTCTTTGCCATTTTCTCATTCCTCCTCCGATTCTTTTCTATATACGACGGAACCGTTGTAAACGGTCAATAAGTTTTCTCCAAATACCGCTCTGCCTGCAAAGGGTGTTGCGTGACCCATGCTTGCAAATGCGTCGGGGTTGACGGTGTATTCTTT
Source organism: Eubacteriales bacterium (assembly GCA_045653865.1). Classification (GTDB taxonomy): domain Bacteria; phylum Bacillota; class Clostridia; order Oscillospirales; family CAG-272; genus UMGS1865. The sequence goes on from JAZOMJ010000038.1 coordinate 653, forward strand.
TTCCACATTCCAAACAGTGTATCCAACGTCGGACGAAATACCAAACCGACGGCGGGGATTGATGCACATCAGTTCCACCAATTTCTCAAGCGTCATTTTGCCGCTCTTAACAAATTCGGTGTACATAATCGGGAATGCGGTTTCGAGTCCCACAATGCCAAACGCGCTCTTTTCAAGGCCTCTCGCCTTCTCCTCGGCAGAGTGAGGCGCGTGGTCGGTTGCGATCATATCAATGGTGCCATCAAGAATGCCTTCAATCAACGCATCGCGGTCACTAGCGGAGCGCAGAGGCGGATTCATTTTGAACTTGCCGTCCTCTTGCAAATCTTCGTCGCAGAGCACAAGATAGTGCGGTGCGGTCTCGCAGGTGACGTTCACGCCCTCTTTTTTGGCGGCGCGAATGAGTTCAACGCTCTCTTTGGTGGATATATGACAAACGTGGTAAGCGCATCCCGTCTCTTTTGCAAGTGCGAGATCTCGCGCGATGGGTCCCCATTCGCTCTCGGAGCAAATGCCGCGGTGGTTGTGCTCGGCGGCGTAAACACCGTCGTGAATATAACCGCCACGAAGCAAGGAATTATCCTCGCAGTGCGCCACAACAATTTTGCCAAGTCGTTTTGCGCGAAGCATAAGGTCGCGCATCATGTTTTCATCTTGCACACCCTTGCCATCATCCGAAAAAGCAATGGCGTCCTTTGCCATGCCGTCAAAGTCTGCCATCACCGCACCCATCTGCCCAACCGTGAGCGAGCCGTAGGGGTAAACGGCAATTTTGGCATCTTTTTCGATGGCATCGAGCTGTACCTGTAAGTGTTCTTTTGAATCGGGTACGGGATTCAAGTTTGGCATAGAGCAAACAGCCGTGTAGCCGCCGCGTGCCGCCGATGCCGTTCCGCTTGCAATCGTCTCTTTATAACAAAAACCCGGCTCGCGAAGGTGCACATGCACATCACAAAAACCGGGTAATATGAGACAATTGGAAAAAACAGGCATTTCGGGGACAGAGACAGAGGCATTTTGGGAAACGGAAAAAGAAAGCACTCCACCATCAAGGATGGCGTCTTGCTCTACGAGTCCCTTTTGCGTCCATACCGTAGCGTTCCGAAAGATCATCTGCATCTCCTTCACAAAGTATAAATTTTGACAAAGCAACCGTCCAAAGCATTCATCCGCACGCCAATCTGCCCGCGCGGCACCAAGGAATCTGCTTTTGCCTTTTATAGATTATATCATATATAATGGAAAATGTCAATAGTAAAATGATAGAAAATAAGGGATAGACAAAATTAGGAATTATGTAAAGTGACAAAAATCAAGAAAAAATTGAAGCGCAGATGAAAAAAACTTAACCACGGATGTTGCAAAGAAAACAAAGATTTGGTATAATAAATTTACAAGTGGTATAATAAATTTACAAGTTGAAAATTTACATTTTTTGAGATAGATAACGAAAAAGAAAATGCGCATCGTACATAAAAACGGGCGATTCGTGAATCGCCCTACGGAATATCATAAAATTTATCGTAGGGCGGTGGCTTGCTGCCGCCGTAAATTTCTTTCTCTTTCACACCATTTGCAAAAACTCAAAAACTTTTTTAACTTTTTTTCAAAAAGGGGTTGACAAACCTCTTCGGTTGTGGTATAATACCTGCGTTATCCAAAGACAGCAGGTTCCGGTAAAAGCATGCGCTTTCCTGCCGAGGAGATGAATTGAATCCCTATTTGTGCGATCAATCTTTCTTCACGGCTATCAGTGTGCTTGCCGGAAGGAAGATTTTTTTATTTCAAAAATCTAACAGGAGGTCAAACAGAATGCCCAGCAATTCCATTCTCGTTCAGAAGCAACAACTCGTTGCTGATCTGGCAGAACAAATTAAAAATTCCGAGGCAGGCGTTGTTGTTAACTACCAAGGTATTACGGTAGATAAGGACACCGCAATGCGTAAGGCTCTGCGTGAGGCCGGTGTTAAGTACGTAGTTATGAAGAACACCATGACCGGCAGAGCATGCGATATGGTAGGCTATGGCGAAATGAAGCAATACCTCACCGGTATGACTGCTATCGCTATCAGCGAAAACGATCCCGTTATCGCAGCTAAGATTCTGAAGGAATACGCTGATAAGATCGAGTCCTTTAACATTCTCGCAGGTTACGTTGACGGCGCAGTTGTAGATGCAGCTACCGTAAACGCTCTGGCAGATATCCCCAACAAGGAAACTCTTATTGCAAAGTTCCTCGGCTCTATCCAGTCTCCTCTGTACAAGTTCGCTTATGCTATCAAAGCTATTTGCGACAAGGACGGCGAGACCACCGAAGAGGCTCCCGCAGAAGCATAATTTCTGCCTCTCTTCTCTATGCAGGGCTCCGATTCCCTGCTTAACATAATCGGAAAAAACAAATAAAATTAAAAATACTCAAATTTTGGAGGTAAATAACAATGGCATCCGAAAAGATTACTAACATTCTTGAAGAAATTAAGTCCCTTACCATTCTCGAACTCAACGATCTCGTAAAGGCAGTTGAGGAAGAA
>JAZOMJ010000039.1:0-1663 GCA_045653865.1 Eubacteriales bacterium
TGGGATTCGGTCGTGCACCGCGTAATCTTGCATCAAAGCCTGTGCTTTCCTTTATGCTTGAAACACTTGGTCATCTTCCGGAGGAGGATGAGTCATTCATTTTCGACAATATGGAGTTTGTTGCAAAAACCTTTGATGGCGGAAGAGTTACCGAGGTTCTCGTTCACATCTTTGATGAAGAAGATATTGCTGCGATGAATGCGGCAACTCAAGGCGAGGAGGTGAGCGTATGACGTTTGCAGTGCATTTTTCACATATGTGGTGGGCATATGTCGTTATACTGGTTATGATATGCCTGTCTGCTTATTTTTCGGCATCCGAAATCGCTTTTAACAGCGCCAATAAAATGCGATTGCGCAAGACGTCCGAGTCGGGAAGTCTCACGGCGAAGATTGCCTATAATATTTGCAATAATTTTACCACCTCGCTCTCGGCGATTTTGATTGGTAACAACCTTGCAAACATTGCAATATCAACCTGCACAACTCTTATTGTGATGAATTTGTTTCGCGACAATGTTGCGCTGGCGTCCACAATTGCTACCATACTTGTTACGGTGGTAATTTTGATCTTTGGAGAGATCGTGCCCAAAATTTTGGCAAAGCAAAATGCCGATAATGTGTCCCGCATTATTGCAATTCCTACGCGTATTCTCACTATTGTTCTCGGTCCCTTTGTGTTTATTGTTTTGGCGATTCTTTTCGTGTTGCGCAAAATTTGGGGATCTGACCGCAAGGAGGATGAACCTACCGTTACCGAGGATGAGCTTGTTTCTATTATTGATACGGTTGAGGAAGAGGGCGTTATTGATGAGGAACAGGGTGAATTGCTTCAGTCCACGCTGGATTTCCGTGATACCACAATTGAAAAAATCATGACTCCCCGAATCGACTTGATCGCTATCGACATTGATGACGATGAGGAAAGCATCAATTCGTTACTCTCGGATATGACGCAGTTCTCGCGTTTGCCTGTTTATGAGGATAGCATCGATAACATCGTTGGTGTTTTGCCTCTTACCCGTTACCATAAAGCAATGCTTGATGGAGAAAAGCATGATATTCATTCTATGTTGCTCAAGCCCTGCAAGCTACATAAAACCATGAAGCTGCCTGCGGCACTCGCAAAGCTGAGAGAAGCCAAAATGCATATGGCTATTGTTATTGACGAGTACGGCGGAACGCTTGGTGTTGTTACTATGGAGGATATTCTTGAAGAGCTTGTCGGTGATATTTGGGATGATACCGACGTTATTGTTACTGAGTGTATTGCAACGGGAGAGAACACATACGAAGTAATCGGTGACATGAGCATTGACGATTTCTTTGAGGAGATCGACTTCGTTAAGCCGGAGGATTTCACCTGCGAGTATATCACAATGGGCGGCTGGGCGATTGAAATGCTTGACGCAGATCCTCACGTTGGCGATAGCTTCCGCTACGAAAACATCTTTGTAATTGTTGCTCAAATGGATGAGGAGCGTGTAATCAAGCTTACCGTTTGGGTTGAAGCTAAGCCGGAACCGGAAAAAGAGTTTGATTAAAAGATAAAATCATAAAAAAGCATTGGAAATATGGTGTTTCCAATGCTTTTTTGTAAGGCGAAAACCACGCGATGGTCGCGTGGTTCAATAGCGGTTAATCGGCTGAAAAGTCGCTAAAAC
>JAZOMJ010000040.1:0-6753 GCA_045653865.1 Eubacteriales bacterium
TATCTGCCCGAGGGTGAATGGATCGATCTCAACACGGGTGAGACCATCGTATCCAACGGCATGACCATCACCGTAGATGCAAATCTTGCAAAAATCCCCGTATATCTCAACACTGCATCCGAATATGCAGAACAGCTGCAACAAATTTTTGCGGGTGAAACTTGGAACACCATCAAGGTTCTTGCAAATGCACAGTAAGCAATGGCACAGAGTTTAAAAAGGAGAATTGTTTTATGAATTTAAAGGAAATTGACTGGAAAAAGTTTTTCACTAAAAAACTTTGCATCATTTATGCGGCAGTTGTTTTGGCAATCGTTTTGGCGGTTGTTTTGATTGTTCTGCTTGGTGGCGGAAACACCCACGAGCCGGAGGAAACCACCCCCACGGAGACGACACCTGTTATCACCACTCCTATGGAAACCACTCCCGGGGAAACCGCGCCTGACGACGCAGATCCCAAGCAAGAAGATATCTTCTATCAATAAAATAGGCGTTGTTCTATCCTGCCCGTAGCAATACGGGCAGGAAATTCCATTTTTAGGAAGGAGACGGTTTTATGAAAAAACATTTTACAAAAGCACTTGTACTTGCGCTTGTGTTGGCAATGCTTGCTCCTGCCCTGAATGTGGTTGCAACTCCCATTGTTGCACTCACGGTTGACGGTTACATTGGCAACATGGATGCAAATTTAACCAAGGATTTGATTTCCCCTGCCACGGCTACTCTCAACATAGAGAACGACGGTGGATTGCGCTTTGCAACCAACATCAATCTTGCAAAATATGAAGATTTAAAGGCGTTTTGCAAGCAAAGAATGATCAAAGAGTGGTCGGTAGGAACATTGGTGGCTCCCTTGGATTACGTGCTTGAAGCAGGTACGTTTAGCACCGAAGCGCTTGATGTGTTGGATTATGAAACACCGTATCTTGACATCAAATCAAACCCCGATGTTTTTTATGAAAAAGGGAAAAATATAGCACCGGGCTACGATAAGCAGTTTGTGGCATCTGTTGTAAACATCAAACTCAACAATCGCGCACGAAATTTTGCTGCTATTGGGTATATTCAACTCACCTTAAACAACGGCACATTCTATACCATCTACAGTTATGATAATCAAGATGTAACACTTATCGAAAAATACTCCGCCAATCTTGCCGATGTTGCAACTCGTGCATTGGAAGAGGATGGATGGAGCGAAGAGGAACGCGCAAAACTTACCGATCTTGCCACAAGAGAGCAACTTTGGAGCGTAAACAGCAACACCGTTAGTGATGTTCGCACAACACGCAACCAATTGTTCTTTACTTATGCAAAGGAAGGTCAAACGTTCTACAACCGCATCACTTATAACGGCAAAAACGGGTGGAGACTGCAAACCAACCAAACAAACTACAACCGCTTTAAAGATATAGGCGCAGGTCAAGCTTTGGCACTCTATTTGGATGAGGGCTTTCACGATGTCACCGTTCCGCTTACGGTTGTTCAAACGGATGATAAACTGATTATTCAAGCAAACGGAACCGATGCCTATGTGGAACTTTTCTATAACATCTTCTCACTTGATTTTTGCGGTGGTGAATCGGAGGCTCTTTACAACGTGAGCGATATGATCGTTTTGTCAAACGGGGATATCGAATTGCGAGGCAAAATGAATGCCACCGACGGTGTTTTCGGTGCCGGTGAGCGTTTCGATTCTGCTAACCACCGCGGCAAAACACTTAATCTTTACACCTCCGATTCTTACGATACCAGAGGCGGAATCGGTACCTATGTGGCAATTCCTTTGTTTAGCACCTCGCGCGGTGGCGGTATGTTTATCAACCGCTACGAGCCTATGAGGGTTTCTTTCCCAAAATCGGGAGAGGAGGGGGATTGGTCTTTGACCATTGGCACCAAAATTTTGGATTGCTATTTTTATGCCACCGGCAAAATTTCCGATGTTCTGCAAGCATACGTTGATATGACAGGACACGCAACACTCCCCGAGGAGTGGGCGCAGGGCTACCTCGTTTGCCGCTTCCAGCCCGATTTTTCCACGCTTGACGGAGAAACCGGAACGGGCGACGGCACTATGTGGTATTACAACATCGAGGATATTCCCGATTACCATAAGTACGAATACTTGGTCAACGGCAAAAACAAGCCATTGGAAATCGGTGACGAATTACCGCACAAAAAGGCGCTGACCATCAACGGTATTTCTTATTATCACTATATTATTGAAACCGAAACCGAGGATTTCAACTACAACGGCATCACGGGCGAATCTTACTTTTTGCGTGTCAGCTCCAAGGGTGGGCCTGCAGGAGCAGGCGTAAATTATATTGTAGACCGCTTGATTGATGCCGGAATGAAACCCACCGCGGTTATTTTGGAGGGCGTTACTTGGTATGATCTCGCTAAAAATGCTTCTCAATGGGGCACGGTAAACAAGTTTGTAACCGCCATGAACGAAAAGGGAATCAAGGTTATCGTTTACACCGCTCTGGGACATCTCACGGGTGCCGGTATGGCAAACAACTACAAAAAAGAATATATGCTGTCGATCGACATCTACAAATATGATGACGTCAACGGCATAGGTGATAAAATTACCACAACCACTGCTATCCCTAAGAGCGACAAAACCGACAATCCCGATACCGTGAGCAACAGCACACAAAACTATTTGGATATCACCAATCCCGAGGCGGTCGAGTGGTATCTTGACACCGTTTGGGGAGAATTGATGGGGCTTGGCGTTGACGGCTTGAAGATCGACTTTAGTGAATCTCTTCCCAACGAGGGCGTTTATCGAAACGTAAAAGTCGGCAACACCACCTATTCGCAGGTTTACATTAAGTTGAATTGGTATAATCAATCTATGTTTGACAAAAACGAGCCGCACCACGCATATGCTTCTTATTTTGTTTCCTTAGTAAACAAGGAGATGAACGAAAGAGCCGCCCAAAGAGAGGGCGACACCGGCTTTATCGTAATGGCACGTGGCGGCGGCATTGGCTTGCAACGCAACCCCTTTATGTTGGCAGGCGACCAAACACGTCGCTTTTACAATCTTGGCAAACAACTTACGGCGGTGCTCAGCTCGGGCATGTCGGGTATGCCGTTTGTCACCTACGATATGGCAGGATATGCCTACTACGCAACCAGTTATCACTATTATGGCGGTCAACCGCAAACCGTTGACGAGGTAAACGGCAGCATTTCGTTGCCCGATATGCAAGCGGCAGAGGAATACGAATCCGAAATCTTTATTCGTGCCCTGCAATTTACGGTTTTCGGCACCACCATCAAAACCCACGGCGACGTGCGCCATGTTTATCAAATGACCCAAGAGGTACAAGACTTGGCGGCCCTTTATAAAGCGTTGCAAGAGGAGCTTGCACCGTATTTGCGAGAACTCTCGCAAATCGCGTGTGACACCGGTGTGCCGATTGTTCGTCATTTGGTTTTGGAGTACCCTGACGATGCGAACGTGTTTGACATCAACGATCAGTTTATGTACGGAGACGCGCTTATGGTAGCTCCCATTCTCACCTGCAACACCAAAACAGAAAACGGCAAACTGTTGTTAGATTACGCATCTGTCGCCACACGCAACGTTTATCTGCCCGAGGGTGAATGGATCGATCTCAACACGGGTGAGACCATCGTATCCAACGGCATGACCATCACCGTAGATGCAAATCTTGCAAAAATCCCCGTATATCTCAACACTGCATCTGCCGCCGCCAAGCAAATGAAAGAAATTTTTGCAGGCGACACATGGCAAGCCATTTTGGCGTATGCCGCGCAACTTGCAAACGAATAATAAAACAAAAACCCCCGTGGTGCATTTTTGCACCACGGGGTATTCTATTGCATACGTCAATTCTATAAACTATTCAAAAATCTTTCAATTCGCTTTAGTGCTTCCAAAATGTGCTCGGTGGAGTAACAATAGGACGCGCGGACAAAGCCCTCACCGCTCTCGCCAAAGGCGGTGCCGGGAACAATGGCGACTTTTTCGGAGTAGAGCAATTTTTCGCAGAACTCCTCGGAGGTCATTCCTGTGGAACGAATGCAAGGGAATGCATAAAACGCTCCCTTGGGCTCGCGGCAGGAGAGCCCGAGCTTGTTAAAGCCGTTTACAATCAAGCGGCGGCGCATGTCGTATTCCTCGCGCATAGCGGCAACCGCTTCGTCACCCTTGCGCAAAGCCTCCACTGCGGCATACTGCGATGTGGTGGGCGCGCACATAATGGCGTATTGGTGAATTTTGGTGAGCTGCTCCATTATGGGCTTGGGTCCGCAAGCGTAACCGAGACGCCAACCTGTCATTGAAAAGGTCTTGGAAAAACCGTTGATAAGAACGGTGCGCTCTTGCATACCGTCAATCGAAGCAATCGATACGTGAGGCGCATCACCAAAAGTCAGTTCGGCATAGATTTCATCCGAAATGACAAGGATGTTCGTATCGCGCAGAACGGTGGCGATGGCTTCAAGGTCGGCTCTCTCCATAATCGCACCCGTAGGGTTGCAAGGGTAGGGGAGAATGAGCGCCTTTGTGCGCGACGTAATGGCAGATTTGAGTTCTTCGGGGGTGAGTTTGAAAGAGTTTTCTGCCTTGGTTTCAATAATCACGGGCTTGCAACCGCACAGAGCGGTGATGGGCTCGTAACATACGTAGCTGGGTTGGGGAATGATAATTTCGTCACCGGGAGATGCGATGGCACGGATGCAAGCGTCAATCGCCTCAGAACCGCCAACGGTTACCAAAATTTCGCTCTTGGGGTCGTAGGTAACATTGTATTTTCTTTCTACATAGCGGCCGATTTCCTCGCGGAGCACTTCAAGTCCGCGGTTGGATGTATAGCGCGTTTTGCCGCTCTCCAAGGAGAGAATACCGGCTTTGCGAATCTCCCACGGAGTGGGAAAATCCGGCTCGCCGACACCCAAGGAAATAACGTCCTCCATGGTGTTGGCAATATCGAAGAATTTACGAATGCCTGATGGCTTGATGCCAACGACTGTGGGAGATAGGAGTTTTTGATAATCCATCACAAAAGATAACTTCCTCTCTCATCCTTGCCGCTGCCGAGCAATTCTACATCCAGCTCCTTGTAGCGGCGCATTACAAAGTGGGTTGCGGTAGAGGTGACTGACTCCATAGCCGAAAGCTCCTTGGCAACAAAATTGGCAACGTCTTGCAGGGATTTGCCCTTTACAACCACATTCAAATCATACACACCCGACATCAAATAAACCGATTCAACCTCGGGATATTTCATCACCTTTGCGGCAACGTCCTCAAAGCCAAAGCCTGCCTTGGGAGTGACCTTGAGCTCGATGATAGCAGAAACGTAGGTGTTGTCGAGCTGATCCCAGTCGATAACGGCTTTGTAACCGCGAATGAGACCTTCTTTTTCCATTTCTGCAATCTCGCAAACAACCTCTTCCTCGCTGATGCCGAGCATGGTAGCAAGATCGGCAGGAGCGGTGCGCGCGTTTTTATTCAACAGTTTTAACAGTTTGATGTTCATAAATCATATCTGCCTTTCCAAAAATTTGGGGAAGAAGAATCACTCCTCAACAACTTCCATCTTTTCGATGACAACGGGAACACGCGGAACGTCATCGAACCAGCCCATGCGACCGGTGGGAACAGCGGCAATTTTGTCAACAACCTCAATGCCCTCAATAACTGCACCGAAGCCGGCATATTGACGGTCGAGATAGGGTGCGTTTTGGTGCATGATGAAGAATTGAGAAGATGCGGAGTTGGGATTGTTGGTGCGCGCCATGGAAAGAACACCACGGGTGTGCTTCAGGTCATTTTGTGGAAAGCCGTTAGCGGCAAATTCGCCCTTGATGGCAGGCGCATCGGTCTCGCCAAAGCTTTCGTTGTAGCCACCGCCTTGAATCATAAATCCGCTGATAACACGGTGGAAAATGAGACCGCTGTAAAATCCGCTCTTAACAAGACCAAGGAAGTTTTCAACAGTTTTGGGAGCTTTATCGGGATAGAGCTCGGCAGTCATAGTGCCAAAATCTTTTACTACAATTTTAATTTTCGGGTTGTTCATAATTTTTATTTCCTTTCTAAATTCACGGGTTAATTGAGGTTTGGAACATTGTCAATGCATTATAAACGGAGACGGTCGCTTTTCAAGCCCTCCTCTGGGAGGTAGCGAAGCGGCACGAGCGTAATGAATAACAGTCCGGTGGACTGTTAGAACGCGAGTGTGACCGAGCCGCAGCGAGATGGGACCGCGATAGCGGTGGGAGGAGCCCGCGTGCATTAACGATTATCAGTTGCGCAGGCTCCTTCCGTCAAATGCCTTTGCGGCATTTGCCACCTCCCTCTCGGAGGGAGGCTTACATTAGAATCACGTGTACTGCAAAAACAATTTATGTCTCATTTTTCCACCGATAGATACGCGGCGCGGAAGAGTTCGTTGATGCGTTCTTTTTGATTGGATACGTGTAGATATCCAAATAAAACCTCCATGCCCGTGGCGGTGCGATAATCGCTCACCGTGGCATTCTTGGGAACGTTCGTGTGACCGATGTTGCGTCCGCGACGGAAAAAGGCTTCCTCTTCCTCGGTCAAAATCGGGAAGAGCCTTTTCATCGCCTCGGCTTGTGCCGCGGCACGAACATAGTTGAGAGCTTCTTTATTGAGGTTTCGCGAGGTTGAAAGACCCGACTCCACCAAATGCTCGCGCACGCAAAGTTCAATCACGCAGTCCCCGAGGGAGGCAAGGGCGG
>JAZOMJ010000041.1:0-15077 GCA_045653865.1 Eubacteriales bacterium
CACAATTTCTCTCGGCTATGCAGGTCTTTACGAATGCGTTAAATATATGACAGGCAAGAGCCACACTGACCCCTCTGCTACTCCCTTCGCGCTTAGCGTTATGCAGTATATGAACGACGCATGCAAGAAGTGGAAGGCAGCACACAACATCGACTTCAGCCTTTACGGCACTCCGCTTGAATCCACCACCTATAAGTTTGCAAAATGCTTGCAAAAGAGATTTGGTGTGGTTCCCGGCATCAACGATAAGGGTTATATCACCAATAGCTACCACATTCACGTAACCGAAGAGGTTGACGCATTCACCAAGCTTGCATTCGAGGCACAGTTCCAACAACTCTCTCCCGGTGGCGCTATCAGCTACGTTGAGGTTCCCAATATGCAACAAAACCTCGAGGCAGTTCTGCAGGTTATGCGCTTTATCTACGATAATATTATGTATGCCGAGCTCAACACCAAATCCGATTACTGTCAAGAGTGCGGTTGGGATGGCGAAATTGAAATCGTAGAGGTTGACGGAAAGCTCATTTGGAAATGCCCCAAGTGCGGTAACACCGACCAGAGCAAAATGAACGTAGCGCGCCGTACCTGCGGCTACATTGGCACACAATATTGGAATCAAGGCAGAACACAAGAAATTCAGGAGCGCGTACTCCACCTGTAAGCCATGAACTATTGTGAACTGAAAAAAAACGATATTGCCAACGGCATTGGTGTGCGCACAGTCCTCTTTGTATCGGGCTGCACAAACCACTGCGAGGAGTGCTTTCAACCTCAAACGTGGGATTTTGCCTATGGCAAACCCTTTACGCGTGAGGTTGAGGACGAGATCATCGCATCCTGCAAGCCGTACTATATCAACGGTTTGACTCTGCTTGGCGGCGAACCGTTTGAACCGAAAAATCAAGTTGCACTTGTTCCGTTTCTCCATCGCTTCCGCGAGGAATGTCCCGACAAAACCATTTGGTGCTTTACGGGCTTTACCCTTGATGGGGAATTGTGGAAAGAGGGAAGCTACCCCCGATGCGAAGCCACCGATGAAATGCTCTCGCTCATCGACGTTTTGGTAGACGGCAGATACGTCAAAGCACTCAAGGATATCTCCTTGCGCTTCCGTGGCTCGTCCAACCAACGCATTATCGACATGAAAGCAACTCTCGAAAAGAGAGAAATCGTCCTTTGGGATAAATAAAAGAACAGCACCGACACAAATATTGTGTCGGTGCTGTTCCGTATATGGCAAGCATTTCCTTAAGCCCTCCTCCGGGATGGAGGAATATTTGCAAGCAAATAGGGAGGAGCCCGCGTGTATAAAAAAGAAGCACTCGTTTTAAGGCGGGTGCTTCCTATGTATTTATTCCTCTTGCGAGAGTTTTTTCTGAATTTTTGCGGCAACAATATCAAGGGCAGTCTTGTTTCTGCCGCCGTTGATGATGATATCGGCATATTTTTTTGTGGGTTCAACGTAAATACCGTGCATGATCTTAACGGTATCCACGTATTGATTGATCACACCGTCAATATCTCTGCCGCGCTCGGTTACGTCGCGGCGAAGGCGGCGCAAAATGCGCTCGTCGGCATCGGCATCGGCAAAGATCTTTACGTCAAAAAGCTCGCGCAAACGCTCATCGTGAAAGGTGAGAATACCGTCCACAATAATAATGGGCGTGGGGCATACGCGAACGGTTTCCGGCTTGCGTGTGTGAATGCAAAAATCATAAAGCGGAATCTCCACGCACTTGCCAATCAGGAGCTCGCGCAAATGTTTGACCAGCAGATCGGTATCCAACGCGTCGGGGCAGTCGTAATTGGTTTTTACGCGCTCCTCCATCGAAAGATGATCCTGCGGCTTGTAGTAGTTATCGTAAGAAATGATTGTTATATCATTGGGGAAGAGCTTTTTGAGCCCATCGGCAAAGGTGGATTTTCCCGAGCCTGTGCCGCCCGCAATTCCTATGAGCATTGGTGTCATGTTCGACCTCCGTTATTTTGGGGATGTTTTATCGTTTTTTTATAAGGTTTCCATTTCGGCAAGCCACAAAGCGCTCGCGGCATCCGAGGGCATCTTCCAAGATCCTCTTGGCGAGAGGGAAATCTCTCCCACTTGAGGGCCGTCGGGCAGGCAAGAACGCTTAAATTGTTGTGCAAAGAAGCGTTTCAAGAACACTTGCAACCACTTTTTGAGCGTTTCGTCGCTGTATTTTGCACCCCAAGCCGACTTTGCCATGCGGTAAAGCTTGGTGGGGGTAAAGCCGTAACGAATGAAATAGTAGAGATAAAAATCGTGCAATTCGTAAGGACCAACCAAATCCTCGGTTTTTTGCGCAATTTTTCCGTCGGCATCGGCAGGGAGCAATTCGGGTGAGACGGGCGTGTCGAGAATGTCATAGAGCGCCGCCGCAACCTTTTCTTGTCCGCTCTCTTTTGCCATATTTGCGCAGTGTCTTACCACGTGACCGATGAGCGTTTTGGGAATGGAAGCATTCACGCCATACATCGACATATGGTCACCGTTGTAGGTTGCCCAACCGAGAGCCAATTCCGAGAGGTCGCCCGTACCGATTACCATACCGCCGCAATCGTTGGCGATATCCATCAGTACCTGTGTGCGCTCACGCGCTTGCGCGTTCTCATAAGTGACGTCGCGAAGCGCGGGATCGTGCCCGATATCGCGGAAATGCACGTTGACAGCATCAAAAATATCAACACAGCGGAAGTCGACACCAAGCTCCTCGCAAAGCACGGTGGCATTGCTCTTGGTTCTGGCAGTTGTGCCAAAGCAGGGCATGGTAACCGCCACAATGTCGGTGCGAGGACGTCCGAGAGAGTCCATAGCGCGCGCCATTGTCAAAAGTGCCAGGGTAGAGTCAAGACCGCCCGAAATGCCAATCACAATCTTTTTTGCCCACGCACGCGTGATGCGTGTTTTGAGTCCTGCCGCGGCAACGGTTAAAACGCGCTCGCAGTGTGCGGCAAGCTCAGCGGGCGCTACCGGGAAAAAAGGTGTGGCATCTAATTTGCGTGTCAGTTTTGTTTCAACAACTGCGAGGGAAAAGGGAACAACCGTGTGGCAACTGCCGGGGTCAACGAGGTTGGCGCGGCGGCGGTCATGCATCACTCTTTCAAGATCGAGCTCGGTAACAAGAAGCTCGGAGCCGTCAAAGGGAGCGGACGTGGCAACAACTTCACCGTTCTCAACCACCAATTTTCTGCCGCCAAAGGCGTTGTCGGTGGTCGATTCACCGTCGCCCGCAATGGATGTGATATACGCAGTGTGTGTACGTGCGGTGTGCGCCGCGAGAATGGCGTCAAGCGCGGGCTTTTTACCAACAATTTCGGGCATTGCCGTGGGATGGCAAATAACAGTCGCGCCTGCCGCACTGTGCGAAAGAGAGGGCGCATAGAGCGTGTGCAAATCCTCACCAATCTCCACGGCAAGCGTGAGGGAGGGCATTGTTTCACAAGTGAAAATTTGCTCGGTACCAAGGGAAACGTGCTCATCTGCAAAAAGAACTTCTTCTACGAAATCGGGGGCGGATGCAAAATGACGTTCATCGGTCTTTCTCTTTGTAACAAGACCGAGCAGCTTGCCCGCGTGGCAAACGGCGGATGTGTTATAAACCTTTGCGTGAGCAGAGTAGGGGAGTCCCACAACCGATACCATACCCAATTCTTGGGTTGCGTCAAGATACGTCTTGAGTGCGTCGATTGCGGCATTCAAAAGTGTGTCGGTCGCAAACAAATCCCCACAGGTAGCCCCCGTGAGAGACAATTCAGGGAACACTAACACGCGCACACCCTCACAGTACGCCTTTTGCGCTTGCGCGATATGCGCCTCGGCATTTGCCTTTGTGTCGGCTACGCGAACCGCGGGAGTGGCGGCGGCAATCTTCAAAAATCCATTTTTCATAACTGTTTCTCTCCTTTTTGGAAGGATCTCTATATCAAAAGAATTATACCATTATTTTTGACGGTTTGTCAAGATTGAATTGTTTTTTTAACGCAAATCCGAAAAAATTTTCTCTGCTACTCGGCAAATCTCTGCGGCTTCTTTCGCAGAGCAGGTTTTGAGAAGCTTCTTTTTCGGCAGCTCCCAAATGTCAAACAAGCGGGGGCCAAACCACTCGTTCTTTTTGGCATCCTGCACCATTGCCGCAAGAATGGAAAGAGACGCGCGACGCGGAGACATAAAAATCACCTTCATCGGGTGTTTGATCAGCGCATAAATCACTTTGGGGTAGTGCGCCGTAATATTGGTCAAGGTAATGCCGGGGTGCGCTATAGTGATAACCTTGTCACTCTCATCGAGTCCGAAGAGCGAGAACATCAAAAAGCGTTTTGCATTGCCGTAAACCTTTGAGGATTCCTTGCGTGTGAGGAACTCAACATCATTCAAATCAATCTTTGAATAGTTGTGTGCAATACTGCCAACCGCCACAATGCGGCCACCGCGCTCTTTCATCGCGGTGTGGAGCGTGCGCGCCATATAGTAGGGAGCCACAAAATTGATTTGGAACACGTTATCGTGCCCAACACTTGTGGTGTAACGCGGAACGTGATAAACCCCTGCATTGAAAATGAGGTAGTCGGGCGTTGATTTTTGCAATTTCTCGGTCACCGAACGCACCGTCTCGAAGTTGGCAAGGTCAAGGCGCAAATGACGCGCATTGAGGGAGGGGAACTCCGCTTTCAATTTTTCAATCCAAGCCAAGGAGCGTTCACTGTTGCGGTCAAGTAACCAAAGCTCTGCCCCAAGGGAAGCGAGGTGACGGCAAAGGGCTTGCCCAATTCCGCCGGTGGCGCCACTGATGGCAACCGTTTTGCCACTCATGGAGGGCATATTTTTTTGTATCCAAGCATCGGTTTTCATAGTTGACCTCCACAATTTTTCTTCATTATATCATATTTTGGGCGCAACTGCAACAAAAACGCAAAAAAGATGAAAAAAATTTTGAAAAAGTGTTGACAAAAGGGAACTCTTATGATATACTATGTAAAGCAATTTGCTTTACACCCATTCGGAGGTGAAAACAAGATGTTTGAAAAAAACCTTGAAATCGGTTATTTGCTCGATTTTTACGGCGACGTGCTCTCGGAGCGGAAACGAACGGTGTTGGATTACTACTATAACGATGACCTCTCTTTGGCAGAGATTGCAGAGGAGATCGGTATTTCCAGACAAGGTGTTCGCGAGCTGATTAAAAAAGCGGGCGAAGAGCTTATGTTCTATGAAGAAAAGTTGGGGCTTGCCAAGCGTTTTCAAACCTTGGAGGAGCAAACCGAACAGCTCATTTCTTTGATGGAGCAAAAGGGGATAGAGGGCGAGGTTCGCCAATCTGCCCAAAAGCTTTTGGAAACCGTTGGAGGGTAATAACGAAAGGAGTGCGTAAATGTTTGAAAGTTTAGGCGAAAAGTTAAACAACGCCTTTAAGAAATTTCGCAACAAGGGCAAACTCACCGAGGCAGATGTCAAGGCGGGTATGCGCGAGATCAAGCTCGCACTGCTCGAGGCTGACGTTAACTTCAAAGTAGTTCGCGATTTTATCAAAATCGTTTCCGAACGTGCGGTCGGTGCCGAGGTTCTCGAATCCTTGCTTCCTGCGCAACAGGTTGTTAAGATTGTAAACGAAGAACTCACACGACTCATGGGCGGTTCCCAAGCCAAGCTCACCATTGCACCCAAGCCGCCAACGGTTATTATGATGGTTGGTCTCCAAGGTGCAGGTAAAACTACCCACGCAGGCAAGCTTGCGGGTATGTATAAAAAGCAGGGCAAGCGTCCGCTTCTCGTTGCAGGCGACATCTACCGCCCCGCGGCTATCAAACAGTTGCAGGTGGTTGGTGAAAAGTTGGATATTCCCGTATTTACAATGGGCGATAAGGTTTCTCCCGTTGAAATCGCAAAGGAATCCATCAAATATGCAAACCAAAAGGGCTATGATATGGTATTCAACGATACCGCAGGTCGTCTGCAAATCGACGAAGTACTCATGGATGAGCTCAAAAATATCAAGGCAGAGGTCAATCCCGACGAAATTCTCTTGACCGTCGACTCTATGATCGGTCAGGAATCGGTCAACGTTGCCGAAACCTTTAACAATCTCTTGGACATCACGGGCGTAATTCTCACAAAGCTCGATGGCGATACCAGAGGTGGTGCGGCACTTTCTATCCGCTACGTTACGGGCAAGCCTATCAAGTTTGTGGGTATGGGCGAAAAGCTGGATACCATCGAGCCTTTCCACCCCGACCGTATGGCATCGCGTATCCTCGGTATGGGCGACGTGCTTACCCTCATCGACAAGGCGCAAGCGGCTTATGACGAAAAGCAGGCGGCTGAGCTCGAACAAAAAATGCGCCAACAGACATTCACCTTGGATGATTACCTCGAGCAGCTCGCACAGCTCAAAAACATGGGTAACCTCGAGCAGCTGATGGGCATGATGCCCGGTGTAAAACCCGGCTCTATGAAAGACGTCAAAATTGATGAAAAGGCGATGGCGCACACCGAAGCCATTATTCACTCAATGACCAAGGCAGAAAGAGAACGCCCCGACATCATCAACGCATCTCGCAAAAAGAGAATTGCGGCAGGCTCGGGCACCTCGGTTGAAGAGGTTAACAAACTGCTCAAACAGTTTGAACAAATGCTTAAAATGATGAAGCAGTTTACCAATATGGGTAAAACCAAACAAGGCAAGAGAATGCTCGGCAGAATGAAGTTACCTTTCTGATTTCGCCGTTCATTATAAATCAAGAAAAAACAAAAAATAAAAATATTTTTTAATTTATGGAGGAAACAAACCATGGCAGTAAAAATGAGACTGAGAAGAATGGGTATGAAGAAAGCACCCTTCTATCGCGTAATCGTAGCAGACAGCCGTTCTCCCAGAGACGGCCGCTTCATTGAGGAAATCGGTTACTACAACCCCCTCACCGAGCCCGCAGAAATCAAGATTGACGCAGAAAAGGCAAAGAAGTGGATCGCTAACGGCGCTCAACCCACCGAAACTGTTAAGTCCCTGCTGAAGAAGAGTGGCATCGTTGACTGAGCCGTCCGATAAGGAGACACAGTGATATGATTAACTTGCAGGAAACTCTCGTTAACATTACCAAAGCAATCGTAGATTCTCCCGACGAAGTTAAGGTTGTGCAAGAAGAGGATGAAAAGACCATTACTCTCACCCTCTCTGTAGCACCCGACGATATGGGTATGGTAATCGGCAGACACGGTAAGATTGCAAAGGCAATCCGTTCCGTAATGAAAGCTGCTTCCGTCAACAGCGGCAAAAAAGTAAACGTCGACATCAGATAAGACGTACAAAAGGGACAGATTTCGCATCTGTCCCTTTTCTGTGTAAAACGGGCGATTCGTGAATCGCCCGTTTTGTTTCCAATCAACTCTCTTAGAAATCACGGTCTCGGTGGTCCCTGATTTCTTGCGATAGCAGAAGCGAGCTTTGCGCTCGCGTTGACCGTCTGTTTGTGCACTAACAAATCTATTTGGATAAATTGTGTGAGAAAGTTTTTGAGGGGGTGCGGGGGAACTTTTTTTAAAAAGTTCCCCCGCAAAAAACGCCCCTTATCCCGCCTCGGTGATATAAATCCTGTTCGAACTAATATGAAACGTTGCACTCAAAAGTGAAATCAACTCCCGTCGCACGTTATCATTCGCACCACCCGAGCAAACGATGCCGATGCCGGCAATTTCGGGTGCGGAGCGCGAGAGGTAAATGGGAGAGGCGGAAGAGCCGCTGCCGAGAATGACGTATTCTTCGTTTCCGTCTGGCCACTCGGTGGCATAGACCGACTCAAAGGTGCTCGAAAGCGTGACGACAACGGTCACGTTGCGCACACCGCTTACCGATTCGCAAAGCGTTTTGATGCGTTCTTCAAGATAATCTTGATAAATCACCAATTCGTCACTCGAGGTACTGTAAGGCGTTTCTTTGGTCGCTTCCTCTGCCGTTTTTCCGCTGCTCCCAAGCAGGATGAGCAAAATGCCAAGCAGGCCGCAACCAAGCAAAAGATATAACCGAAGCCGCCCTTTTTCCGAGGCGGTTCCTTTTTTAAAAAAATCGAACATAACCACTCCTGTTTCATGTCAAGTTTATTCAATCGCGCTGACGCAAGCACATCCCAAAAGGGAAGTCACATATTCCTCAATTTTGGCAGGATTTTTCCAAATCGCCTTGCCCGAAAGAATAACGCTCACCTTTTGGGGGCGTAAATTTTCCGTTTCACCAATCCATTCCACAGCCACGCGCAAATTGTCCTCGGCAATGTCAAACTCCTTGCAAAGCGTCAATTTCAACATGTTTTCAAAATATTCTTTTGAGGCATCGTCAAGCGCATTTTGAAGCTCCGAGGAATAATGATCTTCGATATCTCCCTCAATCGCAAGCTCCCAATCTCCGTTTGCAAAATCCTTGAGCTTTTCGGCAAATGAGAGCGTTGGAGAGATGAGAATGCAAACGAATACAAGGGAAGTGACAAGCTTGAGATGCTTGGAAAGTCCACTGCCACCGGGGGCAAGGATGTCCACCACCGTAATGAGGAGCGCGGTGGCGAAAATAGAAAGCAAATAGGTTTTGATGTCGTCCATAATTCAAGCGAGCGCCGTGGCGCAATGGGTAAAAAGGGTAAAGGTGAGAAAGAGCACCGACGAGCAAATGGCAACTGCCGCAATGAGGTAACCGTTGATAGATGCAAACTCGTCAAGCAAACGCTTTTCTCCGTCGCACCCCAAGAGCTCGGCAAAAAAAGAACAAATCTGCCACGTTGTACGGGCAAGCAGAAGCTCCACAAGCGTTGGTAACATCAAAAGGAGTAGCAAAAGAACGCCACAAATCCCCACTGCGCTCCGCATATAGCCAACACTTGCACTTACCGAGCGCAAAAGCTCGGCAACCGAGCCCCCCACCACGGGAATGAGACTGCCTGCCGCAAACTTTGCACTTCGCATAGCCAGCGTATCCTGACTTGCGCCAAGCACTGTTTGCGCAGAGAGCATTGCCAAAAGCAGCATCATCAAAAAGGAAAGCATCAAGGTGTAGTTCTTTTTCAAGCTTGCCAAAATGCCGCCCAAACGGGGAGCCCCACCACACGCTCCAATGAGCGAGAGAGCCAAACAAATGCCACAAAAGGGAACAATGCTTCTCCCCACCACCTCTTCGAGCACGGTCATAAATAGAGAAAGTCCTGCCGACGTAGCCACCGCCGCCGCGGCATTGCCACCCATTACGTAGAGACTCCCCATTAAGGGAATGGCGGCAGAGGTAAAGGCATTGAGCGTTTGAAAATAAGAAACAGTCCCCTCAATGCTTCCAAAGCCTTTTGCAAAAATTGCAACGGTGATGATGAGCGTCATCAAAAAAGAGAACGCGCGTACAATTTCGGGTTTTCCGATTGAGGTGCAAAAGGTGCGACAAATCGAGGATAAAATCAAGATTCCCATAAGGGAGGCAAGCAGTTTCAAGCATTCACCCAAGCGCAAACCAATCAGCGAAAGAATGGTTTGCAAGAGATAGGAAAAATTGCTCATTTCTCCCACCGCACCGCCAACCGCTTCGGCTTCCTCTGAAAATGCCCCCTCGGGGAGTTTCTCCAAAATTGATGGTGGCAGAGCGTCAAGCAAATCGCGGTAGGCATCGGGTAGCGTTTCGGTCTTTTCGGCACAAGCCGAAAAGGGGAGAGCAAGGAGCAAAACAAGCAGAAAAAAGAGCCCTAAAATCAAGCGCTTCATTCCAATCCCCCCATCTCCAAAAGCGTTTTTGCAGTGTCAAGGATTTCTTCAATGAGGGGAATCGAGAGGAGCAAAAGCTCCAATTTGCCAACCGTTTCAATGTTTGCGGCAAGCGTACCCTCACCGCTATCTCGACAAATATCCGCACAAATTTGTGTTAAAATGACAATTCCAAGCCCTTTGAGAATGATTTCGATGTATGAGGAAACACCGGCACCGCCTGCAAGCGTTGTCACCAAAGATAAGAGCGGTGTGGCACTTGCTATCAGCAAAGCGCCAAACAAAACAATCGCTCCTATACGAATCAGGGGCAAAAAATCGGATTTCCATCCGCGAATAACAGAGGAGCTTGTCAAAACCAAAAGCGCAACCATACACAATTTCAGCATCGTCATATCTACATTCCAAAGGTAGAAACAATCATGTCAAACAGTTCTCGTATTTGTGAAACCAAAAGCATCAGGGTTACAAGAATACCTGCAACGGTTACAAGCATAGCTTGTTCGTCACGTCCGCTTTTGCTCAAAATCTGTGAGGCAACCGATACGAGCATACCAATGCCTGCAATTTTCATTATTAGGGAAATATCCATCTGTACGTCTCCTAATCTTTTTGTTTTACCACAACAAAATTGCTGTTGCCAAAGCAATGCACACGCAAAGTGTTGCGCAAAGACGCGTGCGCATAGGCAGCGCGGCAGCGATTTTTTCTCGTTGTGCACGCAACGAAGCAATAAAATAATCGCACCTTTTCAGTTGTTCTTCACGATATCCCGCGCCAATTTCACGCACAAAGCTTTCTAAGGTTCTTTTGGCATCCCCATCGAGATAGATTTGTGAGGCTTCCAGGATAGCAGGTAAATCTGCCGCATTTTCGGGTGACATACACGCCTCAAACAAGGCGCGGTCACCCCCCGAAAGAATGTCATCCAAGGGCATCAGATAGCAATCGATTTGTCCGCGAATGTAAAGGATGAGGTCAATCCACCCGTCCACCACCGAAAGGCGCTTTTTTTCATATTGTACCGAAACGAATGCTGAGAAAATGCCCACCGACAAAATCAGCAAGGCGCCCAAAATCTTTACCATTTCACCTCTCCTTTGCTATGGGAATGTTGCACCAATCCGCAATTTCATAATCAAATCCTCCCGCAACTCGTCGCAAAAGCCTGACATATTTTTCAAACACATGCGCCCGATGCAAAACAGAGATGGCAGGGCGTGCCATCAATTCGTCAAGACTCGCGGCATGTGCCGATGCAATGATTGGAACACCGCAGTTAGAAGCCCCAAGTGTGGCATGTGCATCTGCCATACTGCCGATTTCATCGCAAATAATCAGTTGCGCTCCAAGCGTGCGCACGGCAATTTCAATGCCGACATCCCGCGGATATCCACTCATAATATCAAGAGAATAGGCAGGGTTCTCTAAGTCCACGTTCAATTCGCCACGCGTATCCACAATTACGGTGTGGTGACCGTACCGTGGAGATGAAACACAAGCGGCAATGGCACGCAAAAGAGTGGTTTTGCCAACTCCGGGAGGGGCGTAAATCAGCATTCCGCGGCCACTGCAATCTTCCAAAAAGACTTTCAAGAGCGCATCCGTCTGTACGGCAACTGCGTGCGGAATGCGAATCATCAGCCCCGTGATGTTATGGACACCAATGATTTTGCCGTTTTCGCAGGCGGCACTTCCGCACACACCCACGCGAATGCCACCAAAGAGGGGAATAAATCCCTCGCGAATGGTTTGCTCGTACGCATAAAGGGAACCGCCGCACATACGGTTGAAGATTTCTTGCAATTCGCGTTCTCCAACCACAACACCGCACCCAAGGCTTTTTTGCCGAGAGGTTACGGTGAGCACACGACCAGATCGCAAGCGAATTTCCTCAATGGGAGAGGCACCAACGCGCAAAATCGCATCCCAAAGATGAGGTGGCAAACAACTCTGCAAAACGTTTGGCAGAGGGGAGTGCTTGTATGCAATTTGAATATTCTGCACGTCATACTCCTTGTCTTTTTTTACTCACTATATGCAATCCTCCAAAAAAGTAGAACATTTCTTTTCCTCGTGCATACAATAATAGCAAAATAGAACGGGGGAAAGTGTTTATGAATATCAAATCCACCGGTGAGAATGCCTATTTTGCCGCATCCAACAGTACCACCGGATTTATCAGTTATTATGAAGATGTTTTTCGCGCCTCGCGCATCGGTCACGTTTGGGCAATCAAAGGGGGACCCGGAACCGGCAAGAGCCGTTTTCTGCGCGACGTTTCAAAGGCTGGGGGCGAGTATGGATGGCAATGTGAATATATTTACTGTTCTTCCGACCCCGATTCTTTGGATGCGATTGTGCTCACCAAAGATGGGAGAGAGGGGCTGGCCCTGTTAGATGCCACAGCCCCGCATTTGTTCGAGCCGCTTTGCCCCGGTGCGCGTGAGGATATTATCAATTTAGGTCAGTTTTGGAATAGCGAAGCTCTTTTGGCACGCCGTGCCGAAATTGAGCAGTTGGGACGTGAAAAAAGCGATGCTTACCGTCGTGCTTACCGTTATTTGAGCGGTTTTGGCAATATGCGAGCCAATCGAGATGTGTTGGTGGCACCCTACATCAACAAAGAAAAAATCGCCCTGCAAGCGCAAAAGCTTTTGCGCGAGGTGCCCGATGGGGAAGCCTATTTGGCACAGCCTGCACTCATCCATTCGGTTGGTATGAGGGGAGAGGTGGGATTGGATACCTACTTTTATGAAGCTGAGGAGATTTACTTGGTAGCCGATTGCCACGGGGCGGCACAGTATTTGATGATGGAGCTTGGCAAAATCGCCACACAAAAGCGTCTTTCAGTTCGTATTTCACACGATCCTGTTGAGGCAGATAAAATCGATGGGCTTTTCTTCTCGCAAAGCGGAATGGCTATTGTGGTATGCCCCGAGGAAGAATGCGATTATCCACATCATCGAATTTGTATGCGCCGTTTTGTAAATACTGCTTCTATGCGAGGTGTACGCCAAGAACTGCGCATCATCGACCGCATCAGCCGTGCATTGCGTGCCGAAGCCCTCGACGCCCTTGAAAAAGTACGCCAAGTGCACTTCCGCCTGGAGGATATTTATTCCACAGCGATGGATTTCTCTGCCAAGGAAGCTTTTACAAAATCTTTCTGCCAAAAACTTTTCGGGGAAACATAATTTCATCTAAATGAGGGCGAATGTGCTTCGCCCTCTTTACTTTTGTCGCATTTCGTGCTATAATACAAGGGAAGTAAAATTGAGGAGAACAACATGAACACCGCTCAATATCTCAATCGCATCGGCATGGATGCCAATGATGTGTCACACACCTACGCATTTCTCAAAAAACTGCAACAAAATCATATATGTTCGGTTCCGTACGAGAATTTGGATATTCTAAACGAAAAGCCGATTGACCTTTCCAAAGAAGCACTTTTTGATAAAATCGTCACCCATCACCGTGGCGGATATTGCTTCGAGTTGAATGGGGCAATCTTTCATTTGCTCCAAGAACTCGGTTTTTCTGCAAAATGCTATTTTGCACGCTTTTTGCGTGGTGAAGCAGAAATTCCCGTGCGCCGTCACCGTGTGGTGGTTGCCGAGTGCGAGGGCAAACGCTATGTTGTAGAGGTTGGCATTGGCATTGAAGCACCGCGAAATCCGCTCCTTTTGGAGGAGGGCGTTGAGCAAGAATGCGAAAACGGCTTTTTCTGCTTTGCAAAGGATGCTTTCCTTGGCTGGGTGCTTAACGAAAAAGTAGACGGCGAATGGAAGCCGTATTATGCTTTTACCGAGGAAGAGCAACTCGATATCGATTTTATCCAACCCTCGTTTTATTGCGAAAAGCATCCGTCATCTCCCTTTAACAAGTCGCCAATGGTTGCCATCAAAACGTGGGGCGGCAGACGCGCCATCAATGACCGCGACTATAAAATCTTTGAGGGTGGGGAACTGATTCATATTGAAGAAAACGTCACCGACACACGTTTGTATGAAATTCTCGCCACCGATTTTGGCATCGTGTGGCAATTTGAAAAATAAAAGAGACCAAAAGGAGGAAAGCGTTATGAAGATTGTACTGTTTGCCATAAACGGTTCTTTTTCGCATTCCAATTTGGCAATTCGGTGCTTGCGAGAGCCCTTGGAGCGTGCAGGCTTTGAGGTTGTGCTCATAGAGCATACCCTGCGCGACCGCACCGCACATATCCTAGAGCATCTTTATCGCGAAAAAGCCGACGTTTACGGTTTTTCTTGCTATATTTGGAACATCGAACCCATGCTCACCCTTGGCGAAACGCTCAAAAGCTTGTTGCCAAAGAGCAAAATTGTGCTCGGAGGTCCCGAGGTCTCCTACGGTTTGGAACGCTTTGAGAACACCCCTTGGGCGGATGCCATCGTGCGTGGTGAGGGCGAGGAAGCCATGCTTTCTCTCTGCCAAGCAATCGGCGAGGGGAAAGACTATCCGCGCATTTCGGGCGGTGATGCCGTCACCTTTGCAGATGCAGGCGTGCACTACCGCGAGGGAGAGGAGACGGGCGGTATTTTGTATTACGAATCCTCACGCGGTTGTCCCTATTCCTGCGCCTATTGCCTTTCGTCGGCAACACACGGCGTGCGCTTCAAAAGTGTAGAACAAACACTGGACGAGCTTTTGGAGTTTGAAAGAATCCACGCCAAGTGCAAGGTCATCAAGTTCGTCGACCGCACATTCAATGCCGACGTCAAGCGCGCAAATGCCATTTGGCAGGCACTCCTTGACGAAAAATATACCAAAAGCTATCATTTCGAAATCTGCGCAACCCTCTTAAATGAGGAAAGCTTCGATATCCTTTCGCGTTTTCCAAAAGGGAAAGTACAACTTGAGGTCGGACTCCAAAGCACAAATCCAAAAACACTTGCCGCATCTTCGCGCCATATCGATGCCGCAAAGGTCATTGGAGCCGCAAGACGCATCCGCAAGGTGGGCAACGTGCACGTGCACCTTGATCTCATTGCAGGGCTTCCGTATGAGGATTACGCATCCTTTGCCAAATCCTTTAACGATGCCTATGGCGCATCGGATATGCTCCAACTCGGCTTTCTCAAGCTGCTACACGGCACCGAGCTCCGCGCACGTGCCGAGGAATACGAATATTGCTATCTCCCAACACCGCCCTATACGGTTTTGCAGAGCAAATGGATGAGCTATGACGAAATGCAACGCCTCACCCACATGGCAGAGGTGCTCGACCGCTATCTGGAGAGCGGACGTTTTGCACACGCCCTGTGGTATCTCACACCCCTGATGCCGTCACCCTTTGCCTTTTGGGAGG
>JAZOMJ010000042.1:0-1587 GCA_045653865.1 Eubacteriales bacterium
TGGTTCTGATCATATTGACGTTGTGCGCCTTGAGGATGTAAAGGTCGCGCAGCATATGCTCCACGGGGGTGGCACTGCCAAGCTGCGGATGGCTATCGTGGCGGTTGACGCCCTTGCCCTTGACCTTTTTGCCGTTGACAAAGAGGACTTTGCCCTTGATTTCAAAGCGGCGCAGACCGATCTCTTGACGGATGACCTCGTTGCCGCATTGCAAATAAAGCAGGTAAAGATTGGGGTCTTCATCGCTCCAAAGAATGGGGTTTTCAATTTGAATGGCAAAATCGCGCGTTCCGTCAACCGTGTTTTTGCTCGATGCGATTTCCTCGCCCGTGGGGGAAACGAGACGGCAAGAAACCTCACCGCAACCTGTTAAGGTCAGCTCGGTGGTAATGATAGCACGGCTGAAATCGTCATTTAATGCAGAACGTGCATAAATATCTTCAATATGTACGGCATCGCGCGAGAGCAGATAAACCTCGCGGATAAGTCCCGAGGAACGGATCTTGTCCTGATCCTCAAGGTATGTGCCGTCGCACCATTTGAGCACGAGGATTTGCACGCGGTTCTCACCTGCAACGAGGAAATCGTTAACAGCGACCTCGGTGGTCATGTGCGAAACCTGACTGTATGCCGCAAATTTGCCGTTGATGTAAAGGTAGAAGCAGGAATCCACACCCTCAAACACCATATAAAGCTTTTTGCTTGCCAAAACATCACCGTCCACCTCGAAGGTGCGCTCGTAAAGTCCGCAAGGGTTATCAACGGGCACGTAGGGCGGGTCTACGGGAATGGGATAGTTGACATTGATATAGTGAGGCGTATCGTAGCCGCGACCGAGCGCATATTGCCAGCTCATGGGCACGGGCAGACGGTCACCCTTTGCAAACTCCCACGCAGGATCGAGGAAGTTTGGCACGTTGTAGAGTGCGTCATAATAGCGGAAGCTCCACTCGCCACAAAGAGAATAGAAATAATCTGAGTTTGCGCGATTGGCGGTATTTGCCGCCGCTTCGCTTTGATAGGGAATGAAATACGCACGCGGTTTTTCGCAACCGATGTGCAAATATGCAGGGTTTTGATGGTAATTGAATTCAGGCATTTTATTATCCTTTCTCCCCAAGCGGGGGATAAGTTTTTGTATTTATGGAACAATCTCTTTGGCTAAGGTTGCTTAGGCCTCCCTTGTGTAAAGGGAGGTGGCACCCGTCGCCGTGCGAAGGGTGACGGAGGGATTGTAAAGGGGTGTTTTACATAAAAACAATCCCTCAGTCAAATGCACTTGCGGCATTTGACAGCTCCCTTTACACAAGGGAGCCATTAAGAGGTTCTCCATCGCTCTTTGCACAATTTGCATTCATTAAACGTTTTTGCTTTAGATAACTAACTAATCAACCCTGCTTCGATGCTGAACAATCCCTTGATGTGCTCGCGCAGGAGCGGATTTTCTGTAAGCTCGGGGTCATGGGAAAGAATTTCTCTTGCATCGGCGGCTGCTTCGGTGAGCACCGGGATTTCCTCGCCTGCATCGGCAAGACGGAAAGAAAGTCCGGCACTTTGTCGTAAGGCCCCCCCCTCGGCGGTCGGCAA
>JAZOMJ010000043.1:0-2737 GCA_045653865.1 Eubacteriales bacterium
GTACGTTCAAAAGTGGATGCCCATTGTAGCCGCTTCTCAATCGGTTAAGGGCAACGAAAAGGAACGCGAATTCCTGATGAGCTGGGTCAGCGTTGTCGATTACCAATAATTGATAGTATACTCGTATGGCGGGAGGTCACTCCCGCCAATACCCCTAATTTATAGAAATATTGTGAGGTAAAATAAAATGCTTAAAATTACAGTTTGCATCGGTAGCTCCTGCCACATCAAGGGCTCTCGCCAGGTAGTAGAGCAGCTGCAATATTTGATTTCAGAAAACAATCTTAGTGATAAAGTAGAGCTTGGTGGCACATTTTGCATGGGCAAATGCCAAATGGGCGTTTGCGTAACCGTTAACGACACCTTCCACTCCGTAACTCCCGAAACCGTTGACGAGTTCTTCGCAAACGAAGTTTTGGCAAAGGTGTAAATTATGCTGTTCGTTCAAATTTGCGTGGGATCCTCTTGTCACCTGAAGGGCTCCCCTGAAATTGTAGAATTGTTTGAACGCTCCATTGAAGAATATCACATCGAAGATGAGGTTGTACTTTCCGGTAGCTTTTGCATCGGCAAGTGCAACCGCGTTGGCGTTACGGTACAAATCAATGATGACGTTCACGTAGGTATTACCCCCCAGAACTTTAGAGAATTTTTCAAGAAAAACATACTTGACGTAATCGAAAACGAAAGGAAGTAACAGAAATGGCAAACTGCTTGACACTCAAAAAATCAAACTGCAAAAACTGCTATAAGTGCATTCGTCACTGCCCTGTTAAGGCCATTCGCTTTTCAGGCAACCAAGCACACATCATTGGCAACGAGTGCATTCTTTGCGGACACTGCTTTGTCGTTTGCCCTCAAAACGCAAAAGAAATTGTAGACGGCACCGAAAAGGCGCGCGTGCTACTCCAGAGCGGAGACCCCGTTGTTGTCAGCTTGGCGCCTTCGTTTATCGCAAACTACAAGGGCGTTGGCATAGAATCAATGCGTAAGGCGCTCAAAAAACTCGGCTTTTATGACGTAGAGGAAACCGCTATCGGTGCCACCATCGTCAAAACCGAATACGAGCGAATGCTACGCGAAGAAGACAGAGACATTCTCATTTCCTCTTGCTGTCACTCCATCAATCTGCTCATTCAAAAGCACTTCCCTTCTCTGTTGCAATATCTTGCCAACGTCATGTCTCCCATGCAGGCACATTGCGACGATATTAAAAAGAGAATGCCCAATGCAAAAACCGTATTCATCGGCCCTTGCGTTGCCAAAAAGGATGAAGCCGAATATTACGAGGGCATTGTGGATGCGGTTCTCACCTTTGAAGAGCTGACCAACTGGCTCAAAGCAGAAGGCATTGAATTAGAGCCGGAAATGGACAACACCCCCGAAAGCCGCGCGCGCTTCTTCCCCACTACGGGCGGCGTGCTCAAAACCATGGCACAAAACGCTCCCGGCTATACCTACCTCGCGCTTGACGGCGTTGAAAACTGCATTGCGGCGCTCAAAAATATTGAAAACGGCGGCATTCATAAATGCTTTATTGAAATGTCGGCTTGCATTGGCAGCTGTGTTGGCGGACCCGTTATGGAAAAATACCACATGAGTGACCCCGTAAAGGATTACATCACCATTGCCCAATATGCAGGCGAGCATGACTTTACCGTAGAGCAACCCGCACACGAAAACCTCAAAAAAAACTTCTCTATGATCGAGCGCAAGCTTGCTCCGCCCAGCGAGAGCGAGATTATGTCGGTTCTCCGTCAAATGGGCAAGTTCCGCCCCGCGGACGAGCTCAACTGCGGCTCCTGCGGCTACAACTCCTGCCGTGAAAAGGCAATCGCGATCATTCAAGGTAAAGCAGAGATCTCGATGTGCCTGCCCTACCTCAAGGATAAGGCAGAAAGCTTCTCCGATACCATTGTAAACAACACTCCCGACGGTCTTATCGTGCTCAACGAGGGGCTCGAGGTTCAGCAAATCAACAATGCGGCACGCAAGATCATGAACATCCGTGCAGCATCCGACGTCCTCGGTGAACCCGTTATCCGTATTCTCGACCCCTCTGTATTCATTCAAGTTCGCAACAGCGGCAGAACCGTGCGCGATCAACGCACCTACCTTGCAGAGTATAAAAAGTACGTAAAGCAAACGGTGGTTTACGATCCCGATTCGCGTATGCTCATCGGCATTATGCGTGATATCACCGACGAAGAATTTGACCGCGAAAAGAAAGCGCGCATCAACAAGCAAACCGTTGAGGTTGCCGACACCGTTGTTGAAAAACAAATGAGAATCGTGCAAGAAATTGCATCTCTCTTGGGCGAAACCGCTGCCGAAACCAAGATTGCGCTCACAAAGCTGAAGGAGTCTATCGGCGATGAATGATTTGTGTGCAGATATCGGATATAAAAGCATCAACCACGTAGGTGAAGAGCTTTGCGGTGACCACGTAGACGTTGTGGAAGAAAATGAAAATTCCACGGTCATCGTTTTGGCAGACGGTCTCGGTTCGGGTGTTAAGGCGAGTATTCTTTCTACGCTTACATCCAAGATCATCTCCACAATGATGGCGGCAGGAAGTCGGAGGCCAAGCGGTCTTAGGAGACAATTGATAGATTCAACTCCTTGGCTCACAGAACGACATGGCTACGATCCGACTTGACGGTCTCGGTTCGGGTGTTAAGGCGAGTATTCTTTCTACGCTTACATCCAAGATCATCTCCACAATGATGGCGGCAGG
>JAZOMJ010000044.1:0-5138 GCA_045653865.1 Eubacteriales bacterium
TGGCTCCGACATCGGCGATTATGAAATCGAAGACACAAGCGAAAACATCCTTGATGAAATGATACACAGAGAAGAGATGTCTCTGCTTCGGCGCGAGCTGGCGTTCATCAAAAGTGATTATCGCAACATCGTCGTTGCCTATTACATCGAAAACAAGAGTATTCGCCAAATTGCATCAACTCTCTCACTCCCCGAAAACACGGTCAAGTCCCGACTTTTCCGTGCACGAGAAATTTTGAAAGAAGGTATGAATATGGCAAGAGAATTTGGAAAAAGAAGTTATAAACCGGAAGAGATTACGTATTCCAATATTTGTACGTGTCCCGGAGAACATGGTCAGCCGTGGGTGCTGATGGATCCCAAAATGAATCAAAATATTTTCCTTGCGTGTTATGACAATCCAATGACGGCAGAAGAGCTTGCAATCGAAGTAGGCGTTGCTTTGCCGTATATGGAAGATACGGTAAAACATCTAACATGCCAAACATTGCTTGTCAAAAAAGGCGACAAATACGAAACAAACTTTCCTATCGTTAGCCGTGAGATGCAGGAAAAGATTCATTTTTATTATGAGGGTATCATGCCGCAGTTAGTGGCGTGTATGACCGAAGCAATAGATCGTTTGATGGCACAGTATGAAGAAGCAGGCTTATGTTACTACGGTGCTTATCAAAGCTATGATGACGCAAAATGGACACTTTTACCGAATTTTTATAAAGCTTGGTATGCGCTTTGCAAAAGTTCTCCCAAAACCGAACTCGGTAAAACCAAACGACCGAGTGGCGGCATTTGGGATGTTCTTGCCTATGAAAAGTGCGACTTGACACCTGAAAGCGTAGGATATCACTGTCAACATGATGGTTTTAAGCATTTCCGCTTTGAATACAAAGGGATATGTCATAGAACCCCATCGTTCCTCTCAAAAGAGGAGTGCTATGAACTCTATTCAATGGTGATGGGAAAGAAACCAACAAATCTTTCTATTGCCGAAAAACTTGTCGGTTATGGATATGCTTATCAAAAAGACGGTCAATTCATTCCAAATGTGGTTGTTATATCTGAAGGAACAGCGAAAGCTTTTATAAAATTCGCCAAGAAGAAAAATCAAAGTGCAGAGTTTATCAACAATAGCAACCGCAGGACAGAATTGCATGTTAAAATTATGGAGTTGCTCGACAACATCAACCAAACCTTACGCGAAATTTTGAATGAAGATTTGCCGGAGAATATTCGCAAGAATGGGGCAATGGTTGATGCCTTGCTGAATTCTCTGTGTACGACAGGTCATAATCTCGGTTCTGTCATCCAGTACGCGCTCGCAAGCGGTTGGCTGAAATATGATGATGACACATCCCCTGCGATTGGAGCATTTTTTAATGTGAAATAAGGCGAAAGGAGTTTGGTGTCTTATGGCTATGTTCAAAAAATGGTGGATTTCTTTTTGTCAAGCAATGACGCTTTCGCTGCTTCTTGCTTTATCGGTGTCCTTAATAAGTGTCAATATTCAAATCAAATCGTTTTACTGCATATTGTGCATTCTCCTGCCCACTCACGTCTTTAATTTTTTCACGTTTGAAACGCGGCTTTTTTCAAAGCATCTTTGGGTTAGACGTGCAATCTCAATGTGTTTTTCTGTTGTTACCATTCTAACGACTTCTACTCTGTTTGGTTATATGCGTTGGAACGACAAACGGGATTGGTTGATTTATGGCATTTCTTTTTCAATTATGCTGCTTGTGTTGGCATTTACTTATTATGTTCTCGATAAAATAGAAAAGCGCAAGGTAGATGCTATCAATCCGTGGCTTGCGATAGAGCACGCGAGAAAGTAAAACAAAATTATCGGTACAATTATTCAACCAAAAACAATCAACACATAATAAAACCGCCGAGAGTACCTTTTGGTCACGCTCGGCGGTGCTTAATTTGGCTCAAATTCTTTAAAGCGGGACGCCCGGGAGGTCGTCCCCTACAAAATTTAGATTTGCTTTGTAGGGGATGACGTCCTCGGCATCCCGAAAACAAACGATAACCGATAACAAAAACGGGCGACCGATGGTCGCCCCTACAAGGAATTTTAATATTCACCGTAGGGGCGATTCACTTGTCGCCCGTTCTTTATTATTGTATTATTGCTTGGGAATATCCAAAATCTTCAACTCATATCTTCCAAACTCGAGGTCGGTTTCATACCCCAATTGAGGAATAGAAACGTGCACGGTTTCGGGTTTGATGGTGGTGTTATAGAGCGTAATTTGATACCCGTCATCGGTTTTGCGCATCGAGGAGAGCAGAATTCTCTCATTGTCGAGCGTGATGGCAGGCATCGGGCGCTCGCCCTCTCCCGAGGGGAAGAAGGAAAGTGCAAAGGGCTCCTCGTTAAAGGCTTGCGCCATGCGGTCGATGTTTTGGTCAGCCGTCAGGCGGAAGGAGAAGCGGCGTTCACCCATATCCATATGGTCGCACCAACGGTCGTGCGGTGCGAGCTGACAGGGGCCTATGGTATGTGCCGAATAGATGGGGGTGCGCAAAAGGGAAATCTTCATCGAGTGGTCGGTAAAACTGCCGCCGTGTGTGCCGCGATTGATGACGTAGAGGCGATCTTCGGCATTGTGAATACCGCACCATTTATGGCAAACGGCTTCTCTCTCGTCGTGGAAAAGTTCCTCTCTGCCGAAAGCGGTTTCACCTACGGGAACACCCTCAAATGCGGTGTCGATGTGATATTTCAGCATCTTATTCGGTTCGCCCGAAAAGACGAGAATGTCAACATCCATATAGTTGCTGTGCTTGGGCATGGTGTACTCGACCATTGCCGTTGTGCGATTGTATTTGAAGAATGCTTGCACCTTTGTGCGCACGTCGCCGTCCTCAACCACGCGCACGTTGGGCGTTTTGTCGTCGGGGTAGCCCACAAAGTCACACGCTTCGGCATCGCTCATGAGTTCAAAAGAACCGATGATTTGGCGGAAGTTGTCGGTGGTCATTGCCCAAGCGTCCTCGCAGTCGCGATAGTACTCAAGAGCACCGCCGTTTTCCACCAAGATTTTTCCGTTTGCAGAGAAGTTGAAAAGACCGGTTTTTTTGTCGATAGACATTTCCACCTGCTCGTTTTTAACCTCGATTTTATCGCACGGGTAGTCAAAAACGGGGAGATCCGCCTTGTTTTTGGTCTCAAGGTGGCAATCAAAGCGGCTGATGGATGAGGGTGCGAGTGTTGCGTGGAAGCTGACCTTTTGCGGCCAGTCAAGGTTAAAGGTGCAGTTGGGCTTTTCGTTTTGCGAGGGCAGGGCATTGCCGTTTTCATCATAAACAGTAGCAACTGTTTTTTGTCCCTCGTTCCAGTTTTGGTCCTCAAGCATAAAGCTCATTTCAAAGTCGCCCTCAACGGGGTATGGGTGAGGATTGAAGAGCATGACGGGGACCTCTTTGCGGTTGCCTTTTCTTTGCCCTTGGCAGAGCTTGAAGAAGGTTTTTGTAAAGAGCTTGTCGCAAATTTCCGAGCCGTACGCAAGGGTGCGCAAGCCGTCTTCCTCAACGAGTTTGATGCCCGAACCAGGAAGCACGTCGTGGAACTCGCAAAACGCGAGTGCTTTTTTTGCTTTGAGCAATTCGTCGGCATCGTATTCGAAATCGGTAGAAAGGGAAGCGTAGCTCATGATCTTTTCTGTCATGGCAATTTGGTTTTCAAGCTTTTTGTGTGCCTGCTTCATGCGCGCCATCGAGGTGTAGCAGCCAACCA
The DNA here is from genome assembly GCA_045653865.1 of Eubacteriales bacterium. GTDB lineage: Bacteria > Bacillota > Clostridia > Oscillospirales > CAG-272 > UMGS1865. Next base: position 3,743 of record JAZOMJ010000044.1, read on the forward strand.
TCGAAGATACCAAAGATTCACTCACGGTGCGGAGTTTTGTGCGGTCGAGCGATGCAAAAAACGCCTCGGGGGTGGAGTGGAACATTTCAATGTCGCCTTGTTTCATCCTCTCGGCAATTTGCTCCAAATCTTCGCGTGAAGCACCACCGCCGTGGTTGCCAATGCCCCACATGCACATCGATTCCTCGCGCTCGGGGCCGTGACCAAAGTGCTCGTTGATCTTTTTTACTGCCTCGCCTTTAAGAGAACCGTAACCGTCATAAAGACTGTGTACGGGGATGGTGCTCGCATCAAATCCTCGCCACAAAAAGATGCCTGCGAGCCACTCGGGGCGCTTGGAAAGATAGCCCTCATAGCCGCATTTGTTAAGGATTTGCACAAGACCGCGCGTGTGCCCAAAGGAGTCGACGTTCATAGCGATCTTGGGCTCTACACCGAATTTTTCCTTGAAATATTTGCGGCCGAGCGAAATTTGAGAGAGCAAGCTCTCGCCCGAGGTCATTACGCAGTCGGATTGCAGATACCAACCGCCAATGATGTTCCATTTTCCCTCTTTTACAAGGCGTTGAATACGTGCAAAAAGGGCGGGCTCGTGTTCTTCTACCCATTCGTAGAGGAGCGCCTCGTTGTGGTTAAAGATATATCCGTCATATTCCTCGCAAAAGTCAGCGGCTACGCGGAAGGTAGAAATTGCCTCGGCAAGACCTTCGTTCCATCGCCACAACCAAGCGGGGTCGAGATGTGCGTTTGATACCAGATGCAGTTTTTTCATAACAGTGTCTCCATTCTGCGGTATTTCGGGGTGTTCTGGGAACACGCGGTGCAAATGATTCTTTGTTTCCTCTTTAGTTATATCATAAAATAGTAATATTTGCAACACTTTTTATGAAAAAAGCAATTGACATTTGCAAATAAACTTGTTATAATAATGTTAAAGTGAGAAAGTGCGGCCAAAAATAGCTTTGGTTCGCGCGCAAATCATATTTCGTCAAGGACGAATCATCACGAAAGGACAACTACTATGGCAAAATTTTTGATCTCCGTTTTAGCAGATGAAGCACACAACGGTATTGACGGTCAAATCGAAGCGCTGAAGAGAAACGGACCCTTCTGCATCGAGCCTCGCGCTATGAATCTCGGTCCCGTAATTGCAAAAACGGATGAGGAGTTGGCAGAAATCAAGCGTCGCTTTGATGCAGAGGGCATCATTGTTCCTTCCTACGGCTCCCCCATTGGAAAATATAAAATCACCGACGATTCCGAGCCCCACCTCGAGTCTTTCCGTCGCGCGCTCCAAGTTTGCAAAGCGCTCGATACCAAGCGTATGCGTGTTTTCAGCTTCTTTGTTGAGCAAGACAAGCTTGATGAGTATCGCGATGAGGTTATTCGCAGAATG
>JAZOMJ010000045.1:0-2176 GCA_045653865.1 Eubacteriales bacterium
GCAGATAGAAACTGCATCGAGGTTGAGGCTCTTATCCTCAAGCATCTCTTTGTGAGAAGCGTAGTCGGTCTTAACACCCTCAACGCCAAACTTTTCAAAGAACTTCTTTGCCTTGCCGGGAACAAGGTCAGCACCCGCAACAATATCTACGTCGGGTTGCTTCAGATAAGATCTGATGTGAGACTCTGCGATCCAACCGGTACCAATGATACCTACGCGCATTCTTCTGTTGGTATCAACAACCTGCTTTTCTTGATTGTGCTTGAAATCATCCAATCCCATTTTAAAATCCTCCGTTTTATAATTAAGTTACGGCTACTCAACAGCCAATCGTTTTCAGGTAAGCGCGGCTCTTTGCTGCGCACTCAAGAGGAGAAAGACCCATAGAGGGGTTATCCTGCTCTACAACAACCCATTCTGCGCCGGCATCCTTTGCCGCTTCGAGAATGGAGGGGAAATCTTGCTTGCCGCTGCCAACAGGGCGAAATTCGAATTTTTGCGGTGCTGCTTCGGCTTTCTTTTCAATGCCGATGAGCTCATACATATTCTCGGACTTGGAGCCTGCAAAGTCTTTGAGGTGTACCACAGGGGAACGACCGCTGTACTTGCGCAGATAGTCGGAGGGATTTTCACCGCCAACGTTTACCCAGCACATATCCAACTCGGTTTGGAGCAGATCTGCGGGAACGCTATCATAGAGAATATCAAGAGCATATTTGCCGTCAATCTTCAAAAATTCAAAATCGTGGTTGTGATAAAGAAGAGTCATGCCCAGCTTCTTTGCAACCGCACCAAGCATTTCCACGTTCTTAATAACGTCTTGGAAATTGGGTGTGCCGGGGCGATACTCGGGGTTGAGGTAAGGTACAACTACGTACTTACAACCAATGGTTGCGTACTGACCGATAACACCCTCGGGATCCTTTACCATATCGAGGTAAGGAACGTGTGCAGAGATCGGAACAAGACCAAGTTCCTCGCACATAGCGCGAACATCCTCGGGCTTGTGGCCGTAAAGGCCTGCGAACTCAACGCCGTCATAGCCCATTTCTTTAATTTGTTCGAGTGTACCGCGGAAATCCTTGGATGCGGCATCTCTTACAGAATAGACTTGAATTGCTACAGGAAAAGACATATCTTTTTTCTCCTTTTCTTTTTATTATAATATATAAAAAGGTCTGTAAGATAATTATAAGACAAATCGTGCTGTTTTTCAAGACATATTTTAAGAAATATGAGACAAATATTGCTATCAGTGACCCAAAAGAAGCTCAATGAGACGTTCGTCGGCACAAATGGTGATAAAAACGTGTTCGCCGTGGGCATTCATCTCCACAAGATAGCGTTTTTCATCAAATAACACGCCCGTGTAACTGTAGTGCGTTCCCTCTTTTTTGAGTGCCTTGCGTTGCTCTTCCGTCTCCTTTGTAATGGGAAGAACAGAGCACACATCAGAGAGCCCCACGCGACAAACAACCATGGTGCGGCGACCGTAATACTCGGTGATAATAAAATCTACTTTGCCACTCTCGTCTGTCTCTAACGCGTAGTCATAGCGACGCATAATGCACATAGTGATGATTAAAATGGCCACCGCCAAAAAGGCAATGCCAAGCATTTGAATAAGCCCCGGGAACGGTGCCCCCGGAATTTGCGAGGAACCGTACAGTACCACGCCAATGATCGCCAAAAACAGAGAAAGCAATTTTTCTTTTTTCTTTTCAAATTGAGGACGGTATGCGTACATAAAACAGTCCTCCCCCATTATTTACCCACGCAGAAGTGGGAGAAAATGTGAGACACGATATCCTCGGAGACAGCACGTCCGTCAAGCTCGGCAATGGCTTGCATAGCGGCTTCGCAGTCGCTGCAGCAAAGCTCAACGGGCAGTCCGTATGCCAATCCATCGCGGGCGCGATTGATGGCTTCCAGTGCCGAAAGCGCCGCGCCCTTTTGACGCGCATTTGTCAGAACGGTGTCATTCTTTGTATCGAGTTCTCCATTGATAAAGCAGGACTCCACACGTGCGGAAAGAACTTCAATGCCCTGCCCCTCTTTTGCGGAAAGTGTAACGGTGTTGTCAAAATATTTGCTATAAAATGCTTCTTCGGTAATGCCGAGGTCGGATTTGTTGATAACGGCAATTACGGTGGCATCGGTGCCTGCAAGCGACTCT
>JAZOMJ010000046.1:0-13721 GCA_045653865.1 Eubacteriales bacterium
AATATTCTCTGTTTCTTTTTTGTCCGCAGATAACATATTCTTTTTAAGTTACAAAACTGTCCTTAAGGGTATGACCCGTTTGTTTCGGTCTTATTTTTATAGAAAAATGTAAAAAAACTATTGACAAATACAATAAAACCGGTTATAATATTTAATGTCGCATTTTATGTCAACCGAAAAATGGGAGGAAGATGGTATGATTTTGGATATGCGCCCGATGCTTCGCGGTGAAACAAAACATATTCATATTGACTATCTGCTCACGCCCGATCTTCCGGATGGCGCGGAGTTCGATGGCGACGCACACGTGGTTGGTGACGTTACCGATGAGGCAGGCTATATGCACTTGATTCTCACGGCAACCGTGGCTTACCGCACCGAGTGTGCACGCTGTCTGGAGCCCGTCAGCGGAGACTTTGCCGTTCAGCTTGAACGGACGGTCGCTGCGGAGGGGACCCTTACACAAGAGCAATTGGAGGAGAACGTAGACGAGTACGCCGTAATTAAGGACGGTATGCTTGATCTTGACGAGGAGATTCGCGAAGAGCTGCTTCTCTCATTCCCCATGCGTTTTCTTTGCCAAGAGGAATGCCCCGGCCTATGCCCCAAATGCGGAAAACCAAAACGCCTTGGCGATTGTGGTTGTTCCCTGTTTGAACCGGATCCGCGGCTTGCCGTGCTGAAGAAGCTGTTTGACAAAAATGAGGAAGATAAGGAAGAGAATTAAGAGGAGGTGTAGACATGGCAGTACCGAAGAAAAAAGTATCGTCCGCTCGCAGAGACAAGAGACGCTCTAACAACAGCAAGCTCACCCTGCCCGGCATGAACAAGTGCTCCAACCCTGCATGTGATGCATTCGTAAAGAATCACTGCGTATGCAAGGTTTGTGGCTTCTATAATGGAAAGCAGGTTCTGGACGTTAAGAAAGAAGCTTAATTTCCGAACAACGCAAAAAGCGGATTTGTAAACCAAATCCGCTTTTTCGTTGTTTGGATTGTTTTTTTTGAGAGAATGTGGGGGCGCGATAGCGGTGACAAGAGCCTGTGTAACTAAAACATTTTAATGCACGGCGGGTTCTATCAGTCCCTTTCTGCCGTTTTTTAGCATAGGTATTGCAATATTTCTGTTTTTATGCTATAATATAGCCAACAAAACATTTTAAGGAGTCTTTAAAAATATGAAAAAAGACTTAAAGACAAGATTGGTAAATAGAAAAGTTAAGCCCCCAAATCCCGTGCTGATGACAATCGGTATGTGGGTGGTAGGCATTATGAATAAACGCTATGGAGTGGAGTTCTGCTACGATTATGATCGCAAAACAATTGAAAACCAACCCGTGGTTTTGCTTTCCTCTCATGCATCGCGTCTTGAGTTTGTTTATACCGTTTACGGATTTGGCCGCAAGGATATCAATGTTGTTTGCGGATACCAAAACATCCTCAAAAAATGGCTTTTCGGTTTGTTCATTGCCTTTGGAGCGATTTCAAAATATTTGTACCAACCCGACATTATGTGTGTCAAAAACATGCTACGTGTTCTCAAACGCGGTGGAGCGGTTGGACTCTTTCCTGAGGGAATTCAATCCACAAGCGGCTCTATGCACCCCATCAATCCCGCAACGGCACATTTTATTAAAAATTGTAAGGCAAACGTTGTGGTGTGCACCACGCAAGGTGCATATCTTGCAACCAATCGCTACTCTGGCGACCGCAAAAAAGGATACATCGGTGTTCGATACACCCATCTTTTCACCCCCGAAATATTGGCGGAACTCACCGAAGAGGAAATCTACGCTCGCATTTTGGAAAACATCCGCTACAACGATTTCGCATTCAACAAGGTGGCGCGCCACAAATATGTTGGCAAGCTCCCCAATGCCGCAGGACTTGATAAAATTCTTTACAAGTGCCCCGATTGCAAAAAGGAAAACGGTTTGTACGTTGTGGGGAATGCCATTGAATGTAAGCATTGCGGCTTTGCCGCCGAGGTGAACGAATATTACGACCTCGTTCAACAAAAAGGCAACAAAATTCCCCAAGATATCGATGCGTGGTACAAATGGCAACGCAAATGTGTTGCCGAAGAGGTCAAAAATGATGATTTTGCTTTGACATTGCAAGGTAGTTTGCGCGCGTTTCGACTTGATAAGTTGCGCAATCCACCCCACGATAAAGAAAGCTTGTCATACGGCAAAGTAACGCTTACAAACAAAGGGCTCTCTGTTGAGGGAGAATGGAACGGCAGGGCTTCCAATTTCTATTTTGAGGCGAAATCGCTCTATTCGCTCACATTTTCCACCAAAGGTTTTTTAGAGTTTTACCACAACAATGATTATTTTGTGATCGTTCCAGAAAAAAGCGACGGTTGTCTTATCAAATGGACACTTGCGGCGGAGGAAATTCACAATCTGTATGACGAACGTTGGAGAGTTGCTTGCGAGGATGTTTATGACTACAGCAAAGGAGAAAAAATTTATGGGTAAACAAACAGAAATGGATGTAAAAGTAAAGTTTGGTCTAAAAAGCTTTATTACGGTTGTTGCCATTCTTGTGGCTGTGCTGATATTGGTTGGCGTACTGACCTTTATCATTCCCGCGGGACGTTATACGATTTACACAACAGATGAATCCAAAATCGGTCAGCCGTTCTACCAATACACCACCGATGTTTCTTTAAACAAGCAAATCGTGGTAGATTCTTATCGCGAATTGACAAGTGTAGAAAACGATACCCGTCTCCCTGTATATCGTTGGTTGACCTCGCCCTTTGAGGCTTTGTTGTTTGGTGCCAGCAACACCAATATGATTATGATCATTGCACTCCTTTTGGTGCTTGGCGGAACCTTTAAGGTGCTTGAGGAAAGCGGTGGACTTGTGTCGCTTGTCAGAGTCATTATGGTAAAACTGCACGCAAAGCGCTTTGTTGCCATTTGGGTTATCACTGCCGTTATTATGCTGTTGTCTGCGGTGTTTGGCCTCCAAGAGCAACTGCTCATTCTCTACCCCGTGTTTGCAATGCTTTGCACGGCACTCAACTGGTCTCGCTTTACGGCTATTTCTTTTGTTTTAATTGCCTCGGGTGTTGGTTTTACAACAGCAATCACAAATCCGCTCACCATCGGCACGGCTTCCATTGCCGCAGGCGTTAGCGTCACCGATGGTATGTGGTATCGATGCATCATCTTTTGCGTGATGTATGTTATTACCGCACTCTTTTTGATGTATTTAGCAAAGAATGATGAGAAAAATGCCATTGAAAAATTCGACGTTGACGGTTTTGTAATGGTTTCTCCCGAGGAACACGTCGAGGATGTTCGCAAAGCAAAAATGATTGTTGTTTTGTTTTCGGTTGCACTGCTTTCTGTCATCATCACAACAGCAATCGATTCGCTCCGCTCGCTTGCAATGGTGTTTATGGCGGCGGCTTTCATTGTGGGCACGGTTATTGTTGGCAAGCTATTGCTTGGAACCTACAAACAACTTGGCAAGAGTTTTGTGAAGGGTGTTAAGGATGTTTTACCCTCTATTGTTATCATTATGATTGCATTTGGCATTACGCACATTGCGCAACAGGGCAACATTTTACACACCATCTTCTATTATTTCTACAATTCCGTAACCAATATTTCGCCTTATCTTGCGGTTGTCATTTTGTATGCGTTCGTGCTCGTTATCGAGTTTTTTATTCCAAGTGCATCCGCAAAGGCGGTTCTCATTATCCCTATGCTCACGCTCGCTCCCATCGAGGGCATCAGCAAAACGATTATCATTTTGACCTATCTATTTGCCGATGGATACACCAACGTGCTCTATCCCACCTGCGGAACGTTGCTCGTAGGACTCGGTTTGGCAGACGTCAGCTTTGCGCAATGGTTCAAGAGAACGATTCTCTTCCAACTCTTGCTTATGGTTTTGTCGCTTGGCTTCTTGATGCTGGCGGTGTTTATCGGACTGTAATACATACGCAAAATAAAAAAAGGCGGCAAAATGCCGCCTTTTTGTTTTATGGATTATTATGCATCTCTGCAATTGCCGCAATATCCTCTGCGGTGAGGTAACCGTTTTCAAACGCCTCGGTCAGGGTGTAAAACTTGTTATTGGGACACAGGGCAACAATATGGTTTCCGTCGGAGTAGTGAATTACGGTGTCGCCAATCGTTTCCTCCCAAATTGCATCGGTGTAAGGGCCTGTATCAAGCATTGCCACAATCGCACCGCTTGCAAACTCGCCGTAGTAGTGTCTTACGTGAACATACCTTGCATCGAGGTTTTGTCTGTAATAGGTTTTTATCAGAGTGCCGTAATTGACATCGGGCAAAAAGCCGTCGTAAGTCTTAAAATGAACGTACGTATCGCAGGCGGGCATTTGGAAGGTAAACTCCCAATAAATGCCGCTATCCCATTGATAGTCCGAAATTTCTTCACCGTTTACAAAGAACAGGAAACCAACGTCGGTCGCCATGCTGATTTTAACGGAAACAGTCTCCCCTTCGTAGTAGGTGTGCTTCAATTCTTCATAGAGCCAATCGGGGGCGTTTATCATCAGACTGTAATACTGCTTGACACCAACCATATATGCACAGGCATCACACAAGCCGTTGTTGTCGTAGTCGTAGTGCAATTGTGCAATATCATTGTTTACACACCCGCAGGTGTACTCGTACCAATGTGCTTCTTCACCACAACCCCATCTGCCTGTGTGCTCGGTGTGTTCGGGAACAGGCATTATATAATTGCAAAGATCACAAACGAGATCGCCATTTTTGTCCTCGTGGGGCTCAATCACGTCGGGGGCATAACAGCAATCGCAAAGCATGCGCATAACGTGACCTTCCTCGTAGCCGACCCATTCGAAAGGTTGTGTGCAAGTTTTGGCAGGCATTTCATATCCGCAAGCATCGCACAATCCGTCGTTGTCATGGTCGTAGTGTTCTCCTGCAATATCGGGGGAAGGGCAACCGCAAGTGTACTGATAGTGGTGAGTGTACTCGTTTGTGTTCCAAACGCCTGTGTGTTCGGTGTGAGTGGAAACCGCAGTGGTTTGATCGGGGAGAGTGGTAGAAGTGGTTTGCTCTGTTTGATTTTGCGCGGGTGTTTGGCAAGAAGCCAAAGTGAACAAAAGAATCGCTGTCAAAATAATAGCCAACCGTTTTTTCATAAAATAACCTTCCTTTCCAATCATTGAACGAATTACCGTTCATCTTCATTATAGCACATGACGGAGCCCTTTGCAATAGGCATCACCCGATATCTCACTGTTTTTTCAAAAAGGTTACATTTTTTCTTTTTATTCACAAAATGAATAATTATTCATAAAAACAATGCAAAAGCAGCACCAAAAAGCAAAATTTGTTGTTAAAACTAAATAAAATAAAAATATTTTTATAAAAAGGCTTGACAAAACAAATTTATAGATGTATAATTATGCACATATAAACAAGAAATATTCACCCGTGTGTGGGTGACGCAGGAGGATTTGTAACATGGATACATCTGTAAAAAAAGTAGTTTTGGCATATTCGGGCGGTCTGGATACTTCCATCATCATCCCGTGGCTCAAAGAAAATTATAACAACCCCGAAATCATCGCGGTTTCCGGCAACGTAGGTCAAGCCGACGAGCTTGAGGGCCTTGAAGAAAAGGCAATCAAAACCGGCGCATCCAAAATTTACATTGAGGATCTCACCGATGAGTTTGTTGAAGAAATGGTTATCCCCACCGTTCAAGCAGGCGGTAAATATGAGGAATACCTGATGGGTACCGCGCTCGCACGTCCCATCATCGGCAAAAGACTTGCCGAAATCGCCATTGCCGAGGGGGCTGACGCAATTTGTCACGGTTGCACCGGTAAGGGCAACGACCAAGTTCGTTTTGAGCTTGCCATTAAAGCATTCGCTCCCGGTATGAAGATCATCGCTCCTTGGCGCGAGTGGGATATTAAGTCTCGCGAAGAAGAAATCGAATACGCAGAAGCGCACAACGTTCCGCTTAAAATCAACCGCGAGACCAACTATTCCAAGGATAAGAATATGTGGCACCTCTCTCACGAGGGTCTCGATCTTGAAGATGCAGGCAACGAGCCTCTTTACGAAAAGCCCGGCTTCCTTGAAATGTGCGTTTCTCCCATGCAAGCACCCGACACCCCCACCTACCTCACCCTCGATTTTGAGGCAGGTAAGCCCGTAGCACTCAACGACAAAAAGATGAGCGCAAAAGAAATCATCCTGGGTCTCAACGAGCTTGGCGGCGCAAACGGCATCGGTCTTTTGGATATCGTTGAAAACCGTTTGGTTGGCATGAAGTGCCGTGGTGTTTACGAAACCCCCGGTGGAGCCATTCTCTACTTTGCACACAACTACCTCGAAACCCTTTGCCTCGATAAAATGACCATGCACAAAAAGCAAGAGCTTGCCATCACCTTTGGCGAACTGCTTTACAACGGTCAATGGTACACCCCCTTGCGCGAGGCTCTCTCCGCATTCGTTTCCAAAACCCAAGAGCACGTTACCGGCAAGGTTCGCATCAAGCTTTACAAGGGCAACATGATCAAAGCCGGTGCTTGGAGCGATTGGTCGCTCTACTCCGAGGAGATCGCAACCTTTGGCGAGGATAACGTTTACGACCAAAAGGATAGCAAGGGCTTTGTAAACCTGTGGGGTCTGCCCATCTCGGTTCAAGCAGCCGTTGCGGCAAAAAACAAGAATAAGTAATTATAAAAAAGACAAACAGAAGGAAAAAAACAATGGCAAAAATGTGGGCGGGAAGAACCGCGGGCGCACTCTCCAAAGAGGCGGATGACTTCAATTCTTCCATACATTTCGACGGACGTATGTACCGTCAAGATATTACGGGCTCTATGGAGCACGCAACCATGCTGGCGGTTTGCGGCATCATTTCCAAAGAAGAAAGCGTTGCCATCATCGACGGCTTGCAAACCATTCTTGATGATATCGAGAGCGGCTCTCTCCAAATCGATCCCGAGGCCGAGGACATTCATATGTTCGTTGAGGCAGAGCTGACCTCTCGCATTGGCGAGGTTGGCAAAAAACTGCATACTTCCCGCAGTCGTAACGACCAAGTGGCACTCGATATTCGCTTGTATCTGCGTGATGAAATCAAAGAGATGCAAAAGCTGTTGCTCGATCTTCTCTTTGCCATCACCGAGCAAGCCGAGGCAACGCAAGATGCCATTATGCCGGGCTACACCCATCTGCAACGCGCGCAACCCATCACCATGGCACAACACCTCTTGGCGTATGCTATGATGCTGCGCCGCGATATGGGCAGATTGCAGGACGTAGCCAAAAGAATGAACTATTCTCCGCTCGGCTCCTGCGCTCTGGCAGGCACCACCTATCCCATCGATCGCTACTTTGTTGCCCGTCAACTCGGCTTTTCGGGCATCACCGAAAACAGCCTTGACGGTGTTTCGGATAGAGACTTTTGCGTCGAGCTCCTCTCCGCACTCTCGCTGATTATGATGCACCTCTCGCGTTTTTCCGAGGAGATCATTTTGTGGTCGAGTTGGGAGTTCCGCTTTGTCGAGCTTGACGACGCCTACACAACCGGCTCCTCGATTATGCCGCAAAAGAAGAATTCGGATATGGCAGAGCTTGTTCGCGGCAAAACGGGACGCGTTTATGGCGACCTGATGGCGCTTTTGACCATGCTCAAGGGCTTGCCCCTTGCCTATAACAAGGATATGCAAGAGGATAAAGAAAGCGTATTCGATGCCGTTGACACCGTAAAGAAATGTCTTGGTATTTTCGCACCGATGGTTCGCACAATGAAGCCCATCCGCGAAAACATGTATGCGGCGGCACAAAAGGGCTTTCTCAACGCCACCGACTTGGCGGACTACCTCACCAAAAAGGGAATGCCGTTCCGCTCAGCTTATAAGCTGGTAGGCGCACTTGTCACCAAGTGCATCGCATCCGGCAAAACGCTTGAAACACTCACCATCGAAGAATACAAAGCAGAAAGTGAATTGTTCGAGGCAGACGTGTTCGAAGAAATTTCTCTGGAAACCTGCATTGCCAAGCGCATTTCCGCAGGCAGTACGGGGCCGCAATCGGTTAAAGAACAAATCGCATCTGTAAAAGCATTTCTGCAAGAACAAGCCGAAATTTGATATACGTATAGCAAAAAAAGGACCTTTTATGAACTTACAAGGAAAAAGTTTTCTCAAACTGTTGGATTTTACGCCATCCGAGATAGAGGGGCTCATCGATCTTGCCGCCTCTCTCAAAGCCAAAAAGAAAGCGGGCATTCCGCACAAACTGCATGAGGGCAAAAACATTGCACTCATTTTTGAAAAAACCAGTACGCGCACGCGTTGCGCGTTTGAGGTTGCCGCATACGATCTCGGCATGGGCGTGACCTATCTCGACCCCACCGGCTCGCAAATCGGCAAAAAGGAAAGCATAGCCGACACCGCCCGTGTGCTTGGCAGAATGTATGACGGCATCGAATATCGCGGCTACGGTCAAGAAATCGTCGAAGAGCTTGCACAATATGCGGGCGTACCTGTTTGGAACGGACTCACCAACGAGTTCCATCCCACGCAAATTCTTGCTGATTTCCTCACCATTCGCGAAAAATTCGGCAAACTAAAAGGCATCAAGTTTGTTTACATGGGCGATGCGCGCTACAATATGGGCAATTCGTTGATGGTTGGTTGCGCCAAAATGGGCATGCACTTTGTCGCTTGCGCACCTCAAAAGTATTTCCCCAACCCCGAGCTGGTTGCCGCTTGCGAGGCAATCGCCAAAGAGACGGGTGCCACCCTTGCTTTCGAGCAAGACCCCACCGTGGCGGTTCAGGGAGCCGATGTTATCTACACCGACGTGTGGGTTTCTATGGGCGAGCCTGCCGAGGTTTGGGAGGAGCGTATTCGCGAGCTTTCCCCCTATCAAGTCAATGCCAAATTGATGAAGCAAGCAGGCGAAAATGCCGTTTTTATGCACTGCCTGCCTGCATTCCACGATTTAAAAACAACCATTGGTAAAGAAATCAACCAAAAATTCGGCATTGATGCCATGGAGGTCACCGACGAGGTTTTCGAGTCGGCACAGTCCATCGTTTTCGATGAAGCCGAAAACCGTATGCACACCATCAAAGCTGTTATGGTGGCAACGCTGTAAGATTTTTGAATAGATGCGGGGAAACCTTTTTCGCGAAAAAGGTTTCCCCGCACCCCTTCCCAAAAGCTCTCTAACAAAAGCCAATACACGGGAAGAAGCAGAATAAAAGAGAAAACAGTGGAGGAACCTTGGGTGTTTCTCCACTGTTTTCTTTGTTATTGTGTCGGTTGTTTCAAAATGACAATGCGATTGTCAAGGCGGTCAACAACCGTGTAGCCTTGTTCGGTGTAGGCTTTATAGAATTTATCATAATCGGTTTTGTAGCGTGCATCCAGCACAACGTATTCCACGTCGGGCTTGTTTTTGTGGTAATACACTTCGTAAATTTCATCCCTGTCGGCAATGTGCGGGAGCAGGAACGTAGAGGCTGCAATCGATACGTCGTCGGGTACGGCTTCTTGCAAATATGCTTCCATTTCTTCATAACGTTCACTGTCTGCGTTCCACATTTTAATTCGATTGCCCACCAAAGGACCTGCCGCCATCAAATAAGAACACAAGCAACCTGCGGCGGCAATACACAAAAGCGTGCGACGCACGTTGGCAGATTCAATCTCGGGCAAATTCTTGAGCATTGCATAAACCAAAAACGCGGCAACACCAAAATGGTATTGGAAGCCGATGCGAGGCTGATAGGGGTACATCGTTAACAGATTGATCAGCATGGGAGCCGCCAACAACCAACGAGAGGTTTTTTTGGTAACAAAGGGGAGCATGCCAAGCGGCAGGAGCATATAAATGAGATACATGACTTTATCCCATTTTGCATCCTTGTCGGCAAGCAGTTGTGTTAAAAGATATCCGGGGTTTAAAATAATGGTTTTGATGGCGCCTACCAAACCGTCCTCTGTATCATAAATGAGGTTGTCATAGCGGTTGCTCATCATACCCGTGCCGGTGGTTTCCAAAATGTATCCGCACAAAAGGAAATATCCCACAGCCATAGCGGCGAGCGTAATGCCATAAAAATATTTCTTCTCGCTGACAAGCAAGAACAAAGCAAAGAACAAAAGATATACTGCCGCGTCCTCTTTTACCGAGAGCACCAAAACAGCACACGCGTACATCGGAATCGGTTTTTTGATCTCGTAAAAATAGAACGTCAAGAGGAGCAGGAGGGGCAAAAAGCAGTTTTCGTGCAAGTCATAGGAGCATCCCGTGGTGATAACAGGGAACAAGGCATACAAAAACGTAACCAGTGCCGTTTGTTGGTTAGAGAGTTTGAAGTGACGTGCCAACAAATACACGGGAATCACACCTGCCGCCAGCACCACCGCTTGACCGAGTTGCAACGTGATGGGGGAGGGGAACAAGCAATAAAAGGGAAGCAGGAGATAGTAAACAGGAGAGATGTGCACTGCAAAGTGCGAGAGGAGCGTGTCGCGCTCGCAGGTGACCATTGCAAGACCGGTCTCTTTCATATTGTGGAACATATTGCACCAAATGCCAAAGTCGAAGTTTGGGGAGGCAAAGGTTTTGTAGCGCAAAACGCCCAAAATGGCAATGCCGCCAAAGCAAACAAGACCTGCAACCGTTGCAAGAACAATCGCCACGGGTGTGTGCATTTTGACATAATCCCACACATTGGCAAGAGCGCGAATGCAATAGACCAAAAACATGGAATAAATCAAAATGGCAGAGAGCATAAACCACTCTCGATTGGTATCGGGGGCATACGCGCACCAATAAACGATGCAAGCGGTGGAGCCAAAAAGCAAAAACAGAGCATCGGTGTTGATTTGCTTTACCAAAACAGAGGCGACCGAAAACAGCACAAAACAAATTACAACGGTAGAGGCAACTTGCGTCAATTCTGCATTTTGCATCCACTCAAGTTGTATATACGCACCTTTTTCTTCCAATGTGGTAATAATAAAGCAACACCACGCCAAAATCAAACGGCAAGCAATGCGCTCAAACAAAAAAGCATTTTTCAATCTTGATAGAAAATGATTCATAAAATCGGGCTCCTTTCTCAAAAATCAAGAATGTATTTTATTTTATCCCCGTGTGTCCAAAGCCGCCCGCACCGCGCTCGGTTTCGTCAAGGGAGGCAACCTCCAAAAATGTGGCGGTAGCAACGGGCAAAAACATCATTTGCGCAATTCTGTCACCGCGGTGAACCTCAAAGGGCTCGTCTCCCTTGTTAATCAGGCAAACGCCAATTTCGCCACGGTAGTCGCTATCAATCACGCCAATGCCGTTGGCAAGAGAAACACCCTTTTTCACGCCAAGGCCACTACGTCCTGCAATGACCGCAACGTATTCGCTCGATTCGGGGGAGATGGAAAGTCCCGTGGGAATGAGCGCACGCGCACCGGGCGCGATGACAACGGTTTCGTTTTCTTCAATCGCAGCGCGCAAATCGACCGCCGCTGAGCCGCTTGTTGCATATTCCGGCGCGCTCATTCCGCGCGAAAGTTTGATGTTTACATTCAGTTTCATGGTGATACTCCTTTTAGAGATTGAGTGTTCTTGGAGAGAGGGGACCTTCTTGGAGAAGAAAGGTCCCCTCTCTCCAAACCTCTCACCCCCCAAGAACTTTCACCACGGGACGGAATGCAAACATCCGTCCGTGGTGAAATTTTCTTTTGGTGTGAGATGAAGAAAGGGCGCTTTCTTCCAAGAAAAACCTGCTTTTGCAGGGGTTATTCTCGGCTCCCTGCAGATTACAGACAACTTTCTTAGAAATCAGGGTCTCGGTGGCCCCTGATTTCTTGCGGTAGCAAAAGCGAGGTTTGTCTCGCGCCGCCCGTCTGTTGGTGAACTAACGACTCTGTTTAGGAAAAATAGTGCGAAAGTTCTTGAAAGGGGCGTGGGGGAAACTTCTTCCAAGAAGTTTCCCCCACAAAAACCACGAAAAAACCTTAGTGAATAGCAGTACCCTCCGGTACAGCATCGTCAACGAAGATAACCTTGCAGCCGCACGCATTGTTGGTGGCGGCGAGGAGCATGCCTTGGGAGTTGACGTTACAGATGCGGTTGGGTTTGAGGTTAGCAAAGACGATAATCTTGCGGCCAACCAAATCTTCGGGAGAATAATATTCCTTGATAGAGGACATAATCACGCGCTCGCTGATGCCGTCAAACAGCGTGAGTTTGAGGCAAGAGTGAGATTTGCGAACGGTTTCCGCTTTGAGGATCTTGCAAACGCGCAGATCAAGGGGAGCAAATTCGTCAATGGTGACTTGATCCTTGATGGGCTCAACGGGGTCGGCTTCGCGAACCTCGGGAGCTTCTTCCTCGGGAGCACATTCCTCGCAAACGGTGTCAGCGGCAATTTCTTCTTCTGTTTGTGCATAGGAGAAATCCAAAAGACCTACGTACTTGTCCGCTTCAATTGCATAGAGGAATAAATACAGACGAGGACCCTTTTCCTTATCAATCAGGAGTCTGTAAACGTTGCGGAAGAAGTTACCCTGCAGACCCTTGAGCTCCTTGTCGGTCATATCGGTACCGTAAACGGTCTTGGGGATGGCGTAAAGCTCGGTGTTGAGCTCGTCGAGTGTGTAGCCGCCCTTTGCAATGTATGCGTGGAGCAGTTCAATGGTCTTCTTTTCGTTGTCGTCAAAGGTGTTCCAAACCTCAAAGTTACGGGTGGAGCGCAGACGGTTGACTTGATCGGGCGCGCATTGCTCGAGCCAGAACTTTGCACGGTCGAGGCGGTCGGCAAATTGTTCTGCGGTGTAGGGAGTGCCGATTTTTTCAAATACGGTCTCCAGCATAGGCACGTTAAAGTTAACGATAGAGCCAAGCTGAACGAGAAGCGAGAAAGGAACGGTCTCAATTTCGCGACCCTCAATCTTGCAGTTATACATAATATCAGCAATGGCGTCGGATGCTTTACCCTCGCGAACGTCAGAGAGCATCTTGTCAAATTCAAAGTATTGGCGCAAAATACCGTCGTCAAAGCAGAAATCAAATGCCTTGGTGGGATCGGTCTTGGAATAGAGCCAAAGAATAATTTCGGGTTGATAGAGCTTGAGCAGAGTTTCGGGAGTGAGGTTAAGACCCGAAGAAGAGGACATCTTACCGGTCATACCCTTAATACCGATGAACTCATAGCCTTGGAACATAGGAGGCTCAAAGCCAAAGATCTTTTTGGAAACGATCTTGGAGTTAGAGTAGGAACCCGTGGGAGCGGCGTGATCCTTTCCGCCGGGCTCAAAGTCAACGGCTTCATATCTCCAACGCATAGGCCAGTCAATCTTCCAACCAAGCTTGCAATCAAAATCGGTCAAGAAGTTAAAGTGACCGGAGTGACCGCAACGGCAGGTGTAATCTGCCTCGGTGCAATCGGGGGAGAGGTTGGTGATGGTGGTAAAGTCGGTGTGGCACTTGGGGCAAAAGATGCTTACGGGGTAGTAAACAGCCTTTTCGGCATCGTGCTCTGCCTTGAGTTCTTCCTCGCTCTTGGTGGTGTCCTTGGTTTTAAAGGAGTCGAGGATCTCAAAGATCTCTTCTCTCTTGCGCAGGGACTCGATGATAGCCTGGGTGTAGGCACCGGAGCGGTACATATAGCCCTGATGGCGGTAGTCCATCTCGATGCCGAACTTCTTCATGGACTCGGTGAACTCGG
>JAZOMJ010000047.1:0-2312 GCA_045653865.1 Eubacteriales bacterium
GCACCGTCGCAAATGGTGCCCGAAAGAATGGCAACCGCATTGACAAGCGTGTGTGCAATCTCGTGGAATTTTCCGCCCTCAAGATAGCAAATACCTGCGCCTGCACCAACACCGGCGCTAATGGCACCGCAGTAAGCAGAAAGACATCCGATACCGGTCTTTTGATGTACGGTAATGAGATCCGATACAATCAAAGCGCGCAAAAGTTCTTCTTCGCTTCGGTTGGTTTCCTGTGCATAAACAATGACGGGAACAGATGCTGTAATGCCTTGGTTTCCGCTTTCCGAAAGAATACAAACAGGGAACTCGCATCCGCTCATACGCGCATCCGATCCTGCGGCAGCATAGGCGCGCGCCTTATCCTTGATGCTGACGTTTCCGTCTTTCAAAAGAAGCTGACCGATCGATGCACCGTAGGGGTTGCGCAAGCCCTCTTCGGCAATGTCCATATTCATTTTGATTTGGCGCAAAAGATAGGGGCGCAACTCTTCCAAAGGAGTGGTGTCTGCAAACTCAATAATGTTCTCCACCGTCAAAAGGGAACGGTTTGCCGAGTTTTTTGTGCTCGCGGCAAGTACTTCTTTTTGCACGTAGCGCTCAATCACGCTCTTGCCGTTACATTCAGCCAAAACAATATTGGTGTGATATCCCGAAATTTGCACGCGCGCGGTGTTACCCTCACTGCGACCGGTAATCAAAAGATCAAACGTGCAGTTGGATTTCAACTCGGTTACGCGAATCGGTGTTCTTTTGAGATAGGAACGTAAAGTAATGCGCTCATCCTCGCCAAGAACCGAGAGGAGTTCAAGCTTTTTATCAAATCTGCCCGAAATAACACCTGCGGCAACAGCGGTTTCAATGCCGTGCATTCCGCCCGTTGCGGGGACAATTACGCTTTTGACGTTTTTGATGATGTTACCGCTTAGAGCAATTTCCACAGAGGTGGGCATCTCACCGAGAGCATCACGCATCAGTGCCGCGGCATAGGCAATGGCAATCGGCTCGGTGCAACCCATTGCGGGCTGGAGTTCTTCAATCAAAATAGCCTGATATGTACTGAAAATTTCATTGGAAAGCATAAAATTTTCCTTTCGTGTATAACAAGGCTCGCCAATTGGCGAGCCTGCATATTTTTAGTTTTTAGGGAAGCTATCCTTCAAACCAACTACGCGGTTAAAGGTGCCGGGGTTCTTGCTATCCTTGCAGAAGTAACCGGTGCGAACAAATTGGAATTGTGCGCCTGCCTCTGCATCAGCGAGGGCGGGCTCAACAACAGCGTTTTCGAGTTTGGTAAGAGAATCGGGATTGAGGAAATCGAGATAAGTCTTGCCCTCGGGAACGTCCGCGGTGTTCTCAATGTTGAACAAACGGTCGTAGAGCATAAATGTTGCGGGAACTGCATATTTGGCAGAGAGCCAATGCACGGTACCCTTGATTTTGCGGCCGTCAGCAGGCATGCCGTTGCCGGTTTCGAGGTCAGCGGTCGCGTGAATGCATTTGATAGAACCATCTTCGTTCTTTTCAATGCCCGCATACTTGATGATATAACCGCCCATAAGACGAACTTCGCCATCGGGCTTGAGGCGGAAGAACTTGGGAGGCGGAACCTCTGCAAAGTCATCGGCATCAATAAAGATCTCGCGCGTCATAGGAACGTCACGCGTGCCGAGCTCGGGCTTTTGGGGATGGTTGGGAATAGCAAATGTTTCTTCTTTATCCTCGTGATAGTTGTCAATCACTACACGAACGGGGTTGGCAATACCAATGCGACGCAGAGAGTTTTCATTGAGATCGTTGCGCACGCAAGCTTCAAGCTGACGAACGTCAACGGTGTGGTCGGTGTTGGTAACGCCTGCTTCGCGAACGAAGGTAAAGAGTGCGGCAGGGGTGTAGCCGCGGCGGCGCAGACCGCACAGAGTGGGCAGACGGGGGTCATCCCAACCGTCAACGTAGCCCTCTTCTACGAGCTGACGCAAATAACGCTTGGACATTACGGTGTAGGTAATGTTCATGCGACCGAATTCCCATTGGTGAGGCTTTTGGGCAAAGCCGATTTTTTCAACAACCCAGTCATAAAGGGGACGGTGGTTGCGGAATTCGCTGGAGCACAGAGAGTGGGTAATACCCTCAAGCGCATCTTGAATGGGGTGCGCGAAGTCATACATCGGATATACACACCATTCATCGCCTTGGCGGTGATGATGAATGTGCTTAATGCGGTAAATAACGGGGTCACGCAGATAGGGATTGCCAGAGGAGGGGACAATCTTTGCGCGCAGCGTGCGTGCACCGTCCGGGAACTCACCGTTCTT
>JAZOMJ010000048.1:0-30585 GCA_045653865.1 Eubacteriales bacterium
TTCGGCAAATCTTTCCATAAAGAGGTCGATCTTGCCACCGAAGTAACCGGAAATAGCACCCCAAATTGCACCAACAACCAAGTTTACAACTGCTACAACAATTGCAAAGATAAAGGAGAATCTTGCACCGTTGGAAAGGCAAGCGAAAATATCCTTACCTGCGGCGGTAGTACCAAACAAGAAGTAAGGCTCGGAGATACCGTCCTTCAGTTCTTGGGTGTGCAGATAGGTGTAGTATTCGTAGTATTCTGCTCTAACTTCAATCATACCACCGGATACTTTTCTACCGTAAACATATTGATATTGCTTACCGTCTTCTTCGAAGTTGTCACCCTCGATACGCAGAGAGTTGTATTCAGCTTCGATACCGGTTGTTTTAGGAACACCGTTTTCAACTTCTACTGTCCAATAGTTGGGAATGATGTCACCGTTTTCATCAAACAGCATAACGGTTTTACCACCCTTGATTTCTGTCTTGTAGTAGATGTTTGCATCATCTTTATCTTGTTGTGCAATGGTATTATCTCTTTGGTTAATAGAGTCTCTGCAATAAATGGAAACTGTAGGATAAAGAACTTGTCTACCGGTCTCGTTTTGATATCTTTGGATATCTTCGTATTGAGCCTTGGTGATCAGTCTATATCTACCAAATCCAACACCGTAGTAGGTATCATAACGGTAAGTGAATACCTTGCCGTCTTCGCTTACGGTATATTCACCGTTTTTAATAACTTCTCTGCCTGTTTCAAGACCGAGAGCATAGTCAGCCATAACGCCTGCATAACCGGTTTCTTTTTCTCTGCAACCATCCCAGAAGTTGGTGTTAACAAACAACTCATTTTTGGGACGAACAGATGCGTAAAGCGGGTCTACGTAAGCAGGGGTGTAGGGTGTGCAGAAAGGAGCAATGAGGGCAAACAAAACCAAAATTGCAATTACAACAGCTGCAACAACCGCGCCCTTGTTTTTGCAGAAACGCTTGAACGCGCCTTGGAAATAGGTTACGGGCTTAGTGTCAAATTTGCTATCGTGTTGCAAATCAACCTTTTTTGCAAATTGAAACTTTTCTACGGGGATGTTGTTATATGTATTTACTTTTGCCATAATTACTTCGCCCCCATTCTAATTCTCGGATCGATAAATCCGTAACTGATGTCAATAACGATAGCTGCTCCCAAACCAATCAGTGTGTAGAAAGCGGAAAGGAGCATGAAGAAATCGTAATCTTGGAAGGTAATCGCATTCAAATACAGTCCACCAACACCGGGGATGGAGAACATATTTTCGATAATCAGAGAACCGGAAAGAACCGATACAAACTCACTCAAAATAGAGGGGAAGATAACAACCATAGAGTTACGCATTGCATGGCGATAAACCGCTTGGCTCTTTGTGAGACCCTTGGTTCTTGCCAACAGCATAAACTCACCGGTCAAAACTTCCGAAAGTTCGGCACGCGTGTAACGTGCATAACCTGCAACAGAGCCCAAGCAAAGAGCAAATACTGCAGGGAGCATAGAACGGAACATTTCCCATGTGAAATAATCATCGCCTCTGTTCATAATGAGCGGGAACCAGCTAAGCTTAAAGCAGAAGACATACTGGATTAACAAGCCAAGAACGATGGAGGGGATGGAAATCAACAAAATGATAAAGATATTGATTACCTGGTCTTGCCACTTATTCTTTTTGAGCGCAGCAAGAATACCCAAGCCAAGGCCAATCGGTACACCGATGATGGTTGAGTAAATGTTGATCAAAATTGTAGGGGGGAGTTTTTTTACAAATACATCCCAAACAGGCTTGCCAATATATTCACCATAGGTGGTAGCTACACCAAAGTCGCCTTGGGTCACAATACGCTTGACGTATGTGCCAAGTTGCAAGAAAATCGGCACGCGATCGTAGGTGTAGGTTCCGTTTTTACCCTCATGAATATTGGTAATCCAGCCTCTGCCCTCAAGTTGTTTCAAAGCGATAAACTTATCTTGTCCGGGGGCAACATTGACGTGAATCGGCAACAGCTTGATTAACACGAAGCACATCGTAATAATGATGACGAACGTGAACAACATCAAGCCAAGACGCTTCATCACATATTTAAACATATACATAGGTTTTTCTCCTCTGTTGTTGTTATTTTCAAATCCACAATCAAAGCCGTCACAAACCGTTCCATCACACACGGTGTTAGGACGTTTGTGAAGGTGTTTGCGCACAAAAGACTGCGCATTTTTACTAATTTGCGTTAAATTTAATTCGAATCGTTTGGCGTATAAAATGCAAATTCAGCGGTGAGCGATAAAATCGCTCACCGCATTTTTTAAGGGTTAGTAAATCTTAGTAAAACTTGTTTCTAAAAATTACTCGGTCTTCTTGTATTCGGACTCAAGGTTGCCGCCGTTAGCGTCAACGAATTCAGCCCACTCTTCGTCGGTGTAGTTAACAACCATGTATCTGATGCCACCGTGACCCATGAAGGTGTTTTGGTAATCATCGAAGTTGGAGAACTTAGCACCAAGGAGAGAACCGGAGTAGTCACCGATCAACATGATGGAACGGCTTTCCTTAATAACGAGCTCTTCGAGAGCTGCAAGAACGGTAAGTCTTGCTTCGGAAGGAGCGTAACCGGCATCCCAGTTGTATTGTACGGGTTGCTCATTAACAGCTGCGAGACCGTTAATGCAGAAGTACCAGTTTTGAGCACTCATGGTGATGGTTTGACCTGCACCCTCATAATCGCCCTCGGGCATAGTGATGGTGATATCAACAACAGAAGTATCCCAGTAGGTGTGGTAGTTGAGATCGTCATCAGGATCTACGAATGCACCTGCGATGGAGAAGGGACCGAAGGGGTTACCGGAGAAACCGTAACCGAAACCGATTTGAGTAGCACCGGTACGGAATGCATCTGCCCAACCGGAACCTGCGGATGCGTCGAATACAACCTTAATCTTGCCTTCCAGAGCGGTACCAACGATCAAAGAATCGATAACGCCTTGGATGTAGTCAGCTCTTTCTCTTTGCTTTGCAGTGTCGGAGGAAGAACCGTAGATGATGGTGATGTCCTTAGTTGCATCGTAGCCGTAGTGATCAGCGTCTGCAAGGAGGATAGCAACAGCCTCTGCCATCTTCGCCTTAGCGAGTTCGAGGTTGTAGCCGGTGAGAGAAGCGGTAGCTGCTTCGAGAGAGAGACCACTGAGGTCGATGCCGTCGGACCATGTGCCGTCTTCAGCTTGAGTGAAGCCGTAAGCGCGGAGCAGACCCTCTTGAGCTTGAACGCTCAGACGGTAAACACCACCGTCAGCGAGGTTAGGAGAGTTTTCGATGTCATAGTAGTATTCGGAGTTAACGATACCGAGACAAGGAGTTGCGGAACCGGGCCAAATCTTTTCACAGATTTCGGTTCTGTTCAAACCAAGGTTCATTGCTTGTCTGAATTCACGGATAGCAAGGATACCGTTGTTGTTTTCGCTGCCCTTCAAAGTCTTGAGGTCAGAGAACAATTGCATACCGAATGTACCGGTACCTGCGCTCCAAGTTACGTACTTAGAGTAGAGGTAGTCAGCGATGTTTTCGGAGCTGAGAGCTGCATCGTCGAATTCACCTGCGAGGAAGCCCATCCACTTGGTGTTTTGTTCAGCGATCTTAATGCAGTTGATAGCGGTTACGTTGTATTGGTTCTTGTATTGTTCCATGTTCCAACCGTACCAGTTTTCGTTGATCTCGAGTCTGTAGTCACTACCTGCTTCGAAACGAACGAGCTTGTAGGGACCCCAGCTTGCGGTGGATTCGAGGCTGGAGTTGTAGGTGGAAGTCCAAAGGGTTGCGCCTTCTGCGGGCTCGTGCTTGAACTCTTCATAGAGATCTCTCTTTACGAGCGGGAGGCTAGACATGTAGTAAGCTGCTTGGTAGGAGAGAGAGCCATCCTCTTGGAGGAGAGCGTATGCCTTATCAAGGCAGATAACGAGAGCGGTGTCGTAGTCGGTAGCATAGAGACCAACTTGATCCCAAGATACGTCACGGTTGGGGTTTTCTTTGTAGATAGATACCCAGTTGTATCCTCCACCGGGTTCGCAGTATTGTGCGTAGGGTGCGCCGGGAGCGATGTATTGCCAAATGTCGCCTGCGCTGAACAACCAATCTTGGCTGCCGGTTGCCCAACCGTCGGGAGTGTTGTAGGACTTAGCGTCGTTGTAGGGGATGTAGCTAGGCATTGCTACACCGTTTTCATCAACGAGACCTGCGGTGGTGATACCCCAGCCGAGGAGTTCGTTGTCGAGGTTTACAAGGTTCAAGTAGAGAATTTCGCCTGCATCGAGTGCTGCTTGGTTGCTTTCGTACTTTTGGCTTGCAACGGTCTCATAAGTGCCCTCTTGGTTTTGGAAGAAGTAAGCGCGAGAGCCCTTGAGCATAAGAGTATCGTAGTAAGTGTTACCACGGAAGTTCATGAAATCGGGATCCAATTGTGCTTGCATAGAGTAAACGAAGTCAGAAGCGGTGATGGGTGTGCCATCGTCCCACATCAGGTCTTCGCGAAGGGTGATCTTCCAAGCGTAGCCGCCTTCTGCAACTTGCTCAGCGGTGTAGCCCCACTTTTCAGCAACTTCAGCAGTTACGTCTTCGAGTTTGGTAGCTGCGGAGTAGTTGGTAGTGTAAGCGCCTTGAACGATAGCATCCTTGTTGATGGAACCGTCTGCGTTGTACTTTTTGCCGCCTTCGAACTTATAGTCATAGTCGAAGAAAGAAGAACTGATGTAGCTCATGATTTGAGTATCATTGTTGTCAGCATAGGTCAGTTCGTTCCAGTTAGAGGGCATAACACTGGTTGTGGTGTTATACTCAGCCTGCTTGTACTCGTAAGGAGGAACATCGTCAATGCCAGGCTCCTCTTCGGTGGTGGTTTCTGCAGGAGTGGTGGTTTCTTCACCTGCGGAAGGGGTTGTTGTGCCGTCTACTACTTCGTCTTCGCCGGCAGGGGTGGTTTCTGCAGGAGTGGTTTCTGCAGGGGTGGTGTCTGCGGTTGTTTCCGCGGGGGTGGTAGGAATAGAAGGCTTAGCGGTAGTTTCAGCAGGATCTTTTTGCATAAAGCAACCTGTGAGCATTGCTGCTACCAGAGCCAAACACATAACCATGGTGAACATGGATCTGAGTTTTCTGTTCATAATGTTTCCTCCATAATGATAAATTAGATTTTCTTACAATCTGCCAAAACTTTTCTGTTGGTGGCTGTGGTTCTGCAAGCGGTAAACCATCTCGCCACAAATGGAGCAAGCCAAACAGTTGTATGAATGTATACATTATACCACACGAATGTTGACTTGTCAACCTTTATTGAAATTTTTTTGCGAAAAAAAATACATTTTTTTGCATTTTTTTGGAAAAATCATAGATAAACCCACTTGTGGGTGAATTTTTTTGCAGTTTTATGACTGCTTTCCGTCATATTGGGTTCGTATGAAAATATTCGCAAATGCCCTTTTTCTGTTTTTTTGCTTATTTTTTCAAAACCCGTTGACTTTTTACTACAAAAAGTGATATAATAAAAAGGATAATGACTCTTTTGCACAGCGAATTTATATTTATATAATAAGGAAGTCTTGATTATGTTATTTGGTAAATCCATCAATCGGTATTATATCCGATATCTCCACCTGTTTTTATTGGGAACGCTCGCCTTGGTTGCGGTTGACTATGCGCAACTGAAAATTCCCGAGCTGTATCGCTACCTCATCAACGGCATCAACACCGGAGTTGTAGAAATTGGCAACCAAACGCTCCCCTTTGATTTTCCGTTTGTGTTGGATTACATCTGCCAACCGATGATGTGGATCATCTTGGCTATGGTTGCCGGAAGATTTGCATGGCGCATTTGCTTTTTTGGTGCAGGCATTAAACTGGAAACCGACTTGCGCTTGCGTATGTTTGACCATTGCAAAAATCTTTCCCAAAACTATTATCAAATAAATAAGGTAGGCAATATGATGTCTCTCTTTACCAATGACCTTGACACCGTTCAAGAATCATTCGGTTGGGGTGCTATGATGCTTGCCGATGCACTCTTTTTGGGTGGCCTCTCCATTGTGAAAATGGCAATGGTAAATGGATGGATGACACTCTTTGCTCTTATCCCTATGGTGATTATGCTGGTTGTCTCCCTCATTGTTAGTAAATACATGATGATGAAATGGGATGAACGCCAAGAGGCTTTCTCTTCCCTTTCGGATTTTTCACAAGAAAGTTTTTCCGGCATTGCCGTTATCAAAGCGTTTGTAAAAGAAGCAAAAGAGCTTTGGGCGTTTAAAAAGCTGAACGTTGAAAACGAAAAAGCAAATGTTGACTATACCAAGCTCTCTACCCTGCTCCGCATCTCGGTTACATTGTTTGTGGAATCGGTTATTTGCGTTATTTTGGGCTATGGCGGCTACCTTGTTTGGTGCGGCACGCTGGATGTAGGTCAACTGATGGAGTTTATTGGATATTTCACCTCTATCATTTGGCCTATTATGGCTGTTTCCGAATTGATTGACATGACCTCTCGCGGAAAGGCATCGCTGAAGCGTATTGAAGAGCTTTTGGATGCAAAGCAAGACGTGTTTGATAAGGACGGTGCCACGGACATTGAAAGCGTAAACGGTAAAATCGAATTTAGAAATTTGACCTTCCGTCACAACCTTGGCGAATACGATGCCCTGAAAAATGTAAGCTTTACCATCAATGCCGGCGAAAACGTTGGTATTATTGGTAGAACAGGTGCAGGAAAAACCACCTTGGTCGACCTGATTCTGCGCAACTACAACATTCCCGATGGAACACTCTTTATTGATAACCGTGATATTAACGACATCACCATTCGCTCTTTGCGCAATCATGTTGCATACGTTCCGCAAGATAACTTCCTTTTTAGTGACACCATTGCAAACAATATCGCGTTTGCTTCGGATAATGACGATATCGAATCTGTCAAGCACGCGGCAAAGCTTGCCGAGGTGAGCGCCAACATTGAAGAATTCACCGAAAAATATGAGACCGTTCTTGGCGAACGCGGCGTAACCGTTTCGGGCGGACAAAAGCAACGCATCTCGATTGCACGTGCCCTGATGAAAAAAGCGCCTATTCTTATTCTCGATGACTCCCTTTCGGCAGTTGACACCAAAACCGAAAAAAATCTTTTGCAAAACTTGCAAGAGGAACGCGGCGGCAAAACAACCATCCTAATTGCACACAGAATTTCTACCATTGAACAAATGGATAAGATTGTTTACATCGATGATGGCAAAATTGTTGCCGTTGGCACACACGAAGAACTTTTAAAAACCTGCCCCTCTTATGAGGCAATGGCCGAATTGCAAAAATTGGAGGCGGAGAAATAAAAATGACAATATTTGAAACATACTATCCGCTCATCATTATGGGCGGCATATTGGGCATCTTTTCTATTATTTTCATCGTTGCCTATGCCCTCGTCAAAGATAAAAAGGAATCGATGGGCTTTGACAGACACATTTCCGATAAAGAAATCGTCAAACGCTTGTTGGCATACGCCAAGCCATACCGCGCGCAATTCGCACTCGTGTTGGCTCTAATGGTCTTTTCCATTTCCTATGACATCATAGGCCCCTACCTCATCGGTGACATTCAAGGCTACATCAAAGAATCCAACTTTGCACTCGCCCCTCTGTTTTGGAAAATTGCGATTTATGCAAGCATTTTGGTAGTTACCATGATTTGCTCGTATTTGCAATCGATCATGCTGCAAAAAATCGGTCAAAAAATCATTTCCAACATTCGTCTTGATTTGTTCGAGCATATCGAAAAGCTCTCGCACGAGCAACTCAATCACATTCCCGTAGGCAAACTCGTTACCCGTGTAACAAATGACACCAACGGCGTTTCGATGATGTTTACCAACATCATTGTCAACCTCATCAAAAACGTATTCGTTATTCTCGGTGTGCTTGCGGCAATGCTCTGCCTCAACTATATGCTCACCCTAATGGTGCTCTGTTTTGTTCCCTTTATCGTTCTGTTTACCGTCATCTTCCGCAAATTTTCAAGACGTGCCTACAGACGCGTAAAGGATAACACAACCGACATTAACACCTTCCTCTCCGAAAACCTTTCGGGTATTAAAATCACGCAATTTTTCAACCGTGAAGCAAAAAAGCTTGCGGAATTTAACGAAAAGAATAAAAAACTCGGTCAAGCAAAATACAAACAGATATTCGTTTTTGGTATTTTCAGACCCATGGTGTTCATTCTTTACCAATCCTCGGTGCTCGGTTTGTTCTTCCTTGGTGCCAAGGGTGCCCTTGACAACACCGAGATTTTGGGACAAATCGTCACAAGTGAAGTTATCGTTTCCTTCTATATGTATATTTCCAAATTTTTCAACCCGATTCAAAACCTTGCAGAGCAGTTTAACTGGTTGCAATCGGCATTTGCATCGGCCGAAAAGATTTTTACCATTATGGATATGGAACCCGTAATTACGGATAGCGAAGATGCGATTGAGTTGGATACGGTAGAAGGCAAAATTGAGTTTAAAAACGTATGGTTCGCCTATAACGAGGGTGAATGGGTACTCAAGGATGTTTCCTTCAGCATTGAACCCAAGCAAACCGTGGCTTTTGTCGGTTCTACCGGTTCGGGTAAAACCACAATTCTATCGCTCATTTGCCGCAACTACGATATTCAAAAGGGTCAAATTCTCATTGATGGCATTGATATTAAAAAAATCAAAATCGCTTCCCTGCGTAAGCATTTTGGTCAAATGTTGCAAGACGTATTCCTGTTTTCGGGTACCATTCGCGAAAACATCCTTTTGCGCGAAGAAGGCATCAGCGATGAAGAAGTTTGGGAGGCTTGCAAGTACGTGAATGCCGACTCCTTTATTTCTCGCTT
Organism: Eubacteriales bacterium; assembly: GCA_045653865.1. Taxonomy (GTDB): domain Bacteria; phylum Bacillota; class Clostridia; order Oscillospirales; family CAG-272; genus UMGS1865. The sequence goes on from JAZOMJ010000048.1 coordinate 8,905, forward strand.
GGAAAAAGGCTTGGATTATCAAATTTTGGAACGTGGCAATAACTTCTCGGCAGGTCAGCGTCAGCTGCTCTCCTTTGCAAGAACCATCGTTCACAAACCCGAGGTAATGATTCTCGATGAAGCAACCGCCAACATCGACACCGAAACCGAACAACTGATTCAACAATCGCTTGAAAAAATGATGAACATTGGCACAATGCTCATCGTAGCGCACCGCCTTTCCACCGTGCAACATGCCGATAATATTATTGTTCTTTCGCACGGAGAAATTATGGAGCAAGGCAACCACTTTGACTTGCTGAAAAAGAGAGGCAACTATTATAATCTTTATACCCTGCAAAACAAAAAAACCAGCCTACTCAAAGCACAGCAGGCTACTTGATGCAAATAAAAATGAAAGAAAGACACCCACGGCGCACCTGTGATAAAGCAGGTGCCCCGCGGGTGTCTTCTTATGTTTTTGCCAATATGATAATCTTTTATTTGGTTTTCATTTCTGCCCTTTTCAAGGAGCGCAGGAACGCAATGGAGAGGCTTGCCGTAATGACAACCGAAATAATATCGGAAATCGGTGCCGCATAAAGCAACAACTCAACATTGGGAGAAATGCTTGGCAAAATCAACATCAGGGGCACAAAGCAAAGCACATCTCGCACAGTGGAGGAAACAACCGCATACACCGGTTTTCCAACCGCTTGGAAGAAAATCGAATTCATTTTGATAACACAGCTAATGCTGATAAGGGACAAGAAAATGCGCATGGTTTTTTCGCCAAACTTCCAATACGCTTCGGGATTTGGAATGTTGCTGGGCATGCCGAAAAGACCAATGATAAAATCGGGAAAGAGTTCAAACAAAGCAGTAAACAAAAGCCCTACCGAAATGGTTAACACCATGATTTTTTTGTAAAGTTCTCTTACACGGTCATACTTTTGGGCACCCATATTGTAGCTGACGATGGGTTGACATCCAAGCGCCACGCCTACCACCAAATTGAGCACAACGGTAAACACTTTGCTTTGAATGCCGATAATAGCAATGGGAATATCTGCACCGTATTCGGACATTCCGCCATATTTGGAAAACTGAATGTTGCAAAGAATTGCCACAATAACAATGGCGATTTGCGTAATGAATGTGGAAATACCCAAACCGACAATGGTGCCCGTTCCTCTTAGGTCAAGCAAAAAGCTTTTTGGAGTCAGTTTAAAGGTTTTGGTTCTAAAGAAATACACAAGCGTGGTTACAAAAGTGGCTCCTTGACCAATGATGGTTGCCAAAGCCGCACCCGTCATTCCCATCTTCAAGCCAAATATGAATACAGGGTCAAGAATAATGTTCGTAATAGCGCCCACAAGCATAGAGGTCATTGCCCACGCAGGGCTTCCGTCGGCACGAATGATCGAGTTCATCGTGTTGCACAGGATATAAATGGGGACCATAGCAAGTATGATGTCGAGATATTCAATCGAATACGCCAACGTGTTCTCTGTTGCGCCAAACAAAGTGAGCATAGGAACTTTGATGGGATAGATGACCACCATCATCAAAATACCCGAAAGAAATGCTACCGTAATGCTGCTGCCAATGGCTTTGTGCGCACCCTCATCGTCGTTTTTTCCCTGCACGATATTCAAATATGCGGCACAACCATCACCAAAGCACCACGCAAATGCTTGCGCAATAATAAAAACGGGAAAAACAACACCCGTTGCCGCATTTCCCAGTGTGCTAAGTTCACTATTGCCAATGAAAATTTGGTCTACAATGTTGTAAAGAGAGCTGATAAGCAATGACATAATGCACGGTATGGAAAACCGCAACATCAGACGATTGATGTTCCCCTCTCCAAGCGAAAGAACGCCTTGTTTGTTCATAAATCTACCTTTTCTTTTTCGTGTTTTTATCACTTTCATTTAAGCCGAACATCATTTTACCATATTTTTGATAAAAAGTCAAGCACAAAGTGGATTTCGTTTTTCAAAAAAAGATACCGCAACAAGCCGTTAGAAATAAAAAGGTCAAAACCCGAAGATTTTGACCTTTTTTATGTTTTAAGCGTCCTGTGTGTTTTTTGCTACGGTTTCATCATTGATGGTGGCCATAGCTTCTTCCATCGACATACCGCCGGCAACCGCCGCCTTACGAGCCGCGTTGACCGCTTGAATGGTCTTGACTCTTTCACCGTCAAGAGAATATCCCTTCATTGCAATCAGCGTCAGCGCCCACGCAAGCATAGGAATGAGGCAGAACAATGCAATAACAACCCAGTTCATGCCGTCGGCATAAGGGGTTACTTTGGTGGGCAGATCCTTGATACCAATGCACAAAAGTGCTACCGAAACAACTGCCGCTGCCAGAGAGGAAACAAGCTTATCAACCAAAGAGAACAATGTTCCCATAATACCGGGGATAAATTTGCCCGAGCGGTAGGTTTCGTAGTCGGCACAGTCGGCAACCATGGGAATGGGCATATCTGCGGTGGAATAGTATGCACCGTAACCAATGCCAAAGCACAAAATGAATGCAATGGTGTAGAGGTTGATGGAAAGTCCATTCTCGCCAAGGAGGCTGAGGTTGAGGTTGGGGTTGCCCGGTTGCCAAAGCATCAGCAAAACAAGCACGCCAACATAACACGCAAGTGCCACTTTGACATATTTCATAAGGGATACCTTTTGACCGTACTTTTGCGAGGTTCTGACGGTAAGCAGGAAGAACGGTGCGCTGAAAACGTAGCCAAGTGCCATAAATACCATATTAAAAGTATCGTAGTTGCCCATCATACAGCCGTAAAGCATAATGAGGACGGTCATATTTTGTGCAATGGCAAGGGCGAGCTTGCATCCGCCGCCCGCAATCATCAAGCGTTGCAGGGGCTTGTTTGCCCTAACGATAGATACGTACTCGGAAATTTTCAGGGCTTCTTGTTGTCCGCCAATACCGAAATACTTTTCGTTATCTTTTTCTGCTATACCGATAATAGCAAGAATGGTAAGAATAATGGAAATGACGATTCCGATGGGGGTCATAATGGCATACCAAGTTGCGTTGTAGTCACCTGCAAAGGAATCCCACGCCATTACCATACCAACAACCTGCATAATACCCATACCCGCAAGAGAGCCGATGGTGTTGAAAACCGTGAAAAGGGGGCGTTGCTTGGGGTCATTAGTCAGTACGGCTTGTGCGCTTCTGGTAACCGAGGTTTGGAATGTGTAACCGATTACCCACACTGCATAAAGAAGGATAAACAGCGTGTAACGGAGCCACATTTGTGTAGCGGGAACAAGAGGCGTTACCACGTACAAAAGCAATACGCTGATTGCCATAATGCCGTTACCAATGACCATAAAGGGACGGAATTTGCCAAAACGGGTGTTGGTTTTATCCATCAAGGCACCAATGATCGGGTCGGTGATGGCATCGAACACACGCATGCCCGTAACCATAAAGGATGCAAACAGCATGGCAAGGCCGAGAACAACATTGCCAAAGTTGGCAATGTAGGAAAGTATCAATACAAAATACACGTTTGTAGCACCGTTGTTCATTGGGAACAGTGCTAACTGATAAAATTTGGCACGGTTGAGACCGTTTGTTTCACTCATTATTTTTTCTCCTTTTGCCGATCAAGTCCAGTTGCCGCCACCGGCAATTTTCTTACCAAGCTTATAGTTGGGGTTAGGAAGCGTTGCGTGGCGAATGTTGATTTTATCGGTGCATTCTCCCGCAACTGCTTTGATTTCTACCTCTCCCTTGAGCGGAATGCGGAAGGTGAATATCTTATCCCCTGTTTGGGTGGCAAACTTTTTGCCATTGACGTAAAGCGTTACCTCGGAGCAGTTGGAATACACCTTCACGGTCGTCTTCTTCTCTGCTCTGTCAACGTAGCGTCTGCCCGCAATATAAACAAAGGGCTCTTTGCTCCACCATGCCTTATAGACATAGAAGCTATCCTTTTTGGTTTTGCGGTCAAAGGTAACGAGTCCCTTGTGGTTCATACCGGGTTCTCCGCCTTGATTTCTTGCATCGGCGGCAAAATCGAACATATTCCAAAGGTGCGTTGCCCACATAAAGGGACGCTTATCGAAGAATTTGAGCATATACTCGTTGTATTTGCATTGGTATTCTTCGCTCTGGTCACCGCGACGCGGGAAGGAAGAGTGCAGATTGGGCATACATTCGCAGCCATATTCGGAATATCCGAGACAACGGTTGGGGTATCTCTTGTGGAAGTAATCCACCCACAAGTTATTGAGCCACATAAAGGGGGTGTACCAACCGAGATAAAGATTCCAGCTAACGATATCCGACAGATGCCCTACGGGATCGAATGGTGCGCACATTGCATAGCACGCAAGCGTTGTGGGACGGCTGGGATCCATTTCGTGGATGAGATCATTGAGAACCTTGTGATTATCCAGCATATCCGCTCTCTTTTTGGTGGAAATGGTAATTTCGTTGGAAATACCCCACACGCAAATGGAAGGATGGTTGTAACATTGAACAATCAGCTCCTTCATTTGGCTGATGGTGTTTTCGCGACCGGCAGGCATATGCTCGGAGATATACGGAATCTCCGCCCAAACAACCATACCGTATTCATCACACAGATCGTAAAAATACTGATCATGTTGATAGTGCGCCAAGCGAATGGTGTTGGCACCTACCTCGCGAATCATAGCCATATCAATATCATGATGCTCTTTGGTAATGGCATTGCCAATGCCACGCCAGTCTTGGTGGCGGCAAACACCGCGCAGGGGGTATTCTTTGCCGTTGAGAATGAATCCCTTTTGAGAATCCACACGGAAAGAACGCACACCAAAACTGCAAGAAACGAAGTCGACCGCTTCCCCATTCACAAGAAGAGTTGCCTCGCAGGTGTAGAGATAGGGGTCTTCGATGCCATGCCAAAGATGCGCTTTTTCAATAACAATGGTTTCGTCGGTATCGTCACCTGTTCCGACCACTTGCCCATCGGCATCCTTGAGGACAACTTCCACTTTGCCGTCCTTTGCATTGTGCCAGGTTCTAACCCAAACAGCGGCATCCTCACCGCCTACTTCCGCCTCGGGACAAACGGCAAGACCTTTGCCGCCAAAGTGGTCCATATCAAAATGGTATTGGTTTACGGTAATCAATTTAACGTCGCGATAAATACCGCCATAAAAAGTGAAGTCGGCTTTTTGAGGATATACTCTATCGTTTTTAGAGTTATCCACCTCTACCACCATATGGTTCTCTGTTTCAAGATAATCGGTAATATCGGCACGGAAGGTAGAATAACCACCATCGTGTGTGATGACGGTTGTTCCGTTGAGAATAACCTTTGCAGAAGCATTTACGCCTGCAAATTCTATATAAAGTCTTTCTTTCTTTTCCAGCGTGGGAGAAGAAAAGTTTTTTTCATAAACACAGGTGCCACGATAGTAGTCATCGCCACCATCTTGGCCATCGAGATTGTTCCACGTATGTGGAATATTGATTTGGGTTTCGGTTCCGTCGTGGTAACGGAAAAGCCAATTTTCGTTGATGAGTTGCTCTTTTCTCATAAAAACTCCTTTACAAGAAAGGGTCTCCCTGCCCCTTTGCGTAAAACGGTCACGGACAGGGAGACTTATTTAATTAGTTTTCGTAATCTTCATCAGAAGCTTCTTCGATTTCTTCTGCATCTGCATCCACTTCTTCGTAGTAATAGTAGGTTTCTTTTTCTTCTCTGCTCTTCTTAATTGCTCTCTTGATGAGGAAGAAGAAGACCATAAGAATTGCGATGGCAATAGTAACATAGGTGATGAGGTTAATAATGCCGGGAACAACTGCCTTAACAGAAGTGTTGGGACCAACACCGTTCATTGCTGCGGAGTTGATAATGGTGTAGAGGTTGTGGTGCATTGCTTCAACCATTGCGTTAACAACTACTGGGTCATCCTTTACTTCCTTGAGAGCGTTTACTGCGTAAGGAAGCATAGCGTCGAAGCAAGTAACACCACCTGCAAGAATTGCGTCAGCGCCATTGCAGTAGGTAACCAGAATGTTATCGGTGATGCACATTGCCTTGTTGCCCCATTCGCCACGGAGAATACCGGTCATAAGACCTTGGTGCATACCGGACCAAGTGGTGCCCCAACGGGTGTAAGCAGTCATAACGCCACCCATACCGTCGTTTTCTTCAAGTGCCTTTTGGAATGCCTTGAGGTAGATTTCACGTGCAGCTTGCTCGGTGAGCCATGCTGCTTGACCGAGACGGTCTTGCTCGCAATCGTTGAGTGCGAAGTGCTTCATAACAACGTCAATACCCTTGGAACGGATACCCTTTACTTCGATACCGCCCATTTCGCCTGCCAAGAAGCCATCTTCGGAATAGTACTCAAAGTTACGTCCACCGTAGGGAGTGCGGTGCGTGTTAGCGCCGGGACCGTAGAGACAGGATACGCCTGCATCGATGCAGTCATTACCAATCATAAGACCAACCTCATACATCAGGTCGAGGTTGAAGGTAGCAGCCATAACGTCTTCGGAGGTGAATGCGGTTGCTTGTGCACCAAGACCTGAACCAAAGAGTGCAACGGTCAAGCCTTGAGGACCGTTTTCGTCACGAGAACCGGGAGCGTTTACAGATTCAACAGGGTGTCTCCAGTGGAAGCAGTCACCCATTTGGATGAGTTCGTTGATGGTTACGTTTCTCAGGAGTGCTTCCCATGCAGGGTCATCATAATCCTTTGCAGCCATAACGCCATCGTTGTCTTCGTCCATGTTGAACATATCGTAAAGATTCAATTCATTTCTTTCATCAAGAATGGGCATAGTCTTCCATTCCTCGGGAACGGTGAAGTAATCCTCGCCCATGGTAGCCCAACGACCTTCGGTCAGTTCTTTTACCATGCTATCAATGAGAGTGAGTTTAACACTTTCGGTGGGCCAAGTGCCTGCCCAGTCGTTTCTGGAAAGGAAGGTTACGGTGTCCTTGCCAAAATATACGTTGGGGTCTGCATCTTGCAGTTGGTTCTCAATCTTAACGCCATTGAGAGCGATGGAATAGGTTTCTGCATCGAATTCCATATCCCAGTTGTAAACGAGAGCAGCTTCACCGTCAGCATCCATACCGTCGGCGGTGGTGTAGCCCTTTGCTGCCAAAACGTTGTTGTTTGCGTTGTGAGAATCGGTAGCTACGGTGAGGTAGTAGGTGCCTGCATCGAGAATGTAGGTGCCCTTGCCGTATGCGTCGTAAGCAGCCATATCGCGCTCGTCAACTACGATGGTGATGGTTTCGGATTCTCCCTTTGCCAAAGCAGAGGTTTTGCCAAAGCCAATCAGTTGAACTGCTGCTTTTTCAATCTTGTTATCAATATCGTATTGGGTGTAGGGAGAAGAAAGGTAAACTTGAACGGTTTCTTTGCTGGGAAGATCAAAGTCACCTGTGTTGGTAACAGTAATGCTTACGTTGTAGCAAGCCTCACCATTTGCGTTGGTTCCCTTCTCTACCTGCATATTGCTATAGGTAAAGTTGGTGTAGGAGAGACCATAACCGAAGGGGAATGCAACCTCGGTTGCGTACTTGGATGCATAGTTACCTGCGTTGCCAAGACCCATAACGGCATCGGCATAGCGAGTTTCGTAGTACTTGTAGCCTACGTAAATGCCCTCTTGATATACCATGTAGGTAGAAGCATTTTCAGGAACTTGGCCATTGAAGCCTTGGTAGGTTTGAGCTACGAAGTTTTGCATTGCGGGGGAGGTGAAGTTATCGTAGCAGTAGGTATCTACAAGGCTACCGGAGGGGTTAACCTTACCTGCAAGGATATCGGTAACTGCATTGGTACCTGCAATACCGAGACCGCCTACCCAAAGGCAAGCGTCAACGTCATATTCGTTGAGGAAGTCAACTTCAAGAGCGTTGGAGGTGTTGATGAGAACTACGATACCGGAAATCTTGCCTGCAGCCTTGAGCTCGTTTGCATAAGCAAGAAGCTTTCTTTCACGTGCATCGAGTTCAAGATAGTTTTGTGCGTTTGCTTCACCCTCGTAGCCGGGGAAAGAGCAATCGTAGCCTTCACCGCCAACACGGGAGAAGGTAATGATAACTGCATCACCGTAGGTAGCAATGGAGTCCTTTACGTTTGCGGGGTACTTATCGATGTCAATTTCGAGAATGGGGGCTTGACCTGCAAGAACTGCACTTTCACCTGCGGAAGCGCCTGCAGCCTTTTCAAGCTCTTCAATCAGCTTACCTGCATCCTCGCTGTTGTACCAATCCCAAAGGGTAGCGTTTACTGCGAAGCCGGATTTTTCAAGAGCTGCCTTGAGGTTGTCGGCCTTGGAAGCATCAACGTTACCGGAACCGGTGCCGCCATATGTAAGGTTTACGGAGTTGGTGGAAAGGGTGCTTACCTTTGCACCGTTTGCCAAGGGGAGAATACCGTTGTTGAGAAGAAGTGCTGCGCCTTCTGCCTCTACTTGGTAGCAAAGAGCGTTACCGGCAGCAATTCTTTCTGCTTCGGTAGCATAATCGCCCTTAAAATAAATTGCGTTTTCGTCCTTGTTTTGGAGTTCCCAAAAAGTGTTGCCGGGAACCAACAGAGACAGGGTGTTGTCAAACATTCTGACAACCACGTTTACGGGAATCATAATGACCATTAAAATGACCAATAAGACACACATAAATTTGACGAATTTCATGTTTTTCTCCTTTTCTTTGCAGAAAATCTCTGCACATGTATTTTTTTGCACCGTGCAAAAGCACGCATCCCAAGGTTGCGTGCTTAAGTCGTTAGTGTCTGTCATTATCATACCACATTTTGGCTCTTTTGTCAACACAAAGCATATAATATAAGTAAAGTTTGTTCAAGATAGCCAAATTCCACTCTCTAATTTTGATAACATTTTCATAACATATTTGCTTCATCAATCAAGAAACACTCAAAAAGCGAAAAAAACGGGCAAAAAGGAAGCATTTTTATATAAGTCCAGTGTTTTTTGTTATAGCAGTATTGACAAAACGCAAATTTTAGTGTATAATTATTGTATATGACTATAAAAATAAATGACAAAAAGGAGAAAAGACTATGGAAAACAAAACAAAAAATCCCCTCAGCAAAAAGCAACTCATCATTATCATCGCAGCAGTTGTTGCAGTTGCAGTACTCATCCCCGTTATCATTATGCTCGCTACCCCCGCTGAAAAAGACTACCAACTCGTAGTAGTAACCGACTCCGCAATTAGCAGTGGCAAGGTAGCCAATCACGCTCTCGCACTTGTTATCGATGAAGATGGCAAAATTGTGGCAGCTCGTTTCGACTGTGCAGAAATCACCCCCAAGCTCGATGAAGGAGGCAACCTGATAGCACAAGCTTCCGTCGATACAAAAGTTGAGAAGGGTGACAACTACAGCATGCCCAAGGGCTCTTGGGCTAACCAAGCTAAGGCATTTGAGGATTACATTGTAGGTAAGACCGCCGCTGAAGTTGCAGCTCTCGACCTCTCCCTCGTTGCAGGTTGCACCATGCAAAGCACCACTCCCCTGTTCCAATCTCTCGTTGCTAAGGCATTTGCTTCCGAACTGAAGGTAAGCTTCTCCACCGCTGATGAAATCACTCTTGGTCTCGCTATCGATTCTACTGTTAGCGAAAACAAAGGTAATGCTTCTGTTTCTTCCGACTTTGCAGGCGTTGTTATTGCAGGCGGCAAGGTTGTAGCTACTATGCTCGATTCTTGCGAACAAAAGTTCAGCATTGCAGAAGGCGCACTTGTTGCTCCCGAAACTCCTGCAGTTTCTAAGAACGACCAAGGCGAAAACTACAAAATGGAAGCCGGTTCTTGGGCTAAGCAAGCACAAGCATTTGCTAACTCCGCTGTTGGCAAAACCGTTGCAGAACTCGCTGACCTCGAAGTTGTAAGCGACGCACTCAAAGCAGCAGGCTGCACTATGCAAAACACCACCGGCGGCTACAAGACCACCATCATTGCAGCAGCAGGCTACGCAAGATAAATTAACCATTTGACAATAAAGAGGGGCTCTCGCAGCCCCTTTTTACTGCTTTTATGTGTAACTGTGAAGGAATATAGAATGAAAAAAACAATTTCCATATTACTTATATTTTCCCTTTTGCTTTCCACCACTTTTTCTCTTGCAGGGTGCAAAAAAACAGAACAAGAGGGAAATAAAAAAGAATATACCACACGCTCCAAAACGGTATCCTATCAGCATTTTAATACCGTTACAACGATGTCCACCTATGGGGATACCTCAGAAGAAGAATTTGATAGTTATGTAAAAGCCGTTGATGAAATGTTTGGTTACTATCACAAGTTGTTCGACATCTATTTTGAATATTCCGGCATCAACAACATTCGCACCATCAACCGCAAAGCAGGCAAAGAAGCCGTTGTGGTTGACGAGTCGCTGATTGATTTTCTGCTTTATTGTAAAGAGTTATACACGCTCACGGGTGGCAAAACCAATATTATGCTTGGCAGTGTGCTCTCCATTTGGCATGATGCACGCGAGAAAGCAGATGATCGTGGTGGCGTGCTGAATGTTGCCGATTTTCCATCTATGTCGGCACTTTCAGAGGCAAATCTGCACACCTCTATTGAGCTACTTGTAATCGATAAAGAGGCAAAAACGGTTTATATTTCCGACCCCGAAGCCTCGATTGACGTAGGCGCGATTGCAAAGGGCTATGCCGCCGCAAAAGCTGCCGAAAAGCTCAAGGCAATGGGTGCTGACTCGATGGCACTCAACGCGGGCGGCAATATCATCACCATTGGGCTCAAGCCCGATGGCGACAAATGGGTGACCGGCATCACCAACCCTGACAAAACAGCATCCAACAGTCTGATTTGCAAAATTGAAATCGGCGAAACATCTCTTGTTACCTCGGGAGACTACGAACGCTATTTTGTTTGTGACGGTGTGCGTTATCATCACATCATCGACCCCGCCACTCTTATGCCGGCGGCTTATTTTGCATCTGTTTCGATTTTCACAGCCAACAGCGGTCTTGCCGATGCGCTTTCCACCGCTCTATTTTGCATGTCTTACGAAGAGGGTTTGGCTCTTGTTGAACGCATTGGCGGCATTGACGTGCTTTGGATTTACAAGGACGGCACGATGAAAATGACAAGCGGTGTTCATTTAGCAAAATAACCCGTGCATGCTTTTTACAAAACTGCTATATATTACACGCTAGTTAAAAATATAACGATTGTTGACATTGAGAAAGTTTTGCGTTATAATATAGCTATAAATTTATAAATTATAAGAGCGCTCTCCAACGAAAGCGCTCAAAACGAAAGGAAAACTTTATGTTCGGGTTTAAATTTTTAGGAAATACCCACGTTTTGCACAACAAAAATACTGCAGAATCGTCACCTGTCAAAATGACTCCTCCCGCACAAGTTCTGTTGCCCCTTTCTCAACACATCGGTGCACCTGCTACCGCTGTAGTAAAGGTTGGCGACGAAGTAAAGGTGGGTCAATTGATTGCCGAACCCTCGGGAGAAGTTTCTGCTGCTATCCATTCCTCGGTTTCCGGCAAGGTTGTCAAAATCGAGGACTATATGCTCCACAACGGTAAGGTCGTTCCCGCCATTCGCATTGAAAGCGACGGCTTGATGACGCCTGCCGACACAATTACACCTCCCCAAGTAACCGATTTTGATTCCTTTATCGCGGCTGTTCGCGCATCGGGTCTCGTAGGTCTTGGCGGTGCAGGCTTCCCTACCGCTACTAAGCTCAGTGCCGCAAAAAACGGCAACATTCACACCATCATCATCAATGCCGCCGAGTGTGAGCCCTATATCACAAGCGATACCGTAACCATCAATGAACACTCTGACAATATTCGCGAGGGCATTTCCATCTTGGAAAAGTATATTCCCTCGGTTGAAAAAATTATTTTCGGCGTTGAAGAAAACAAACCTGCGTGCATTGTAAAGTTGATTGACGTATTCAACAACAACCAAAAGGTTTCGGTTGCTTCTCTGCCCTCTCTTTATCCGCAAGGTGCTGAGAAGGTGCTGATTTACAACACCACAAAATTGACCGTTCCCGAGGGCAAGCTCCCTGCCGACATCGGTGTGCTTGTTATCAACGTAACTTCTCTTGCATTTTTGGCAAGCTACATCAAAACCGGTATGCCGCTTGTTGAAAAGTGCATAACGGTTGACGGTAGCGCAGTAAATGAACCTAAAAATGTGATTGTCCCCATCGGCACTCCCATTTGCGATATCATCGCTTTTGCAGGTGTTGATGCCGAAAACATTGGCAAAGTTCTTTCGGGCGGCCCCATGATGGGCTTTGCCACACATTCGTTTGAGCAACCGATTGACAAAAGAACCAATGCGCTCACCGTTTTGAACCTGCAAGATTGCATCGAACGCGAAGCCACCGCTTGCATTCACTGCGGCAGATGTCTGTCGGCTTGTCCCATGTCTTTAAATCCCACCGTTTTCTCCAAAGCAGTTGATATGCCCACCGAAGAAAAGATGGCAACCTTGGAAGCATACCGCGTAAACCTGTGCATGGAGTGCGGATGCTGCTCCTACGTTTGCCCTGCAAACCGTCCTTTGCTCGCCAACAACCGTTTGATGAAGACCGCGTTGCGTGAATATAAGGCACATAAATCCACATTGAAGTAAAGGAGAACGAAATGATGAAAAATTTAATTGTATCTTCCTCTCCTCATATTCATACCAAAACCACAACACAATCCATTATGGGAGACGTTCTCATTGCACTTCTTCCCGCATCTGTTGCGGCTGTTGTACTGTTTGGTTTGAAAGCGTTGCTGCTTCTCGCAGTATGCGTAGGCACGTGCGTAGTTTCTGAATTTTTGTTCAACCTGATTGCAAAGAAGAAGCAAACCATCTCCGATCTTTCGGCTTGCGTCACCGGCACCATTCTTGCATTGAGCTTGCCCGCAAGTGCCGAGATTTGGCATTGCATTGTTGGTTCGGTATTTGCAATCGTAGTTGTTAAATGTCTGTTTGGCGGCATTGGTTGCAACTTTGCAAACCCTGCGGTAACTGCAAGAGTATTCCTTTTGGTTTCTTTTGCAAGCATTGGCGGCGGCGTAGCAACCAACTTCCAAAATGTAGACCTTGTAGCAAGCGCTACTCCTCTGGAAGCCATTAAAACAGGCGCTACCGAAAATCTCCCCTCTCTGTTGGACATGTTCCTTGGTAACAGAGGCGGTGCCATTGGCGAAACCTGTGCCATTGCACTCCTCCTTGGCGGTGCGTACCTTGTCGCACGCAAGGTTATCAGATGGCACACTCCCGTTATCTTTATCGGTACTGTATTTGTTTTGTCCCTTTTGATAAAGCAAGACTTCACCCTGGCGCTTTATGAAGTGCTTGGCGGTAGCTTGCTCATTGGTGCAATCTTTATGGCAACCGATTACTCCACCACCCCCATTAACAAGTACGGTAAAATGGTATTCGCACTTGGCTGCGGTGTTATCACCGTGCTGATTCGCTTCTGGGGTGCATATCCCGAGGGTATTTCCTTTGCCATTCTGTTGATGAACATTCTTTCCCCCTACATCGAAAAGCTTTGCGCTCCCACTCCTTTTGGAAAGGCAGGTAAATGAGAATGAAGAATAGCAAATTTTATCCCGCTCTCGTTCTTGGCACCATCTGCTTGGTGGCAGCTCTGCTTCTTGCAGGTGTCAATATGATTACACGCCCCATTATTGAAAAAAAACAAAACGAATTGGCAAATGCAGCACTCCTTGAGGTTCTTCCCAACGGTAAGAACTTTGAAAAAATTGAACTCACCCCCGAATATCCCACAATCGTAACCGCAGGTTACAAAGCAGATGGCGGTTATGTATTCAAAATGGAAGTTACCGGCAAGAGCACGGGACTCGTTATTATGTGCGGCATTGATGCCGACGGCAATGTTGTTAGCACCAAGGTAATTGCCAACGAAGAAACCCCCAGCTATGCCGAAAAAGTATTTCCCAAGGTAGAGGGCAACGACGGCAAGTATAAGGGCATGAACCTTGACGGCTTTGACCCTTATCTTGTTTCCGGTGCAACACTTACCTCCAAAGCATATGGTGAAGCAGTCAAAGCGGCTCTGCAATCGGCAATTCTTGCGGCAGGTGGCTCGGTTGACACAAGAACACCCGAACAAATTCTGCAAGACAGCTGCAACGCGGCTCTCGGTACCACCAACGTCAAGTTTACCAAATGGTTGGCACTTGAAACATTTGAAAGCATTGACGCTGTTTATGTGGCCGCTGATAATAGCGGAAAAGTATACGTTATGGGTGATACTTTCATCGGCATTAAGAACGGTGCCGTAACAACCGCAGACGCAAGTGAAGAAAACAAGACTACAGTGCTTGCGGCAGACACCACTATCTCCGCAATCACCCTCGAGGACGTAGCAAAGCCGGATGGTGCTAAGAAAACGGTTAAGAGCATCAAAAAGGCGTCTAATGGCACTTATGTGTTTGAACTGTTGGCTAACGGATACCAAGCTATGTTTGATTGGGGCGACGGCACACAAATCACCATTCAACTCTCTATTTCCGCAGACGGCAAAATCATTGACGTTGTAACAGTGGCTCAAAACGAAAGCAAGGGCTACGGTGATGCTTGCGCCACCGAAGAATACTACGAGCAGTACCGCGGCAAGGGCGACGAGGACATTAAGGTTTCCGCCGGATATCCTGACCATCACGGAACCGACTTGATTCCCTCCACCTCTACCGACGTGGGTGTTATCGCAAGTGCAACTTACACAACCGTAGGTTATCAAACCGCTATCAAGGATGCATTTGCTGCATTTGAACTGATTACCGCCAAAGGAGGAGATCAACAATGACAAACAATAAAAAGTTAATGATTCTCCTCCGCGGAATCATTATGGATAACCCCGTACTGATTCTCATCCTTGGCACCTGCCCCACCCTTGCAACCTCCACCTCTGTTATTTCCGCACTCTCTATGGGTTTTGCGGCAACTGTAGTTTTGATTGGATCTAACGTGGTTATTTCCGCCTTGCGCAAAATCATCCCCGATGTTGTCAGAATTCCCTGCTATATCGTTATCATTGCAACCTTTGTAACGCTTGTACAAATGCTTTTGCAAGCGTTCCTGCCCTCCATTTACGATATGCTGGGCGTTTATCTCGCACTCATCGTTGTTAACTGCATCATTCTCGGCAGAGCCGAAATGTTTGCAAGAAAGAACACCGTTATCGATTCCGCCATCGACGGCATCGGTATGGGCATTGGCTTTTTGGTAGCGCTTTTGGTTATCGCTATCATTCGCGAAGTGCTCGGTGCCGGTTCTTTTGCAGGCTATGAGATCGCATTTATGCAAAACATAAAAATTCCCGTTCTCGTGCAAGCGCCCGGTGGCTTCTTGGTTTACGGTATTGTTATCGCAATTATGAACAAGCTCACCGAAAAGCGCGGTGGTGTGAAGAGAAAGTCCTTCTCTTGTGAGGGCTGCCCTTCCGCTCATCTTTGCAACAAGACCTCTTGCGGCGAAGAGGAATCCAACGAAGCCATAAAGGAGGATGCAGCCAATGCTTAAAGAAATCATCCTCATTTTGATGGCAGGCGTACTGGTTAACAACTACGTTTTGCAACAATTTCTTGGTATTTGCCCCTTCCTTGGTGTATCCAAAAAGGTAAACCAAGCAACCGGTATGGGCATTGCGGTTATTTTTGTAATGCTTTGCGCAACCGCTGTTACATGGCCCATTTACCACTACATTCTCGCTCCCAATTTCACTTATCTGCAAACCATCGTATTTATTCTCGTTATCGCGGCTCTCGTTCAGTTTGTGGAGATCGTACTCAAGAAGTTTATTCCCTCTTTGCATAAGTCCTTGGGCGTATACCTCCCCTTGATTACCACAAACTGTGCAGTGCTTGGCGTTACCATTAACAACATCACCGCAGAATACAACTTTGTTCAGTCTATGATCTCTTCCCTTGGCGTTGGCCTTGGCTTCCTTTTGGCAATGGTGCTCTTTGCCGGTGTTCGTTCCAGAATGGAAGGTGCCGATACCCCCAAGGCGTTCAAGGGTATTCCGATTACACTTGTAGCAGCTTCCATCGTCGCTCTTGCATTCTTCGGTTTTGCAGGCGTTGTGGAAAACCTGCTCGCTTAAAGGAGGTTGCACTATGTTGGATATTCTAATTCCCGCAGGGATTCTGTTAGGCATCTCCTTGGTGTGTGCAGGACTCCTGACAGTTGCAAACATCTTCTTTGGTGTTAAGGAAGACAAAACCGCCGTTGCCATTCGCGATTGCCTCCCCGGTGCCAACTGTGGCGCCTGCGGCTACTCCGGATGTGACGGATATGCCAAGGCACTTGCCGAAAAAACAGTTGACAAAACCAATCTTTGTGTTCCCGGCGGTGACGGAACCGCCAAGGAAATTGCAACTATTCTCGGAGTGGAAGCCGAGGACGTTGTAGAAAAAGTTGCTTACGTAGCTTGCAACGGAACCTGCGATGCAACACAAAGAAAATATGACTACCAAGGTCAAAAGACCTGCTACGCGGCAAACTTGGCATATAGCGGTGATAAGTTCTGCACCTACGCTTGCCTCGGTTACGGTGACTGCGCGGCAGTGTGCCCCGAAAATGCAATCACCATTGAGAATGGCATTGCGCACATCAACCCCCGTAAGTGCATTGGTTGCGGCATTTGCGCACGCACGTGTCCCAACTCCATCATTCGCCTCATCAACGATACATCCCGCGTAGTGGTTGAGTGTTCTAACCACGATAAGGGTGCACAAACCCGTAAATATTGTTCCAACGGCTGCATTGGCTGTATGAAGTGCCAAAAGGCATGCCCCAACGGCGCTATCAATGTTGTTAACAATTTGGCAGTCATCGATTATTCGCTCTGCACAGGCTGCGGCGAATGCGTAAAGGCTTGCCCTGTGCATTGCATTCACGAAGGCAACTTTGTTTGCGGAGCACACTTCTAATCAAATCTATCAAAAAAGCACAATCCACGGGGTGTTCGTCATCCCGTGGATTGAAAATGTAGAAAGGAGGATACATTATGAAAACAGAACATGTTCTTTCATTTATCAAAAAACATCGCGTTGACATCATTGTAATCTCCTCTTTTCTTTTGCTCTCGCTCGCAATGTTTGGTGTCACTCAACTCACACAGGAGGAAGGCTCCTTTGTGCAGGTTACCGTTGACGGTGAGCTCGTTGGTGAATATTCCCTTTTGAGGGATGGTGTCTATCCCCTCAACGGTGGAACCAATGCGCTGACCATTCAAAACGGTGAAGCATATATGAGTTATTCCAACTGCCCCGACCACGTTTGTGAAAACACGGGAAAAATCAAGCACGTGGGGCAAACCATTATTTGTTTGCCAAACCGCCTTACCATCACAATCGTCGGAGAAATAACCGATGATGCAGTCGACTTTGTATCATAAGGAGGCAAGCATGAAGTACAACACAAAAAAACTGACAACGCTTGCCATGATGGCAACCTTTGCCCTCATCCTTTCTTATGTAGAAAGCAAAATTCCCGCCTTGGTGGCAATTCCCGGCGTAAAAGTGGGACTTGCCAACATCGTTGTCATTTTTGTTCTCTACAAGTTGGGACTCAAAGAAGCGATTGTGATATCGGCAATTAGAGTGTTTATTGTTGCCATGCTTTTTGGCAGCCCTGTGAGCATGATTTACAGCCTTGCAGGAGCCGTTTTAAGCTTGACAGTCATGTCCCTATTAA
This sequence comes from Eubacteriales bacterium, assembly GCA_045653865.1. Lineage (GTDB taxonomy): Bacteria > Bacillota > Clostridia > Oscillospirales > CAG-272 > UMGS1865. The sequence continues at coordinate 26,639 of JAZOMJ010000048.1, forward strand.
AGAGATTCACACCCCTTACAGAGGTTGCTGTGAGCGTCTTTGGCGGTGTGATGCACAACGTAGGACAAATCGCCGTGGCATCGATGATTCTTGATACCAACGTGGTAATTTATTATTTGCCCTTTCTTCTGCTTTCGGGAACGATTGCAGGTATTGCAGTTGGCACGGCAGGAGCCCTGCTGATTAAACGAGTAAAATTTTAATAACCCAACAAAAGGTTGAAATCGCAAGATTTCAACCTTTTTTGTTATGCAAAAAAGCGAGTTCCCCGTTTGGGGAACGCGCCAAAATAAAACTTATTTTGTCAGGGGGAAAACGATGGTAGAGATAATTGCGTTGTGGTCGGAAATCCAAGTTCCGTTACGCTTTTCCTCGCAAACCTTGTAGGTCTCAACAGCATCTGCCCAATCGGAAGAAACGAAAACGTAGTCGAAAATAACATTTCCGCTGTCGCTGTTACCATTAAAGGTACGCTTGTCGTCGGCTTCTACAGCAACTTTGGAGGAATCAACGAATCCACCTGCAAGCATAGCATTGTAGGAAACAGTGTTGGGTTGGGTATTAAAGTCACCGGTTACAACAGTGGGCAAATTGCCGTATTTGTTGTAGAGCACTTGAACTTGCTGCAGCAAAATCTCAACCTGACCCTTTCTGACGTTCTCTGCTGCTGTGCCGTCATTGTTGCCGTTGTTGTCAAGGTGGGTGTTGACGTAAATGAATTGTGCGCCATCGCTCTTACGCTCCAGAACAACGTAGGTCATAATGCGGTTGTAGTTTGCAGTATTTGTGCCATCAGAATATTTAGAAGCAACGTCGGGGGTTTGAGAGAGCCACTTGGTGCCACCCTCAATCAAGGTAAACATATCGGTGCGGTAGAAGATTGCACTATGCTCAGAGCCGCTATTGAATATGCCACCACCACGTTCTACACCAACACAGGAGTAAATACTTCCGAGTTTGTTCTTCAAGGTGCTCATCCAAATAGAATCCGCCTCTTGTACGCCAAATACGTAGGGATTGTTTTCGAGAATAATGTCTATTACAAGATCCTTGTTACTATTGTTCGTCTTAACGTTAAAGCTCATTACAGGGAGGGATTGTGCAGGATCCAAAGTCCACTTTGCGTAAACCATCATATTGTTGTTGTAGGTGGTTTCTGTAAAGGGAGTGGTGCATGCAGAATCTGTGTACCAACCTGCAAACAGGAAGCCGGGATAGGTGGGATCTGCGGGGAGAACGATAGCATCACCGATTGTGCCGGTAAGAGTAGCGATGAGAGCGTTGTCGCCCTTTTCGCCGCTTACAAACGCGATGGTAACCTGATCGATAGAAGCGGTGGAAATATCAACGTTATAGAAGTAAGCCGCGCCGGTTTGGTTGTTCAAACCAAAGGAGAATGCGGGAGTTGCTACGCCTCTAACGTCAACAACGATGTGATAGGTTTGACCCTTTTGGAGAACAACGTAAGGAGCTTCCCCGTAGTTAACGTTAACAGCATTGCCGTTGGCATCAACAATCGATGCAAAGGCTGCGCCTGCGGAAATTTGGAATTCTACCTCGGTGAGAGCATTGCCGTCTTTGTCTTTAATCTTGTCAACGTAAAGATCGAAGGAAATGGTCTTGTAGGTATTGTTGGTGTTCCAAACAAGTGCAGTGTTTGCGAGAGTAGTAAGTCCGGAATTCTTTTCGTAGAGGTAACCGAGATCAAAGGTTACGCCTGCGGGAGCTTTGGTAACTTCTACAAAGCTTGCAAAACTGGAGTGAGTGGTAGCAATGTTGTTTTTGCCATCTACAGTGGTAGAGACGTTGGGGCTTGCTACAATGTAGTATTCAGCAACCTCGTACAAACGGAGCTCCTTGCCGCCGATAGTATAACCATTTCCGGAGTTCGCAGCACCAAGCTTTGCCTTGAAGATAACGGTATCGCCGGCTTTGTAGGAGGGAGCTGCGCTGCCGAGGAATGCATTAACGGTAACGTAGAGACCTTCTGCAATCTTAGCTCTTGCAAAGCCGCCCGTGGCGTTTGCTTCCAGAAGAGTCAGTTGTACGTAGTAGTAATGCTCGGTGAGGAGGTATTTGCCGGTAGTACCATCTGCCGCATTGTTGGATTTTTTGAATGCCATACCCATTGCAATCGCTTCATCAATAGGAAGAATTGCGCTATTGCCACAAACAGTACATACAAAATTACTGTCGGGGGTGTGGAGCTTAGTTGCAGGAACAACTACTGTTTTGGTCTTGCCGCATTCACAAGCAACGGTGCCTGTTCCATCGGTAGCACAGGTAACGGGAATAACAGGAGTAATGGTGTCGCCATATACGTGGGTGTGCTGTTGGCTGGTAATGTGGTAGGAAGCAACCTCATACAGACGGAGTTCCTTACCGCCTGTAGTCAGATTGGAGTTTGCTGCACCAAGCTTTGCTTTGAAGATAACAGTGTTGCCAAGTTTGATGGTGTCATTTACATAGTTCGCTTCCTCTGCATAAGGACCTGCAACGGTAACGTAGAGACCTTCCGAAACGGTCATTCTTGCAAAGCCGTTTGCGTTTACTTGGTGGTCAAGGGTGAGTTGTACGTAGTAGTATTCAGTACTACATTTGCCCTTTTCATATGTCATACCAATTGCAATAGCATCTTCAACGCTAATAACACCATTGTGGCCGCAAATGTTGCAAACGCCGATATTGCTATATTCGTGGGTGTGCGAGTTGCTGACAACCTTATAGGAGACAACATTAAAGAGACGAGCTTCTTTGCCAGAAGAGGTAGACTTGGAGTTAACACAACCGATTTGTGCCTTGTAGATAACGGTGCAACCGGATGAAATAGAGTTTTCAACAAATGTGCAGTTGTAAGGATTCTGAACACTCAAAACCAAATCCGTTGTAAGAGTAGTTCTTGCAAAACCGGTAGTGGCGTTTGCAGAAGTGTTGAGAGTCATCTTTACATAGTAGAATTCTTCGGTAGTGTAGTACACTTTATTGGTCGTATCAGACTTTTGGAATGTCAAACCAATCTCGATAGCCTCTTCGGCAGAAATGACAAGGTTCTTTGCACAAACGGTACAAACGCCTACGTCATTGCCGCTGTGACCGAGAGGTTCTCCTTGAGTGAGATCACATTCAGCACAGGTGGAGGGAGTTTCGCAGGTTGCAGAGCCCCATTTGTGACCTACAGCTTCGCCTTCGGTTGCGCCACAAGTGGTGCAAGTCTTAGGCTCTGTGCAGGTTGCTGCTACCCATGCGTGACCGAGAGCATCACCTTCGGTTGCTTGACATGCAGAACAAGTCTTGGGAGTTTCGCAGGTTGCATTTACCCAAGTGTGACCGAGCGCTGCAGCGAGTTGTTCGCCGCATACTGTACAGTTTTGAGCAGTGGTACAGGTTGCTGCCGCACCTGCAGTGTGACCGAGAGCTACGCCTTCGGTTTCTTGACATGTGGTACAGGTCTTAGGAGTGGTGCAGTTTGCATCTACCCAAGTGTGACCGAGAGCTGTGCCAGTTGTTGCATTACAGGTGTTACAAGTTTTAGGAGCGGTACAGGTTGCATCGTCCCAGAAATGGCCGAAAGCATCAACTTCGTCATCTACATAGGAATGACCACAAACAGAGCATGTGTAGGTGGTGTAGCCGTCTGCGGTGCAGGTAGGATCGGTAACAACCGCATCATAATCGTGACCGAGAGCCGCGCCTTCAGTTTCGCCACATACGGAACAAGTCTTGGGAGTGGTGCAGTTTGCATCTACCCAAGTGTGACCGAGAGCATTGCCTTCGGTTGCTTGACATACGGAACAAGTCTTGGGAGTGGTGCAGTTTGCAGCAGTCCAAGTGTGACCGAGAGCTTCGCCTTCAGTTGCTTGACATACGGAACAGGTCTTGGGAGTGGTGCAGTTTGCAGCAGTCCAAGTGTGACCGAGAGCATTGCCTTCGGTTGCTTGACATACGGA
>JAZOMJ010000049.1:0-8047 GCA_045653865.1 Eubacteriales bacterium
AATCGTAAAATAGCACTGGAGGGTATGGAACGTCTCCGTGCGGCAATGCCGGGCGTTCAGTTCACCACAGATATGATTGTCGGCTTCCCCGGCGAAACCGAAGAAGATTTTGCCTTGACTGTCGATTTTGCAAAACAAGCAAAATTTCTAATGATTCACGTATTCCCCTATTCCGAACGTCGTGGGACGGTTGCCACAACACTCCCCGGACGCGTTCCCGAAGAAATTCGCCACGAACGCGTTCGAAAATTGAGTGCAATTCAATCCGAAATACAAAAAGAGATTTTGGATACCTACACCAACACATCTGTGACTGTTCTTTTTGAAACCTACACAAACGGCGTTGCCATTGGACATACCGATACGTTTGTTGAAGTCAGTTGCCCGTCTCCGTATGCCTTGACTTCTCAAGTACATACCGTCCTTATAACTGGAAATGACGGAAAATTGTGTATCGGAACGCTTTGCCTCAATCAAAAGTAGCAAAAAAAACAGATTTGTTGGATTTTATCTCTAAAAAGCAACAATAATTCGATAAAATAGTAAAAAAATTGCTACAGAAAAAACAAAAACAAAAAAATATAAAAAAAATTGCAAAAAACACTTGCTTTTTTGAAAAATATGTGGTATAATGATTTTCGTTTGAAGTATGGAATCAGCTCTGCCACCACTTTTTGGCACGAGCAAGTCTTAAGGAGGTCGCTAAAATGGCAAAATGTTGTATCTGCAGTAAGGGCGTTGTGTTCGGTCAAAACGTTTCTCACTCTCATCGCAAAACCAACAGAACTTGGAAGCCCAACATCCGCAAGGTAAAGTTGGAAGGCAGCAAAGCAATTTATGTTTGTTCTCGTTGCCTGCGCACCATGAAGAAGGCTTAATCTGAATGTGCAAATAAAGTAAGGCAGACACAGCGTGTCTGCCCTTTATTTTAGGTTTTAGGAGTCGATATGCTTGCTATAACAAATCACACCTTTTCTCTCGAAGCCGAAGATGAGTTGGCAAGGCTTGGGCACCGTACGCTTCGCCTGCCGCCACATCCAAATCTCCCATCTCCTGTATCCTCACACCCCGATATGCTTCTCTTTTTTACTCCCGATGCAATCTTTTGCACAAGGAGCTATTACCAAATTGCTAACGAGGAGTTAAAAGAAATCTCACGGGTTTACGGTGCTCCGTTTCAATTGATTGATGCGGAATACCAAAACGAGTATCCTCTCGATGTTCCTCTCAATGCGCTCCTTTTGGGCAAAAACTTGTTTTGCAACACCAAAACAGTAGCGCGCGAGTTGCTTGAGTTGGGATTGACACCTTGCCACGTCAATCAAGGCTATGCAAAATGCTCTACTCTGCCTTTGGGGGAGTCCGCAATGATTACTTCGGATGTATCAATTGCCAAAAAAGCAACAGATATGGGATTGGACGTTTTGCAAATTGAGGCAGGACATATCTCTCTTGATGGGTACGATTACGGGTTCATTGGTGGATGTGCAAGCTTTGCACCGCGTAAGAATATTAACACCGTGTTTTTCCATGGGGATATTACCAACCATCCCGATTACAATAGAATATATAATTTTTGCGTTTTGCACAACTATAGCGTAAAGGGTCTTTCCAATATTGGTTTGTGTGACATTGGAACGATTTTTATGATTTAAGAATAGGAGTTTGTATGGAAAAAGAAAAAATTGCTCGCATCAACGAGCTTGCTAAAAAATCGAAGACAGTTGGTTTGACCGAAGAAGAAGCCATAGAACAAAAGGCTCTTCGCACCGAATACATTGCCGAATTTCGTGCAAGCTTTACCGGAATTTTGGAGAACACGGTTATTCAATACCCTGACGGCTCTCGCCAAAGTCTGCCGGATATGCGAGACGCAAAGAAAAGCGAGAAAAAATAACCATTATATAATAAAATTTAGTATAAACCTCTTTACAAAGGAAGCGAAGCGTGCTATAATATAATTGAAAAGTTATATCTATGTGCATACAAAATGAGGAGAGCCATGAAAAATACAAACGTCATTTATACCACCTGCGCGGAACAAACCGAGCAATGCGGCGCGGAGCTTGCCACCCTGCTTTTAGGGAATGCGACTCTTCCCCGCTTTGTTGCGCTCTTTGGCGATCTTGGTGTTGGTAAAACTGCTTTTGTTCGTGGATTCGCCTCGGTTGTTACTCCCGGTGCCGCAGTTCGTTCCCCCACCTTTTCTTTGGTAAATGAGTATCACGCACGCCCTCTTTCGTTATTTCACTTTGATATGTACCGCATTGAGAGCGAAGACGATCTACTCTCCATCGGCTTTGATGATTATCTTATGAGAGATGGCTTCTGCCTAACCGAATGGAGTGAGAATATTGTTGAATTTCTTCCCCAAGACTGCATTCGTGTAACCATCGAAAAGGATGATCCGCAAAACACCGATCATCGTCGCATCACCATTTCCTTTTATTAAGGAGGAACCCCTTTGAAAATTTTAGCACTTGACAGCACCGCAAAGGTTGCATCTGTCGCACTTTGCGAGGATGAACAACTTTTGGGTGAACTCACTCTCAACAATGGTAACACGCATAGTCAAACACTGTTACCCATGGTTGAATTTTTATTAGATAAATTTGACCTTTCCCCTCTTGATATTGATTTGTTTGCGGTTGCCGCAGGCCCCGGTTCCTTTACCGGTGTGCGCATTGGTGCCGCAACCGTAAAAGGCTTGGCGTTTGGTCAAGAAAAGCCCTGTGCAGGCGTTTCCACCTTGGAAGCACTTGCCTATAATCTTTGTGATTACAACGGTCTTATCTGCCCCGTGATGAATGCACGCCGTCAGCAAGTTTATACGGCTCTATTTCGCGCAAAGGATGGAAAACTTGAAAGATTGATGCCCGACTCCGCAATTGCAATTGCCGAACTCGACCAAAAACTTTCTCAATACAATGAGCCTGTGCGTTTATGCGGTGACGGATATGATGTCACCTTCCCGCTTTTAACACACGAAGTCATTCCTACTTCGGAACGCTATCGTCACCAAAGCGGTTACGCAGTAGCTCAGGTGGCAAAAAGAATGTTTGATGCAGGTGAAGCCTGCACCGATATTACAGTATCCCCCGTCTATTTACGCCTTTCTCAAGCAGAACGTGAACGTGCTGAACGCATGGGCGGTGTAGATACAGGAATATAGAAAAGAGGCTTTGACATGAACAACAAGAAAATTACCGTAGGATGTGACCACGCAGGTTTTGGACTGAAAAAGATTGTGGTTGCTCACCTTGAGGAACGCGGCTTTGAAGTTTTGGATGTAGGAACTCATTCTACCGACAGTTGTGACTATCCTCAAATTGCACACGAACTTTGCAAAAATATTCAAAACGGAATCACCGAGCTCGGCATCCTCATTTGCGGCACAGGTATAGGCATGTCAATGGCTGCCAATAAACACCGCGGTATTCGTGCCGCTGCTTGCTCCGATACCTTTAGTGCACGTTTGACACGCGTACACAACAACGCAAATGTTCTTTGCTTTGGTGAACGTGTGGTTGGTATGGGGTTGGCTTTGGATCTTGTTGATGCCTTTGTAGATGCTGATTTTGAAGGCGGCAAACACGAGCGTCGCGTAGATATGATTACACAAATCGAAATTTCTGAATCAAAAATTTGATTTTTTCAATAGTATTTTGAGTTTGAAAGGACGGAACTTCTCTATGAGTAAGTTGCAACAAATTGTAGAAACTGTAAACACTTATCTTCCCGGTTCTAACACCGCGGCAATCATCCTTGCGGCAGGCGAATCCAAGCGTATGGGAACCATAAACAAACTCTTCTTCCCCCTCAATGGCATCCCTGTATTGGCGCACACATTGATTTCTTATCAAAAATGCCCCTTGATTACCGAAATCGTAGTAGTAGCAAAACCCTCTGATTTCAGCAAAATTCAAGAGTTTAAATACAAATACGGCATTAAAAAGCTGACACATATTGTTCCCGGTGGCGAAACCCGTCAAGAATCCGCCCGTAACGGTATGGAGAAAATACGCGCAGATGTAAAATTCGTTGCTATCGCAGATGGTGCACGTTGTTTAACAACTCCTACTCAAATTACAAAAGTATGTTTGAGTGCTTACCGTCAAAACGCTTCTTGTGCGGCACATAAGGTAACCGATACCGTTAAGCGTGCAACCGTTTTGCATAATACGACTCAAACCATCGATCGCAATGATCTTTGGGAAATGCAAACACCTCAAGTTTTCCAAACCTCCCTTTACAGAGCCGCTCTGCTCAGAGCCGAAGACAGCAACTTGAAGGTAACCGACGATGCCTCTTTGGTAGAAGCTATGGGCTACCGTGTACATTTGATTGAATGCGGCATTGGTAACATCAAAATTACAACCATTGAGGATCTGCCTTTTGCAGAAGCAGTTCTCAACTACCGTAAACGTTTTCAAAAGCAGTGATGTGCAACTTTCGCATAGGTCACGGCTATGATGTGCATCGGCTTGTTCCCGAGCGACCTCTCATTTTGGGCGGTGTTAGAGTACCTTACGAAAAGGGGCTTTTAGGACACTCCGATGCTGACGTACTCCTGCACGCTATATGCGATGCCCTCTTGGGCGCTCTCTCTTTGGGAGATATCGGCAAACACTTTCCCGATAGTGACGAGCAATTTCGCGGAATCGATAGCTCTATTTTGCTGACAAAAACAGCCGACTTGGTACGCAAAAAAGGATGGCAAATCGGTAATATCGATGCCACAATCATAGCGCAGGCACCTCGTCTTTCCCCTTACATTGAGGAAATGCGGAAAAACATTGCCGCTGTTCTCAATCTCCCCACCGATGCAATCAGCGTAAAGGCTACCACCGAGGAACATCTCGGCTTTACCGGTGAGGGCCTTGGCATTGCTGCACACGCCATTTGCCTCCTTTTCCGTGTATAAAAAGTATTGGCAACAACGAAAAACAATTCCCCTGACCTCCTTGATATTTTTGCTCCTTTTCGTGTGCACAATACGAATACTTGGTAGTATAATATGCACTCCCCCTCTATTTTGACAAAATTCTACATGCACTCTGCTCTGCATTTTGCAAGAAAGGATTGTTTATGATTTATATTGCACCCTCTCTGTTGGCGGCAGATTTTGCCAATTTGCAATCAGAAATCAAAAAAATGGCCGACGCAGGTGCCAACTATCTTCACTTGGATGTAATGGATGGAGCTTTTGTTCCCAACATTAGCTTTGGCGCGCCTGTAATTGCAGCACTTCGTCCGCATAACGATCTGATCTTTGATGTACATTTGATGATCAATGAGCCCATTCGTTACATCGACGATTATGTAAAAGCAGGTGCTGATATCATTACCGTCCACCTTGAGGCTTGCCAAGACCTTGATGCAACCATTGAGAAGATCAAGTCTCACGAAATGCGTTGTGGTGTTTCGATTTCCCCTGCCACTCCCGTTGAGCGTTTGTTGCCCTATCTTTCTAAAATCGATATGGCGCTGATTATGACAGTTGTTCCCGGATTTGGTGGCCAAACGCTCATTCCCGAAACCTTGGAAAAGGTTCGCACAGTGCGTCGCTACGCACAAAATATGGGACTGAAGCTTGACATCGAGGTAGACGGCGGTATCAAAACCGAAAACGTACATCTTGTCACCGAGGCAGGCGCCAATATTATTGTTGCAGGTTCCTCTATTTTTGGCTCGAGAAAACCGCGAGAAGTCATCGAAAATATGCGAAAAATCGCTGATAAACATCCATGGCAAAATAAATAACATAAAAAAGGCCGCAAAAACGGCCTTTTTTATTGAAAAACTTGACATCCTCAACATATTATGTTATAATAGACATCTATATTTATAGAAAGGAGATACAAAATGCTGGATAGACTACACGCATCCTTAGCGCAAATGCCACCTGTTGCAACCGTTATTATTTCGATTGCCTGCATGCTCTTTTTCGGGTTTGCCATGACGCGCTTGACCAAACTCTTGCGACTTCCAAATGTAACGGCATACATTTTGGCGGGTATTCTCATTGGCCCGTATTGCTTGGATTTGATCCCCTCAAACGTTGTGCAAGGAATGGACTTCCTTTCGGATATCGCATTGGCTTTGATCTCCTTTACAACGGGTGAATTCTTTAAGGTCTCAATTTTGAAGAAAAATGGCCCTAAGGTTGCACTCATTACCCTTTTTGAAGCAGGTGTTGCTTCGGCTATTATTTTTATTCTTTCTTATTTTGTGCTTCGTTTGCAGCTTGGTTTTTCGATTGTTTTGGCGGCACTTGCCGCGGCTACCGCACCTGCCTCAACAATGATGACCATTCGTCAAACCGGTGCCAAGGGAGATTTTGTAAATACCCTTTTGCAGGTGGTGGCACTTGACAATATTGTTGCACTCCTGGCTTACGGCACTGCCATTTCGGTTGCCGTCTCGCTCGGTTCGGGTGAGAGCATTTCTGCTACCAATGTGCTAATGCCTCTGCTTTCCAACCTTGCAGTTCTTTTGCTTGGTGGCTTGTTTGGCGTGTTTATGAAGCTTTTGATGCCTCAAAAACGCTCCAATGACAACCGTTTGATTATCTCTATCGCACTGTTGTTTGCATTCTGCGGTATTTGTGCTCTGTTTGACATTTCCCCTCTACTCGGTTGTATGTCGATGGGTACAGTTTACATCAACATCTCGGGCGATGATAAACTCTTTAAACAGCTTAACTACTTTAGCCCCCCTATTCTTTTGTTGTTCTTTGTGCGTTCCAGCGTAAATTTCCGTTTGGATACGCTTTTCTCGTCTGTCGGTTCGATTGGCGCACTCCCCTTGATTGTGGTTGGCCTTTTGTACTTTGGTGTGCGTATTCTCGGCAAATACACCGGTGCCTTTTTTGGCTCGATGGTTGCAGGAAAAGAAAAACGCGTGCGCAATCTGTTGGGCTTGGCCCTCATTCCTCAAGCGGGTGTTGCCATTCCCTTGGCGGCTATGGGTGCACGTGCACTCGGCGGGGAAATGGGTATTGCACTCGAAACCGTTATTTTGGCATCTGCAATTCTGTATGAAATTGTAGGTCCCGCGTGCGCTAAACTTTCCCTTTATTATTCGGGTGCATACTCCGATAAATTGGAGGATCTCGTTCCCGAAGAGGAACTCGCTCCCACCGACAAACCTCGCACTGAGGTAGAACTTTTGATTGAACGCATTCAAAAGATTCAAGAACAAATCCCCACCGCTACCGCTTTGGATGAAGAAAACGAGCAAGCCTTTGACGAGGCTGCCGAAGAGCATTATGCGGCAACTCGCCCCATGATGCGCCATTTGCACAGTCACAAAAAATAAAGGAGAATTGTTATGACAGATCCGATTATCAATTTGCTCGGCTCTTGGGCCGCCGAACTGAATGTTTTTTCTATTATTTTGCGCATTGCCGCCTCGCTTTTGCTCTCCGCTTACCTCGGATTTGAGCGTTCTTCCAAGCGTCACGCGGCAGGCTTGCGTACCTTTATGGTCGTTTCGCTTGCAACCACCATTGCAATGCTGCTTGACCTCTATCTCTTGAAGGGTGCCGAAAGCGGTTTATACTTGCTCTCTGCAGCTAGCGTTATATCGGTTGCTATCATTACTGTAAACTCGATTCTTTACAGTTCTCGTAGCCAGATTAAGGGCTTGACCACTTCGGTTGCACTTTGGGCAAGTGCTATTTTGGGTCTTTGCATCGGCGCAGGATTCTATACTGTTACCATTGTTTCCTACATCGCTTTCATTTGCACACTTTCGGTATTCCCTCGTATGGAACGTTATTTCAAAAACCGCTCCAACCACTTTGAGGTACACTTGGAACTCAAAAACATTGCTTACCTGCAAAACTTTGTTACCACCATTCGCGAGCTCGGTATGAAAATCGATGACATTGAAATGAACACCGCTTATCAACATTCCGGACTCAGCGTTTATTCAATTTCTATTTCTATCAGCAGCAAAGAGTTGAAGAAATATAAAACACACAGCCAAATTATTGAAGCTCTGCGCTCTCTCGATTACATTTATCATATTGAAGAAATGGTTT
>JAZOMJ010000050.1:0-11085 GCA_045653865.1 Eubacteriales bacterium
CTCGCGCGCGGGCGATATAGATACTATATATATTATAGTATATAATATATGATTTGTCAATAGGTTTTTGGAAATTTCTTTTATTTTTTTGTGTTTTTTTGCTCTTTTTTCAGAATATGCCAAAAATGCAAAACGGTTACCGAAAACATGGGGCTTTCCTGCCCTCTCAAACCTTTCAAGCGTAACGGTTCCCTACCCTATTCGGGGATTGACAAGCCGCCTTTTTTATGATATAATGATAAATTGAGATAATATGCATACGCGCGCGTTGCGTGCAAAATCCCGTTTTTGGAAAGGAAGATACTGTTATGAAAATCAATGCTCTCAAATCCGCTCTCCTTGGTGGCGAATTCGATGCCCGTTTGGGTTATATTTACGGTGAAGCTGCCGTTGAAAAACAAAAGGAGCGTTATGCTGCCGCCATCGATTCTTTTGCGGCTCTTTACGGTGAGGATCGCGAAGTTGCCCTCTATTCGGTTGCGGGCAGAAGTGAGCTTTCGGGCAACCACACCGACCACAATCACGGCCGCGTAATTGCCGCATCGATTGACCTTGACATCATTGCAGTTGCCTCCCCCAACGGCGAGGATATCATTCGCGTAAAGAGCGAGGGATTCCACGAGGATGTAATTGACATCAACTTTTTTACCGCTCCCAGAGAAACCCCCGAGGGTCACTCGGATGAGTTGATTGCAGGTATGGTGGCAGGCTTCCGCAAAAACGGCTATTCCGTTGGCGGTTTTGATGCCTACACCACCTCCAATGTGCTCAAGGGCTCGGGGATTTCTTCCTCTGCGGCTTTTGAGGATATGATTGGCAACATTCTCAATCACATCTACAATGACGGTGCGATTGACAACGTAGAAATTGCCAAGATTGCGCAATATGCCGAAAACGTATTTTTTGGCAAGCCCTGCGGCCTGATGGACCAAGTGGCTTGCGCGGTTGGCGGCATTGTTGCCATTGATTTTGAAGACCCCACCGCTCCCGTTATCAACAAACTCCACGTAGATATTTCGGGTGCCGGCTACAATCTTTGCATTACCAACACGGGCGGCAACCATGCTGACCTGACCGACGACTATGCCTCGGTTCCCCGTGAAATGAAAGCCATTGCCGCTTATTTTGGCAAGTCGGTTCTGCGCGACCTGACTGAAGAAAGCTTTGTGGCAAGCATCCCCCTTTTGCGTGCACAGTATGGCGACCGCGCTATTTTGCGTGCTTTGCACTTTTTTGCAGAAAACCGTCGCGTAGCCGAACAAACCGCGGCTCTTGAGAGCGGTGACCTTGATGCGTTCTTTGCAAACGTCATTGCATCGGGTCGCTCGTCCTACTGCTATTTGCAAAACGTATATACCACCAAAAACATTGAGGAGCAAGGACTTTCTCTTGCTTTGTGTCTTTCCGAGCGTCTGCTTGCCGACAAAAAGGCGGCTTGGCGTGTGCATGGCGGTGGATTTGCGGGAACCGTTCAAGCATTTGTTCCCACATCTGACGTAGCGGCTTACCGCGAGGCAATGGATGCCGCATTTGGTGCGGGCTCTTGCATGGTTTTGCGCATCCGTCCCGTAGGCGCTATCAAACTTTGATTGAAAAGGATTTTTTATGAAACCCGAAACCAAATGGCTTGCCCTGTTGCTTGTGGGCAACTCAATTCTCTTTTCGGTTGTCTATTTTGCATTGGCAACCATCTTTCCCATCTACATCCTCTACCTTGCGGTAGGTGCTGTGATGACCTTGATATTCGTTATTTACAACCGCGGATTTGTTGGCAAAAATCTCACGCCCGATCAAATGGGGGGCGAGATGTCACTCGAAGAAAAACAAAAGTTTATTGACGATTGCGCCGCTCGCTTGCACCGCTCGCGTTGGATGATTACCATCATCTTCCCCATCGTTTTGGCATTTTGTTTGGATATGATGTATCTCTTTCTTTTGCCGATGTTGGAGGGACTGTTTCTATGACGGACGTTCGCATTGTTTCGCTCTATTCGGGGTCGACGGGTAACTGTTTTGCAATCGTGGCACCCTCGGGCACGATTCTCATTGATGCCGGCAAAAACGCCAAGCGTCTCAACGGTGCTCTCGCCGAGGCAGGAATTGATGCCAACAGCATTGGTGCCATTCTTGTTACGCATGAGCACACCGACCACATCAGCGCCTTGCCTGTATTCCTCAAAAAGCATCCCGTACCCGTACATATTGCAAACGGATGTGCTTACAAACTGTTGCAGCATCCCTCGGTGGAGCCGCTTCTCCATCCGCATCCTCCCATCTATGATGAATGGATTTGCGGCATGCACGTAACTTCCTTCCCCACTCCGCACGATAGCCATGCATCGGTGGGATATCGCATCGAAATTCCCGCCGATGGCGGAAATCTGTATCGCATTGGATACGCCACCGACATCGGTTATGTGACCCCCGAAATTGAGGAAGCCTTGACAGGTTGCGATGCCGTGATTTTGGAAAGCAACCACGATTATGATATGCTGATGACGGGTCCTTACCCGTATGACCTAAAAAAGCGCATTGCCTCGCGACGTGGGCACCTTGCAAACCCCGATTCTGCCGCTCTTGCCGCACGTTTGTGCGCAAAAGGCACCAAAAAACTGATGCTTGCGCACTTGAGTCAGGAGAACAACTCTCCCGACATTGCCTATGACGAATGCGTGAGCGCCGTGGGAGACGCTGAAGTGCGCATTTGCGTGGCGCACCCCGAAATTCCAACCGAAATGCTCTGATGAGGAGAAATGTATGATTCAAGTTACCGTCATTACCGTTGGCAATCTCAAAGAGGGCTATTGGCGTGATGCCATGGCTGAATATGAAAAGCGTCTTTGTGCTTTTTGCAAGCCCGAGATTGTGCAACTAAAAGAAACCAAGCTCCCCGAAAACCCGAGCGAGGGAGAAATCAAAACCGCTCTTGCAGATGAAGCCAAGCGCATTCTTGCCGCAATGCCCTCACGCTCCTATAAAATTGCGCTTTGCGTAGAGGGAACGCAGTTCTCCTCGGAAGCACTCGCGCAAAAGTTGGAGGGTGTGCTCAACGAAAACGGCTCTCTTTGTTTGGTGATCGGTTCCTCGTACGGTCTTTCGGAAGAGGTCAAGCGCGCGTGTGATTTGCGTTTATCGGTTTCCAAATTGACTTTTCCGCATCAAATGATGCGCGTTTTGCTGCTTGAGGTGCTTTACCGTTGCTTTGGCATTCTCAAGGGCACAAAATATCATAAGTAACATTGTTTGAGGTTTTACTATGAAACAGATCTTCAAAAACAATACACAACATCACGGTGCGCGACTGCCCGGAATGGAATCCTTGACCGAGCTTTACAAGGTTGGTTCGGGTCCCTCAAGCTCGCACACCATAGGTCCCGAGCGTGCATGTCTGCTTGCAATGAGAAAATTCTCTGCGGCTGACGAATTTCGCGTAACGCTCTACGGCTCTCTTGCCAAAACCGGCAAGGGGCACGGCACCGACACCATCATTTGCAAAACCTTTTATCCCATGCCCTGCGAAATCATTTGGGATCCCGAAAACGAGGATATCCCCCACCCCAACACCATGGACGTGGTGGCTCTTTCCAAGGGTCGCGAATTTGGTCGCTTGCGCATTCTGAGTGTGGGTGGCGGCCGCATTCAAGTGGACGGTGAGGCGGCAGAGGCTCCGAAAATTCACTATACACTCAAAACCTGGAGCGATATTCGCGCATATTGCGAGGAGAAGAACATTCGCCTTTGGCAGTTTGCCGAGGAGAACGAGGGTCCCGAATTTTGGCTTTATATGACCGATATGTGGGAGGCAATGAAGGCTTCTATTCGCCGTGGTCTTGAGGACGAGGGCGAGCTCCCCGGTGGGCTTCACGTACAAAAGAAAGCGAAGTTTCTTTACTACCGTCGTTCGCTTGGTGAAAGCAGTGAAACGCGCGAGGACCGCTTGGTTTGCTCCTATGCGTTCGCGGTGAGCGAGCAAAATGCGGCAGGTGAGAAGATCGTCACCGCTCCCACTTGCGGTGCATCTGGCGTGCTCCCTGCGGTTCTTTATTACGAGCAACACAAAAACGGTTTTGCCGATTGGGAGGTCGTTCGCGCGCTTGCCGCAGGCGGCATCATTGGCAATTTGATTAAAACAAATGCGTCTATTTCGGGTGCGGAGTGCGGATGCCAAGCCGAGATTGGCACGGCATGTGCGATGGCAGCGGCGGCGCTTGGTGAGTTGTTCCAGCTCAGCCTTGACAAGATCGAATACGCCGCTGAAATTGCTATTGAGCACCATTTGGGGCTCACTTGTGACCCCATTTGCGGTCTTGTGCAGATTCCTTGTATTGAAAGAAATGCCGTTGCCGCAATGCGTGCCATCAACGCAGTAACCCTTTCGGACTTCCTTTCCGACACGCGAATGATCTCCTTTGACAAGGTTGTTCGCGCCATGATGGAAACCGGCCGCGATATGTCTGATCTCTACAAAGAAACTTCCGAGGGTGGACTTGCGACGCTGGGGGTGGAGAGAAAAGATGGATAATTTTGTCTGCTTTTTTCAAAAAGCTCTTGAAACATCGCCCACTTTTGTGATATAATAGTACAGATATAGAAAATTTTGAGACAAATCGCCCTTTGGGCTTTGGAGGTAAAAATTGATCGTTGCATTGGAAGACGCCAAGTATAAGTTGATTGGTATGAGAGAGAGCATTGAGGAGCTTGGCTCCGCTTTGCGAATTGAAGAAACTAAAGAATTGCTTTTTGACCTTGAAGCGCAAACACAAGCTCCCGATTTTTGGAACAGTTCCGAAAAATCGAGCAAGGTACTGCAGACCATTAAGCAAGGCCAGGATAAGGTTGCCGGATATGAAAAGCTCTGTGCGCGTCTTGAAGACGCGATCGCTTTGGCAGAAATGGCAATTGAAGAAAACGACGAGAGCTACGTAGAAGAAGTGCAAAGCGAGCTCGATGCCATTGTTGCCGAGGAAGAGACACGCCGTATTGAGGTTCTCCTTTCGGGCGAGTACGACAAGAGCAATGCCATCGTTTCCTTCCACCCCGGTGCAGGTGGCACCGAGGCGCAGGACTGGGCGCAAATGCTCTACCGTATGATCACTCGTTGGGCTGAAAAACGCGGATTTAACGTCAAACTCACCGACTGGCTCGACGGTGACGGTGCAGGTATTAAGAGCGCAACCATTATGGTTACGGGTCTGAATGCTTACGGCTACCTCAAGAGCGAGAACGGTGTTCACCGCTTGGTGCGCGTTTCGCCTTTTGACGCAAACGGACGTCGTCAGACGTCTTTTGCATCCATCGAGGTTATGCCCGAGTTTGAAAACCTTGACGCTGTTGTCATCCGTGAAGAAGATATTGAAGTAACCGCTCACCGCTCCAGTGGTGCAGGTGGTCAGCACATTAACAAAACCGACTCGGCTATCCGCATTGTGCACAAGCCCACGGGTATTGTTGTTGGTTTCCATCCCGGGCGTTCCCAGCTGCAAAACAAGGAAACCGCAATGCGTATGCTGAAATCCAAGCTTATGGAAATCAAAATTCAAGAGCGTCTTGACACCATTGAGGATATTCAAGGCAACAAGACCAACATTGAATGGGGTGCGCAAATTCGTTCTTACGTATTTATGCCCTACACTCTTGTTACCGACAAGCGCACAGGCTATGAAACCGGTAACATTCAAGCCGTTATGGACGGTGACCTTGACGGATTTATCAACGCATATCTCAAGCAAACCGCAGGAAAATAATCGCATCAAAAGGCATTCTTAACCGAATGCCTTTTTTATGTGTGAAAAATCTTGACTTTTTTGTTCTGTTATGATATAATAAGATGTTAAACTATGCGATAGTGAGAATTATTGGAAAGGAGTGATAAAAATGGTAAAGGTTTTGGCGGTTTTGCCGCAAAGCATTGCTCAAAAGGCAGGCATTCGCGGTGGGGATATTCTTGTTTCGATCAATCAAAATGAAATACGCGACGTGCTCGATTACCGTTTCTATCTCACCGATACAAACGTTTCCATTACGCTCTTGCGCGGCGATGCGGAATACACCGTGCACATCAACAAGGGCGAATACGATGACATAGGGCTTTCGTTTGAAACTCCTTTGATGGATAAAAAGCACTCTTGCACAAACCGTTGTGTGTTCTGCTTTATCGATCAACTCCCTCCCGGTATGCGCGAAACGCTCTATTTTAAGGATGACGATGATCGCCTTTCCTTTTTGCACGGCAATTACGTTACCTTGACAAATCTCAAGGACGAGGACATTGACCGCATCATTAAGATGCACATCTCCCCCGTCAACGTATCGGTTCACACAACCAACCCCGAATTGCGTGTGAAGATGATGAAAAACAAGCACGCAGGCGAGGTGCTCTCCTACCTTGACCGCATGGCGGATGCAGGCATTGCGCTTTGCACACAAATTGTGCTTTGCAAGGGTCTTAACGACGGTGCCGAGCTTGACCGCACGTTGCACGATTTGATCAAATATCATCCCTCGTTGCGTTCTTGTGCGATTGTTCCTGTGGGGCTGACCAAATATCGCGAAAAGCTCTATCCCTTGGAAGCGTTCACGCCCGAGGATTGTGCGGCGGTGATTAAGCAGGTCAACGCCTATGGAGATTGGTGCCTAAAAGAATACGGCACTCGCATTTTTTACTGCTCGGATGAGTTTTACATTCGTGCGGGACTCCCACTCCCAAGTGAGGAATTTTATGAAGATTACTCCCAAATTGAAAACGGTGTTGGTATGCTGACCTCAATGCGGGCTGAATTTGATATGGAGCTTGATTATCTTGACGAGCTTCTCCCACACTTCCGTGCCCCTCGCATCGTATCTGTTATTACGGGCATGGCGGCGCATGAGCATATCGCCTCTATGGCACGAGAATTGATGGCTCGCGTTGACGGGCTGACGGTAAACGTTTACCCCATCGTCAACAACTTTTTCGGCTCGAGCGTAACCGTTGCAGGTCTGATTACGGGCGGTGACGTTGTCGAACAACTCAAGGGAAAGGATCTTGGTGACGAGCTCCTCTTCCCCATGGTGATGTTGCGCGCGGATGGCGACGTATTTCTTGACGATATGACGCCAGAGGAACTTGGGGAGCGACTTGGTGTTCCCGTTTGCGCCTCGGAAAGTGACGGTGCAAAATTCATTTCCGCACTCCTCGGCATTTGCGAATGACTTAGAGAAAAAGCGGACAAACTGTTTTTAGTGGAAAGGACATATAGATTTTATGGCAAAACCGATTATTGCAATTGTCGGACGTCCCAACGTTGGCAAAAGCACTCTGTTTAACAAGCTCATCGGTGAGCGTCGCTCGATTGTAGAGGACACTCCCGGTGTTACGCGCGACCGCATTTACGGCGAGACCGAATGGCGCGGCAAGCGTATGATTCTCATTGATACGCGCGGAATTGAGCCCAAGACCGACAACCTCATTCTCAAGCAAATGCGTCAACAAGCGCAAATGGCGATAGATACCGCAGACGTTATCATCTTTATGTGTGACGTTCGCACGGGTTTGACCGCCAACGACCGCGACATTGCCGTGATGCTAAAAAAGAGCGGCAAGCCGGTGGTTCCCTGCATCAACAAGTGCGATAGCATCGGTGCACTCCCCATGGAGTTTTATGAGTTCTACGAGCTCGGCTTTGAGGAGGATCCCATTGGTGTTTCCTCGATTCACGGCAGTGGCTCGGGTGATCTTCTCGATGCTTGCCTGCGCTATCTTGACGATTGGCAAGACACCATGGAAGAGGACGACAGCATTAAGGTTGCCGTTATCGGTAAGCCGAATGCGGGTAAATCTTCTATTATCAACCGCCTCATTGGCGAGGAGCGCCTGATTGTTTCCAACATTGCAGGTACCACACGCGATGCGGTTGACACGCAGTTGGAAAATGAATACGGAAAGTTCACCTTTATTGATACCGCAGGTATTCGCCGTCAATCGAAAATTGACGATAAAATTGAACACTTTAGCGTTTTGCGTGCACACATGGCTGTGGAACGTGCGCAAGTTTGCCTTTTGATGATTGATGCCTCCACCGGCATTACCGATCAAGACACCAAAATTGCAGGCATTGCACATGAGGCAGGCAAAGCAGTTATTATTGTGGTAAATAAGTGGGATTTGATTGAAAAGGACAACAACACGGTAAACGAGTTCAACAACCGCATTCGCACCGAGCTCGCGTATATGCCCTATGCTCCCATTCTTTACATTTCGGCAAAAACAGGTCAAAGAGTTACCAATCTGTTCGAGCGCATCGTTTACGTTTACGGTCAATCGGTAATGCGTGTTACCACCGGTATGCTCAATGACGTACTGGGTGACGCAATGATTCGCGTTCAGCCTCCCTCTGATAAGGGTCGCAGACTCAAGATTTACTATATGACGCAAATCGCAACCGCTCCCCCCACGTTTGTTATCTTTTGTAATAACGTTGAGCTCTTCCACTTCTCCTACCAGCGCTACATTGAAAACTGCCTGCGTGAAACCTTTGGCTTTATGGGTACGCCCATTAAGCTGATTATTCGCATGAAGGGCGACGAGGCAGATAAATAAAGAGCTTTTGACACCCCTGTAAGGAGGTTAATTTATGTTTGTTGATAACGTTAGAATTTATATCAAAGCCGGTGACGGCGGCAACGGTGCCGTTTCGTTCCGCCGCGAAAAATACGTAGCCGCAGGCGGTCCCGACGGCGGTGACGGCGGTCACGGTGGCAACATCGTCTTTCGCGTTGACCCCGGCACGAACACCCTTTTGGCGTTCCGTTACAAGCACAAGTTTGTAGCGGCTCGCGGCGGTGACGGTAAGGGCGGCAAGTTCCACGGTGCAACTGCTGAGGATCTTGTCATTCTTGTTCCCCCCGGAACGCTGATCCGCGATACCGAATCGGGCAAGATCATTCACGATATGTCCGAGGATGACGGTGCCGATTTTATCGCATGTCGCGGTGGTCGCGGCGGTTGGGGCAACCGTCACTTCGCAACACCTACGCGTCAGGTTCCCATGTTTGCCAAGAATGGCACCGAGGGTCAAGAGCGCGAGGTCATTTTGGAACTGAAAATGATTGCCGACGTGGGACTGATCGGTTACCCCAGTGTTGGTAAATCCTCTATCCTTGCTCGCATTTCTGCGGCAAAGCCGAAGATTGCGGATTATCACTTTACTACCCTCTCCCCCAATCTTGGCGTTGTTCGCACGGGTGGCGAGAGCGGATTTGTAGCGGCTGACATCCCCGGTCTTATTGAGGGTGCGGCTGACGGTGCAGGTCTCGGTCACGCATTTTTGCGCCACGTTGACCGTTGCAGATTGCTCCTTCACGTAGTGGATATCTCCTGCTTTGAGGGCAGAGATCCCGTGGAAGATGTAAAGCAAATCAACTATGAACTCGCACGTTATAGCCCCGAGTTGGCAGAACGTCCGCAGATTATTGTGGCAAATAAGTGCGACTCTCTTGACCGCGAAATCGTTGACGTAGATGCGTTTGAGGCCTTTATCAAAGAAAACGGGTGGGAGCTTTTCTACATCTCGGCTGTAACCGGTGAGGGTGTGGATGCACTCATTCGTCGCGTAGCGACCCGTCTTGAGGAACTGCCCCCCATTAAAGTTTACGAAAAAGAATACGTTCCCGAGGACGTTGTGGTCGGCGGTGAGCGTGAGACCATTATTCGTCGCGAGAACGATACCTTCTATGTTGAGGGTGAATGGATCAAGAACGTTATGGGTCAGATCAACTTCAGCAATTACGAATCTCTCAACTACTTCCAAAAGGTGCTTCAAAACGGTGGCGTATTTGAGGCGTTGGAAAAGAAGGGCTGCCGCGACGGTCACACCGTTTCGATTTACGATTTCGAATTCGATTACGTAAAATAATTTTAAGGAGAAAAACATGAACATTTGGCACGATATCAATCCCGAACATATCAAGCCCAATGATTTTACTGCCGTTATTGAAATTCCCAAGGGCAGCAAGTGCAAATACGAGCTGGACAAGTACACAGGTCTTTTAAAACTCGACCGCGTGCTTTACACCTCTACACACTACCCTGCCAACTACGGCTTTATTCCGCGCACCTATGCCGACGACGGTGACCCCCTTGACGTATTGGTGCTTTGTGCCGAGTCCATTTATCCTATGACGTTGATGCAGGTTTATCCCATTGGCGTGATGCGTATGCTCGACGGTGGCAAAATGGATGACAAAATTATTGCCGTTCCCATCTCCGACCCTACCTACCTTGGAATTGACTCGATCGACCATCTTCCCCCGCACATCTTTGATGAAATTATGCACTTCTTTAGCGTTTACAAGCAGTTGGAGAACAAGGAAACCGCGGTCAAGTCACTCTTTGGCAAAGAGAAGGCAGAACAAATCATTGCCGAGGCAATTGAGTGTTATAAGGAAACTTTTGAAAAACAATAAAAACGAAAAGCGCTTACGATGAATTCGTAGGCGCTTTTCTTTTTGCTCCGCAAGATTTTTGCGGGGCTTTTATTTTTGAGTGGTATTCTTTGCTACGCAAAGAGTGATATTTTCCATTCGGGAAGTGATATTGCTCCCGATGGTCGCAGTGGTATTTTATTCGCCCCAAAACTCGCGAAGCGAATACCACTCTGTTGCACAGCAACAAGAATATCACTGCGAAGCAATACCACTCGCCACAGGCGAATAAAACTGCGCGCTATGGCACAACGTGGCACACATTGACATCTTTTGGCACGAAAAGGAGCGGTAGAATATAGGCGTCACAAAGAAAACCGAACCATTGGAGGTGATGCAATTTGTATGGCAAAGAAAATGCCAAAAACGCTTGATACGCCGGCGAGGCAAAAGCGGCTCTTGGCTCTTTTGGAAGAGTACGTAGGAGCTTGCCGTCCGCCGCCCGAGGCTGATGCGAAAAAGGCAAACGGAAAGTTTGCAAATCTTGCAGGCTTTTGTCGCTTTCTCGGGTGCGGCATCGCATACTTGCAAAAGCTCTGCTCGGATACCCCTCGCCTTTACGACCTCATTTGCACAACGCTTGAGGACGAGCTTCTGATCTCTTCTCCTTCCCCCTCGCTCCTT
>JAZOMJ010000051.1:0-8253 GCA_045653865.1 Eubacteriales bacterium
CTTCGGTGTTGAATTCTTCCTTGAGCACTTCCTCAAAATGACCACGGCACCTCTTGCGCGCAAGGCAGGGGAGAGCGAGGTTCAACCCTTTGAAGAGACCTTTTCCGCGTTCGTTTTCAAAATTCAAGCCAACATGAATAAGGCTCACCGCGACCGTATTGCCTTTATGCGCATCGTTTCGGGTAAATTTGAATCCGACAAAGAATATTTCCACGTGCAAGGAGATAAAGCACTCCGTCTCTCTCAACCGCAACAAATGATGGCGCAGGAGCGTTCTATCATTGATGAAGCCTATGCAGGCGACATCATTGGCGTGTTCGATCCCGGTATTTTTTCGATTGGCGATACCGTTTGCGATAAGAGCAACAAGGTGCAGTTTGAGGGAATTCCCACATTCGCTCCCGAGTGCTTTGCAATGGTTGAACAAATCGACAGCATGAAGCGTAAGCAATTTGCAAAGGGCATGAACCAAATTGCGCAAGAGGGTGCCATTCAAATCTTTATTGAGCCGGGCGGCGGTCTTGAACGTGTATACGTTGGCGTTGTCGGTATGCTTCAATATGACGTTCTCGAATCACGTATGAAAGCCGAATACGGTGTCACATACCGCCAATACGGTCAATCCTATCAATACATTCGTCGCATTGCAAACGGTTTTGATCCAAAAAAACTGCGTTTGTTTGACGTAAAATGGGTACAAGATTTCCGTGGCAATGATTTCTTGCTCTTTAACAGCGAGTGGCACATCAAGCACACTCTCGATAACAACGAGGGACTTGAACTCGTAGAATTCGGCTCTTAATAAGACAATATAAGAAAGGGAAAGGACTATGACTAAGCGTATTTTATCGGCACTTCTTGCCGTTCTGCTTCTGCTGTTTAGTTTTGTTTCTTGTAATTCAACAGAGCCATCTCAAACCTCTTCATCCTACGAAACAACCGTCTCTACAAAAATCACCACTCCCACAGAAGTAATCCCACCAAGTAAAACACCCACCGAAACGACCGAAGAATCCAAACCGGTTGAAACAACCAAGCCGACGGTAACTACACCTCCGCCTGAATCAACCACCGAGAAGGAGGAACTCAAACAACCTCCCGTTATAGACGGATCTTATTTCGAGGCACATTTTATTGACGTTGGACAAGCGGATTGTATGCTACTGATTTGTGAAGGGCAAGCAATGTTGATCGATGCAGGAAATCCCGAAGATGATAAAATCATCCTTAATTATCTTGCCGAGCACAACGTAAAACATCTTTCTTATGTTGTTGCAACGCATCCGCACTCCGACCACTACGGAGCTTTTACAAGAGTTTTGGCACAAATTCCAGCCGATGTTATTTATGCTCCTTTTAACGAAACAGGCGTTTGGGATAGCAGATACGATCAGTTCCTCAATTTTGTAAAATACTCTATGCGCAATGAAGTTCGCGTTCCCGAGGTTGGCAAAGAGTTTTATCTCGGTTCTGCCAAAATAACGGTTATTGGACCTTTGCGCAAAGACTACGAGGATGTCAATAACACATCTATCGTTTTGCGTGTGGAATATGGCAACCTTGCTTTCCTCTTTACCGGAGATATGGAGGGAGTTGCCGAACTTGAACTTGTTAAGTCCGGTGTAAATCTTCAAGCGGATGTTATTAAAGTTGGTCACCACGGCAGTGGTTCTTCCAGTTACTATCAATTTTTGCGTGCAGTGAGCCCCACATACGGTGTGATTACCTGTGGCAGAGATAACGAATACGGACATCCCCATAGCGGACCGCTTTCTCGTTTGCGCGACGCAGACGTAACGCTTTACCGAACCGATTTGCAAGGGCATATCGTTTGCCGAAGCGATGATGGCAAAACCTTAACTTTTGAAACACAAATGAATCCCAATGCCAACACCAATCCCACCGCGGCATATAGCGATACTTCTTATTTGCCCACGTACTACTATTACGAGGAAAAATTCAGCTAAATTTTATCCCCACAGCTTCTGTGGGGATTCTTTTATTTGAGCGCATCACGCAATGTAGAAAGTGCCGTTTTTTCAATGCGAGAAACGTAAGAGCGTGAAATGCCAAGGGACTGAGCAATTTCACGTTGTGTTTGCGCTTTAATACCGCCAAGGCCATAACGCATCATAATAATTTGTCGCTCGCGTGGAGAAAGTAATTTTTCGACATAGGTAAGCATTTTTTCGGTTGTTATTTTGCGATCAATTTCTTCTGCAATGTCTTCTTCACAGCAAACAACATCAATGTAAGTCAAAGGGTTTCCGTCGCGGTCAACATCAATGGTTTCGTTGATGGATATTTCAGAGGTAAGCTTTTTTTGTGAGCGAAAATGCATCAAGATTTCATTTTGAATACACTTGGCGGCATAAGTTGCAAATTTTGCTCCAAGATGTATGTTAAATGAATCTACCGCTTTAATCAGTCCGATTGTGCCAATCGAAACAAGATCCTCGGGAGATTTTGCACCTGAATAATATTTTCTAACAATGTGAGAAACCAAGCGCAAATTGTGTAAAATCAGTTTTTGCCGTGCTTCTTCATCGCCTTTTTCTGCCGCTAAAAAACAAGTGCGCTCCTCTTCGTCCGAAAGAGTAGGTGGAAATTTTTGTGGAGTGTTGATACCGAGAATGAGATGTAATACGCGTGTAATATAAGAAAAAAGTATTGCTAACATAAGGTTCTCCTTTTGCGTTTTCTTTCAATATATGCTTGTGTTGATTTTTTTTGCTTGTACGGTGTTTTTCTTGTTGACACAACCACACTTGTATGGTATACTAAAGGCAGATTTCAGAAATGGAGACCAAAGACTATGAAACAACTTATTGGCAATGCAGTCGTAGGACAAAGCGGAGGCCCAACAGCGGCTATCAATGCAACGCTTGCAGGTGTTATTCGTGGAGTGAAAGAACACCTTGACGGTGGCGTTATCAGCACACTTTACGGTATGCGTAACGGTGTTGAAGGACTTCTCAAAGAACAATTGATTGATTTAACCTCTTATTTTGATAGCGAAGAGAAGCTTTCGCTCCTCGAGCACACGCCTGCCGCGGCTTTGGGCTCTTGCCGCAAAAAGCTTCCCAAAATGGGCGAGGATGATGCTTTCTATGAAAATTTGATGTCCATTTTTCAAAAGTATAACATTCGTTATTTCTTCTACATTGGCGGCAACGATTCTATGGATACTGTTGCAAAGCTTTCGGCATACACCAAGGCACACGATTATGAAATGATAATTCTCGGTGTACCGAAAACCATTGATAATGACCTTGTTGGTACCGACCACACCCCCGGTTTTGGCTCTGCCGCAAAGTATATTGCGGTTACTACACAAGAAATCATCCGCGACTGTGCCGTATATCAAGTTCCTGCTGTAACCATCATTGAGATTATGGGACGCGACGCAGGTTGGCTGACTGCTTCTTCGGCAATCGGACGTGTTGTCAATGGTATGGAACCCGACCTCGTTTATTTGCCTGAGCGTGCATTTGATATGCAAAAATTCTTCTCAGATGTTCGCGCGGCTCTTGCAAAGCATCCCAATGTTGTGGTTGCTGTCTCGGAAGGCATCCGTTTTGCTGACGGTCACTATGTTGGCGAGGGCACCCAAACGGGAGCAAAAGATGCTTTCGGCCACGCATATCTTGCAGGCACCGGAAAGGCACTTGAACTTGCTATCAAAGCGGAAATCGGTTGCAAGGTTCGCTCCATCGAACTCAACTTGCCACAACGTTGTGCGTCGCACATGGCATCAGCTCAAGATTTACATGAGTCAGTTCTCACAGGTCAGTTTGCAGTTGAAACTGCAGGTAAGGGCATTACGCGTCAAATGATTACTGCTCGTCGCGTTTCTACTGATCCGTACTTGATTACATTCGAGCCCAAGGATGTTTCCGAAATCGCAAATAAAATTCGTTATGTGGATGACACATTCATCAAGGCAGAGGGTAACCACGTAACAGATGAGTGTTGCAACTATCTTTTGCCTTTGATTCAAGGTGAGGTAAATTGTAAATACGAAAACGGCTTGCCCGTTCATATCGTTCTTTAATCAAAATGTTCTAATTCTCCCATACCTCTCGTACATTGTAACGATGTTAACGAGGAGGTATGGGGAATATGGAAGAACGTATAATGGTGATAGTGGGCACACGCCCCGAGGCTATCAAACTCTGTCCATTGATACAAGAGTTAAAAAGGCGAAAACGTTTTGAGGTTTTGGTCTGTTCTACCGGTCAGCATCGCAGTATGTTGGATAGTGTTTTGCGCGCTTTCTGTATAAAACCCGATTTTGATCTTGATGTGATGCGAACAGGGCAGACACTTTCGAATGTAACGGCTCGTATTTTGAAAGGACTTGATGAAATCCTCATAGCGGAACACCCCAAACTCATTATTGTACAAGGAGACACAACCACCGCTTTTGCAGGAGCACTCGCGGGTTTTCAAAAGCACATTCCCGTGGCGCACGTTGAGGCAGGATTGCGTACTTATCATATACATTCTCCGTATCCCGAGGAGTTTCACCGCCAAGCCATCGGTCTCATTGCCAAATGGCATTTTGCGCCTACCAAGGAAGCAAAAGAGAATCTTTTGCGTGAGGGCAAAAAAGCCAAAAATGTATTTGTTACGGGTAACACCGTAGTAGATGCGCTTCGTTTTACACTTGGAAATGATTTTCACAGACCGTCGTGGAATATACCGTCGGATTACCGTTTGATTTTGTTCACAGCCCACCGTCGCGAAAACATCGGCTCTCGCATGCAGGAAATGTTTTCGGCTTTGCGGTATTTAGTGGATGAATTTGACGATGTTTTGGCGGTTTGTCCTCTCCATCACAATCCGCAGGTGCGGAGTGCCGCAGAGGTCATTCGCAATCACGAGCGCATCCGCATTATTGAGCCACCGGATATTCTATCTTTTCATAAACTGTTAGCGCGCACCTATCTTGTTATCACCGATAGCGGTGGTATTCAAGAAGAGGCGGTCGCTCTTGGAATCCCCACAATGGTTACTCGATACGCAACCGAGCGAAAAGAGGGGATTCGCGCTGGTGTTTTGCGTTTGGCAGGATGCAGTAAAGAGGGAATTGTGAACCTTGGAAAAACACTTTTGCAACCAAATTCAAAAGAATATTTGAAAATGAAAAAGCCCGCATCTGTTTTTGGAAACGGAGATGCATCCAAAAAGATTGCAGATATTTTGGAAAAGGTTCTGTAGGGCGAGGAAGGACGTTAAAATGCAATATTTCAAGCACCAAATTCAAGTGGGCAAGGAACCCGTAACGCTTAGCTGTTATCTTCCCGATGCCGCACCGCGCACATATTACAAAGAGAATCGCCCTGCGATTATCGTTTTACCGGGCGGCGGATACGGTATGACCTATCCCGGTGAGGGAGAACCGATAGCGCTCGCGTATCTCGCACGCGGATTTTGCGCGTTTGTTTTGGATTACAGTGTTTATCCCGCACGTTTCCCGCAAGCACTTGTAGAGGCTTTGATGGCCATTCGATTTGTGCGTGAGCACGCTAAAGAATACGGTATTGACCCTTGCAAAATCGCCATTTGCGGTTTTTCCGCAGGCGGACATCTTGCGGCTTGCACGGGCACGCTTTGGAATCACGCTTGCTTGGATGCATATTTGGATTCCGAACGTGAGCTTTACCGCCCCAATGCAATGTTCTTGGCATATCCCGTTATCAATGTTGCGTCGCACAAAGGTTCTTACCTCAATCTTTTCTCGCAAAGGGAAGAGGAGCTCACCCCCGAAGTGCAGGAACTGCTCAACCTTGAAAAGCAAGTCGGCTCTACAACACCGCCTACATTCCTCTGGCATACAACATCCGATTCCACAGTGCCTGCAAAAGCATCCCTTGATTTTGCCTTGGCACTTTCCGAAAAGAAAATCCCGTATGAGATTCGCATTTGGAGCGGTGACCGCCATGGAACAGGGCTTGGCAACTATGTAACTGAACCCAAATCTGAACCTCTGGCACCGCACGCTTGTGCCGCTTGGGTGGAAGATTCGGTTAATTTCTTCTTCAAACTCGTATAAAAGCTTAAAATCCTTTTGCAAAGTTCAAAATGCAAGAGGATTTTTTCTTTTTTATAATAAATATTGTTAAAAAAATAACTTTTTTCGCAAAAACTATAGACATTTATAAAAAAATG
Source organism: Eubacteriales bacterium (assembly GCA_045653865.1). GTDB lineage: Bacteria > Bacillota > Clostridia > Oscillospirales > CAG-272 > UMGS1865. The sequence goes on from JAZOMJ010000051.1 coordinate 6,175, forward strand.
TAGTATAATAAGATGTCCAATTATGTGAACAACACAAAAACGCGCCAAAACAACATATTTTTGCGTTTTTGTGCCAATCGTTCCGACAGAAAATATTTCAGGAGGTTTGAAATTATGAAAAAGAAATTGACTACGGTCGATTTTCACGGAACAAAAGAGCAGGAAGAAAAGCTTCTTGCCGTTATCGAAAAGCATGCCGGTGAAAAGGGCGCTATGATGCCCATTCTTCAGGAAGCACAAGAGATTTACGGCTACCTGCCTTACGAAGTTCAGGAAATCATTGCCCTGAAGACCGGTGTATCTCTGGAAGAGATCTTCGGTATCGTTTCCTTCTACGCACAATTCAAGCTCAATCCCGACGGTCAATATGCAATCGCAGTTTGTCTGGGTACCGCTTGCTACGTAAAGGGTTCCGGTGACATTATCAACGCAATTTCCGAAAAGCTCGGCGTTGCTATCGGCAGCACCTCTCCCGACGGAAAGTACTCCATCGAAGCAACTCGTTGCATCGGTGCTTGCGGTTTGGCTCCCGTTCTTACCGTTAACGGTGAAGTTTACGGCAGACTGACTGTAGATGACGTTGATTCTATTCTTGCAAAGTATAAATAAGATATTCTTTACATTGGAAAGGCCGGAAAACGCTTATGAAAATTTCTCAAATTCAAGAGCTCTTGGAGGCTGAGGTTCTTTGCGGCGGTGATCAACTCGATAAAGAAGTATTTTCTGCTTGTGGCAGTGATATGATGAGTGACGTTCTCGCATATGTAAAAGATCAAGCAGTCCTGCTTACAGGGCTTGTCAATCCACAAGTGGTTAGAACTGCCGAAATGATGGATATGGTTTGCATTGTTTTTGTGCGTTCCAAAGTTCCCACCGAGGAAATGATTGCTTTGGCAAAAGATCACGGCATGGTACTGATGAAAACACGAAAGAGAATGTATGAAGCTTGCGGCAAACTCTACGCGGCAGGTCTTGGTGCAAAGGGAGTTACCATATGAGTGAGGCTGTTCGTTTTCATTTTACGGTAGACGGCGATGATTTTACATCGGCAGGTCAAGCATCGGTGCAGGTCAAAAAGAATTTGCGCCAGCTTGGCATCCCTCCCGAAATTATTCGCAAAGTGTCTATCGCAATGTATGAGGGCGAAATCAATATGGTCATTCACGCCGGTGGCGGCGAGGCTGACGTACTGATTTTTGAAGATCGCATTGAGATTCACCTCAACGATAACGGCCCCGGCATTGCCAACATCGATCTTGCTATGCAAGAGGGATTTTCTACCGCACCCGATAACATCCGTTCTCTTGGATTCGGTGCAGGTATGGGTCTCCCAAATATGAAGCGTTATTCCGACTCTATAACCATTGATTCAGCCCTTGGAAAGGGAACAAAAATTTTGATGACAGTTAACCTTGCGTAATTTTCCTAACTTATCCAAAAGGAGTTACAGTCACCAATGAATACTTACGAACATTCTGTTTCGCTGGACGTTTCGAGATGCACGGGGTGTACAATGTGTCTCAAACGTTGCCCGACCGAGGCAATACGCATCAAGGACGGTCATGCCGTTATCAATCCCGATCGGTGCATTGATTGCGGTGTATGTATTCGTTACTGTCCCAACAATGCCAAAAAGGCAACCTACAGCAAGCTGGATGCCGTAATGAAGTACAAATGGAAGATTGCACTTCCGGCTCCCACTCTTTACGGTCAGTTTGAAGAGCTTGATGACATCGACTACGTTTTGCAAGGCTTGATGGATATTGGCTTTGACGATGTGGTTGAGGTTTCGCAAGCGGCAGAACTTGTTTCTGCTTATACACGCCTTTACCTCAAAAACGAAGGCGTTATCAAACCTGTTATCAGCTCTGCTTGCCCGGTCGTTTTACGCCTGATTTCGTTGCGTTATCCCATGCTCAAGGAACACATTATGCAAATGCTTCCTCCCATGGAGATTGCCGCTCGAATGGCGCGTGACAAGGCAAAACGAGAACACCCCGAATTGAAGGATGAAGATATTTGCATTTGCTTCATCTCTCCGTGTCCTGCAAAGGTTTCTTATGTGAGAAACGGTTTTGG
>JAZOMJ010000052.1:0-5518 GCA_045653865.1 Eubacteriales bacterium
TCATCGGCAATTCCTACACCTATTACGGAAAAACGGTCATTGAGAAAAAGCAATCCATTTTGACGCAAGACGCTCGCAGCAATGACACGGGATATTTCTATCAGCTTTGCAAAAGCAACGGTGCCGAGGTTTCGGTTACCAACTGGACCTTTGGAGGTCACAGTCTCGCTGATATTTTGGGTGTTTGCTCTGCCAACAGAGGTTGCGATGGCGTAAAACATCTTGACTATTTGCTCGACCGTGAATTCGACTATGTTTTTATTCAACACGGCGGTACAGATAGCCATACTTTTGCAGAATTGCAACAACAATGCGATATGCTGATGGGTATCTTCCGCGAAGCGAACCCCGATGTAAAGTTTATTTTCCATATTCCGCACAGCCCGTATGAGAAAAACTTTGATTGGCTTTCCGGCTTGGAAGCATTCTCACAAAAGGGGATGTTGGTTGTAGAGTGGGGAGAGTTGATAAGCGACCTCATCTGCGGAACCGCAACCGTTCCCAACGGAACACAAATTTATGACAGAAACAGTTTTGTGGTATGCAAAAGCGCCACAGACGGATACCACCCTAATGTGCTAACGGGCTACATCACCACGCTGATGCTCTACTGTGCAGTCACGGGCGAGAGCGCAGTTGCTCAAGACTACAGCTTTTGCGGGGATACTTCTATTAACATCAATTTCGACTTTGCTGATTTCATCAAAACCTATTACACATATGATAATGCAACAACCAATTTGGTTGAAATCTTCTCTTCTCCTGAGGATATGCTCGGCATACAACAGCTGATTGATGAATATCTTGCAAAAGAATCTAAATAATGACAAAAAGACCATCGAATTTTCGATGGTCTTTCTGTATAAAAATCAAATTTTATGTGTGATTGCTTGATACAATTCGACGGGGGTGGCAACAATGCTGTCGGCGCCTGATTGTTCCAGTTCTTCGCGGTCGCGAAAGCCCCAAAGAACACCTATGGTATAAAGATTTGCGTTTTTGCCGGTGCGCATATCGGTGTCGGTGTCTCCCACGTAAACGCAATCCGAGCCGCGCGCGCCAAGCTCTTGCATGACCGCCAGCACCTCGCCTGGGTTGGGTTTGAGGGCACTTCCCTCTTTTTGACCAATTACGCGGTCGAAATATCCCTCACCGTACAAGGCATTGGCAACCGTTTTTGCGGCAAAATCCGGTTTGTTGGAGACGATAGCAAAGCGGTAACCCTCACACTTTAGGCGATCGAGAACCTCTTTGAGTCCCTCAAAAATGACGGTTTTGCAGGTTACGTCTGCGTTGTAGAGCTCGTTATAAACTTTGAACACCGATGCAAAAAGTTCATCGCTATAGCAGTTGCGATAGTTCAGCATTCTGATAATCAGGTTTTTGGCACCGTCGCCCGCAAAATGATTATACTCTTTGGCATCAATCGGCTCAATGCCGTGCTTTTGGAGAGCGAGATTGCCATAGTGTGCAATGCTGCCAACCGTATCGAGAACGGTTCCGTCAAGATCAAAAATGCAGAGTTTCATGGTGGATCCTTTCCTTGGGAACAAATCGATTTTTTCTTTCTCATTATACTCGCTTTTTCGTCATCTGTCAACACCGACACGCGAATATTTACAAATGGATGCAAAAAGCCGAGCGCTTCGCAGAAAATTTTGCGAATTGCTCGGCTGAATTGCTTTTTGACTAATCGATATCGGCAAGGATGAAATAGTAGGATGCCGTGCGGACTTGAACACCTGTGTCATCTTTGACTGTCAAAACGAGGGCAAAACTACCCGCCATTTGACCGCCCAAAGGAACAGTAAGTGTACCACGGTTGCTAACTGTTGCTTCCTGTGTCCAATAATCGCTTGTAAAGATGTTGTCCTGCGAGAAACCGGTATCAACGTATTCACCGCTAATGTAGCCGGTTTCGTCGGGGATATCATTCTTACGCAACAAACGCATTGAAACCGTATAGGTTTCGGGAAGATCATACTCGACTACTGCATAGAAAATACTATCCAAATCACAAATTGTTTGATCGGACGTGATTTTTATGGAAGTTTGGGGTACGAAAACCTTGGTAAAGGTTAATCTCGTTTCTTGTGTAAGTCGTTCACCGTTGAGGGGTGACTGGGATGCCTTGGAATATGCACCGTAAAGTGCAACACGGAAGTCGTAATGCATCTCTTGCCCATTCATACTGTTACCACCCATCGTTGTTTTGAGTGTGATGGTCAGATTGGTTATCTGTTGTGAAATGGGAATAATAAATACACCCTCGGGATTGAGATAATAGGTTGCTTGACTAACCGTTTGGTTTGCACGCAAAACAACGGCAATGCATGCATCCTTAGGAAGTTCGGAAACGGGCGTGAGAACCACTGCCGCACCTCGGTTATTCCACTTGGAGCTAACCGCTTCCGAGCTTGCAAAAGTAACCGAAATTTGCTGCTCCATACCGGCACCTGTAGAGGAAACACCAACTTCAAAACGAACATCCTCAAGTGTAGTTGTAACCGGCTTTTTCTCAAGATTGGAAACTTCGGCTTCGACATCCGTATCGCCTTCGGCGTACAATACCATCTTTAAGGTGTCTGCATTGTTATACCCAAGTTCGGTTTGCGAAAAATCGACTACAAAAACGTAAGAAAGTTCTGCCTCGGTAGTAGGAGGTACAAAACGATTGTTTACATCGTTTGAAGTTTCACCCATCTTGGTAAACGAGGTTAACGGAATACTCGATTCGGGAGTATCTCCAACGCGATAATACCAATAGCTGCGGTCGCTCAAATCCAAAAGAATGATCGTTGTATCTTTGGGAAGCGGTGCGGCATTATCGTTGGATGCCGTAAAGAGAAGCTGCAAATTCTTGTAAGCGTAATAATTGGAAACCTCATAATACGCTGTAAATGCCGAATCTCGTCCGATGTGCGCGGTATCACCGCTCACCTCTTTGAAATGCTGATTCTCGATTACACTTTGAGAAACTGTTGCCACCTTACGAACACCGGTAGCACTTACGTAAATGGTAAAGGTTATGTTTGAGGGAATATCACTCAAATTGTAGAGTGCACTGCTCTCGCGAGTAAGTACCATACCTGTTACTGCATTACCGTCGGTGTCTTTTGCTTCATAAGTAAGATCAACATTGGAACGATAATACCCCGTTTGGGCAGCAATGTGGAAGTTAACACCAACAATTCCTTCACCCGACTCCGGCCAAACGTCAAGACCTTCTTCCGGATATATCAGAATACCAACCTCGGCGCTGTAATAATAAACACTTTCGGCTCTGACTTCATCAGACGGCAAGTAATTTTCGGTCTCACCGTAACGAATGTATACGTAGTAGGTTGTAAATTGCTTTTCCAATGTTTTTAGATTGAGTTCGTCCCAGTCAAGGTCTGCAAACGTACCGCCCGTGGAAAGGTAGCGAATACGATACTCATAATGTTGCCAGCTATAGGGAGTATCTTCTTCAGATGGCGAAATAATAATCTCGCGAGGATCCGCATTTTCATCCACAACACGATAGGTCGGGACTCCCGGAGCTGCTTGTGTTGCCTTGTGGATAACATAGAGGTACGTCGCCTTGGCGCCCTCTTGCTCCAACACAGCGTAATAACCGCCTGCGTTAACAGGAACAGCACACGCCACGTTGGCTTCTGTTTCGTATGTTACGGTAATATCCCATGGGATGTTTGGCTTAAATGTGTTATCGCTATCCGTTTTGAAAACAATCGGACTTGCACCGTGCTCTCCCCCATCGTAGGTGGCAGAATTTGCCGTTACGGTTGCAGTTTGCCAATATGCACGACAAGAACAGGTACGCACAAGACTGTTGTCGGTTGCCGAATAAGAGAATGTAATTTGTTCCACATTATGTTCGCAAACAACCCAACACGCCTTAAATTTAATTGTGATACCGTCTGCGTCGCTCAAATTACCAACATTCGCGCCATCTGCATAGGAGACTCCGTTTTCATCCTCCCATCCTACAAAGATATATCCTTTGTAGAAGAATTGGTTTTCGGGAAGATTCGTATAAATACCGTAGGACATTTCCAAATCAGGCATCTCGCCTTCTACAGTATCTTCCGGATTGACGGGGTTCGGCAAGAATGTAATGCTATAACCGTTAACGTCCCAAACCGCATAAACAATGAGGTCACTGATATGATAGGTACGGTTCGCGGCATCTACTGTGTCGGTACCGTCAAACACATAGCTCCAACCTACGTCATATTTGTTACCGGTTCCATTTTGCTCGGTGAACCAACCGGAAATAACAAAGCCGGGGTGCTGATAAATAACGCCGGAAATAAAGCCCGTGTCGCCCTTATCATATTGACGGACGATATATTGACCGGAAGTAATACCGGTTTCGGGATTTTTGAAATTTTCGTAATAGATGAGAACAAAACGCTCACCATCCTCAAGACGGGAATCGTAGAAACCACCGTCTCCCTCAATAACGTCAACCGTAATATCCTCAATGAATATTGGATTGTAACGCATACCGGACAGATATACATCGCCCGACGTAACGTGTACAGTATTTTGGATATTGACATAACCGTAAGTGGCTCTGTGGTCAACAGGATCGGATTCCATATCGGCAGTGGTGATGTTGATGGTACCACCTTCTACCTTCATAAAGACGCTCTTGGAGTCTTCTACCTCGGTAACTTGGCTTTCAAATTCGCGCAAGCAATACACGTTGAGTACTGTATTTTTGCCGCCCTTTACAAAGACGGCTCCGCCCTGCTTGGGCGCTTGGTTGCCTTGCATAATGGGGCAACAGTTATCTTCGGGGGTACCGTTCTCATCGTGGTCAGCAGAAACGTTTGTAATGGTTTCATCGCCATCCATCGTTATTTCGTGCTTTTCATTGACACCGATGGTAACGGTAATCTCATCCATGCTTGAGCGGTCACAATCAACCGACAAAGCACCGCCTTGAATACCTGCTTCGTTGTAACTGATAGAACCACTGCGCACTTCAACGGTTGCGGGTTGACCGGATGCAGTGACGAATACGCCACCACCTTGTCCCGCTACTGCTTTGTTGTAGTCGATGTTACCACCAATCATATAGTAGCTTCCGTTTTGAACGGCAATACCACCGCCATTTTGGGAAGCGGTATTATGTGTGATGGTTCCGGCAAATACGTTAACGTTACCGCCACTTACATAGGCACCGGCACCATTGGTTGCGGTATTGTAATGCATAAGCGTGGTACCGCTAACATTAAGCGTACCGCCATCCAAATATGCGCCACCGCCATTTTGGCTAGCAGTGTTATAACCAATTATACCGCCCTGCATGTTCATCGTGCCACCGGTAAGATAAGCACCGGCACCGTTGATAGCTGTATTGGTATGGATTTCGCCACCGATGATTTTGAGTTCACCGCCGCCGAGATAAGCACCGCCACCGTATCGGTCGGCTGTATTGTTATCAATAATACCATTGGTCATTGTCATCGTACCACTGGCAAGATACACGCCTGCACCGTCGGTTGCT
>JAZOMJ010000053.1:0-11121 GCA_045653865.1 Eubacteriales bacterium
TATGGGACGAGTATCCTCCGGTGAGGGCGGAAACATCCTCTTCCAAAACGCGCAAAAGGTACTCGCGGTTGAGTTCCCCGAGCTGGCAGAAAAGATCACCATCCACCTGCCCGACGAAAGCAGCCGCCGCGTTGGTCAATCCATCGCAGCAGCAAGCCTGCCCAATATTGGTTAATCAAAAACATAACAAAAGGCACCCACGCGGGTGCCTTTTTGCTATAAAAACAAGACTCTATAAACTCGATAGCAAATCTACATTTGTAGTTTTTTTCGGGCCGTCGAGGACGTCGGCCCCTACAATTTTTGTTTTCAAAGCACAATTTCCCCTTTCATGCACCTAAAAGCATAGAAAGATACAAAATGAGGACGGAAAGTCCCATGGTGGTCAGGGGCAGAAGCTGCACAAGAAATGAGGTTCCGTAGCGTTCTTTTTTGCGTTGCGCCACGGACAAGGCAATTCCCAAAATTGCAAAAATGGGTGTCAGCACCATAATCAATGCCGAAAGCAAAAATACTATCTCTCCCACAGAATCAACATGAAAACGATCCATCGCAACAATCAACAAAACACCGAAGATCGCCCAGTAGCAAGATACGGGAATATACAATACCGACAGCAAAATGTTGCTTACCGTACACAAAAATTTTTTCATTTGTCTGCACCTCGCTTTCTTGATTTTATAACAACACAACCTCAAGCTTTTTGCAAATTTCGGGAATGTCCTCGGTAATCGTTTGGTGTACAATATCCAACTCCACTTCGCCGTATTCATGAACGATTCTATTGCGCATGCCCTTGATGGCTTGCCACGGAATACCCTTGTGCGCTTCCTTAAACTCGGCTGTCAGTTTTACCGAGTTTTCGGAAATTTGTATCAGACGAAAAAGAACCGAGTCACAAAGAATTTCGTTGTTGGTGAGTTGCTCCAAAGTGATGCCCTTTGTGTTATCCAAAATAAAGGAAATGTCCTTGAGCATCTTTTTGACATAATATGCATCATTCTTCACATTATCCATAAATTTTTATCCCGTCCTTTAAAATTTCATTTGCGAGAGCAAAATTTTCGGCAATTTGACGTTGATCGAGCACGTCTACTTTTTTATGCAATCCCTCGCGAAGCTCCTCAACAAGACCGAAAAAGCGAATACCCGTAACGGTGGTATTGATAAACAAATCGACGTCACTTGTTGCGGTCGCCTTGCCTTTTGCATAGGAACCGAACAAATAACAATATTCGACGGAATAACGCGAAAAAACATCTGTGCAAACGTCGCGAATCGCATCAATCGAAAGAACACCGTTTTCCTCATTTACGCTACCGCGAGATTGCAATTTCACAATCATATATTGATATTTAATGCTTGTCTCTTTTGTTGGATCATTTTCATAATTAGAATAGGTTCTCAACGGAACCCCCACAAAAAGAGCGGCTTCTTTTTGTGTCAATCCTTGTTTTTTTCTGAGTTCACGCAATGTCATCATCATCACCTCAATCTTATTATAACACTATTTTATCCGTTTTGCAATAGATTTATGCAAAAATTGCACATTTTATTTCCTATAATATGCAAAAGTTGCACATTTCTGTTTTTGAAATGTGCAACTTTTGCATATTTTGCTTTTGGGTTGTGAAATGTTTTATCCCACAATCTGCATCAAGGTAGTCAAAAAGATCAAAAATCCAAAATTGAATGCAGAGAATAATGCGATATAATACTTCCCTTTGCCCGGGTTGTGCTTGATGTATTCGCGGAAGGTGATGAGACTCGCTAAGGATGCAATCAAGGTTCCCGCGCCACCGATGTTCACGCCAAGCAACAACTCGCGATAGTTGTCGGTAAACTGCGAAAGCAGGATTGCCGAGGGTACGTTGCTGATGACTTGGCAGGAAAGCGTACTGACAAGCAACGTGTTCTTCTCAAGCAGGGTCGAAAAGACTTCACGTACCGCGTCGATGCGCGCCATGTTTCCCGAAAAGATGAAAAAGAATACAAAGGTTAAAAGCAAGGGATAATCCACCATTTTGAGCGCCTTTTTATCCATAAAAAAGAGGAATGCGGGAATAACGATAAGTCCTAACCAATACGGGATAATACGGAATACAATAATAATGGAGAACGCGAAGAGCAACAAATAAATTGTTGTTCTTTTGGGGTCGAGTTTGATTGCTTCGTCGGCAATTTCCAAAGGCTCGGGGCGAACAAATACGATGCAGCACACCGTAATGAGCAAAATGGAAACAACAAACGGCAATGCCATAATGGACATAAACTCGCCCGTTGGAATGTTGAATTTGGTGTAAAGATAGAGGTTTTGCGGGTTGCCAAAGGGTGTGAGCATGCCACCGAGATTTGCCGCAATGTTTTGCATAATAAAGGTGAACGCCATATACTTCTCTTTGCCCGTGGTGGTGAGCACCAAATATCCAAGCGGCAAAAAGGTCAGGAGCGCCATATCATTGGCAATGAGCATAGAACCGATAAAGGTGATATAGGTCAATGCCAAAACACTGTTGCGCGCATTTTTAAAGCATTGCACGGTTTTGTGTGCCAGCATATAAAAGAAGCGAATGTTCTTCAGGGCGCAAACAATGGCAAGCGTACAGAACAGACAGGTCAGCGTTTTATAATCAAAATATTCGAGGTATTGCGCATCAACGGGCACAAAAAGTGTTGTTGTGAGCGCCGCCGCCAAAGCGATAAACATAACGGCATTCTTTTTGAGTATCGCAATCACCTTGTGAAGCAACCGTATAAGGTCTTCCCACTTTAAAAACGGTTCCACTCCGCGTTTAAAGGGCGGAACAAAGTGGGGATGTGCATGTATTCTTGGCATGCTTTCTCCTTGTCATCATAAAATTTTAGGCTTTGTTTTCAAAAAAGCCAACCAAGGCAGAATTATATCACAATTTACTTGTATTTTCAAGTAGTTTTAACACATTTTTCTTTTTTTTGCCGAAACTTTTACAAAAATCCACTTATTTTTGCAAAATACAACGCGCTTTTATGTGCTCTTAACAAAACGTTCACCATTTTTTCACCTGACTGTGTTACAATGAAAAAAAAGATTTAGAGAGGAATTGGCTTATGAAAAATAAACACCCCGGCAAATTGAAAATTGTGCTTGCCTTTGGAATTTTGTTCTTGCTCGTTTCTGTTCTTTTGATGTTGATCTTTTTAGACAGTAAAAAAACCTACACCGTGGAATTTGAATTGAATGGTGGAACTCTGCTTGGCGGCTCACTCGAGCAACGCGTAATGCAAGGTCAAGATGCAATTCCCCCCTCGGTTGTAAAGGATGGCGCCTACTTGCGTGGTTGGAGCTCCTCTTACAAACGAGTTACAAAAAATTTGGTGATTGAAGCCGTTTGGGAATACGAAACCACCCCCGGTATTATTTACGCCGATAGTGAAAACCAAAACTTTACCGAAATTGTTGGCTCCTTCCCTCACCTGCGCGGCGAGATCTATTTGGGTGCTTACTACAACGAAAAAAAGATTCTTGGTATTCGCGACAACGTATTCAATAATCAAACCGAAATTACAAAAGTATATCTTTTGGAAGGTCTGCTCTCGATTGGCAACGGTGCATTTGCAAGTTGCACCTCGCTCAAAGAGATTGAAATTCCCGAAACCATTATGTACCTCGGCAGAGACGCTTTTCGCGATTGCTCCTCGCTGGAAACCTTAATTCTGCACAACGGACTGCTAACCATTGATGCAAGCGCTTTTGAGGGCTGTACGAGCCTGACAGAGGTTGTTCTGCCCGAAGGGTTGAGCACCATCAAAGAAGGCGCTTTTGCAGACTGTACGAGCCTTACAGAGGTTATCATTCCCGCCAGCTTAACAACCATTGCAGAAGGCGCATTTAAGGGATGCAACGAAAATTTGATTATCAAAATCCCCTTCTCCCAAGAAGAATGGCCTGAAGGATGGGCGGATGATTGGTTTGGCAACGCACAACTTGAAGTGATTGAGCCGGAAGAGGACGAAAACGACGAGGATACGGATGAGAACAATCAAAACACCGAAGATGCCGATGAGGAAGGAATTGGGAGGGATTAACCTATGCATATGATGCAAATGCTTGGTGGCCTCACCTTGGTGTTCTTTGTTGGTCTGTTCTTGATGTGCTTCTTTCGCGAAAAGCTGAGCAACCCCATCTTCAACCCTCTTTTCCTAATTGTATGCGCTATCTGCTTCTTTTGTTGGAACTATGCGGCATACGAGCGCGGTTGGTTGAAAGACGGCTTTATGACTTTGGAAAACATCAGCCCTTTTATTTGTACTATTATTCTTTGCACTCCGTTTTTGAGTGAAAAAATAAAGGATTTTGCCTATTGTACCATTGCTTTTTTGGGCTTTGGTATGTTGCTGGCACTTTACATCAGCCCCGGAGCCTCCTATTTTATGGACCACAACCTCACCGCAAACTTTATGCACATCAGTGAGGCGTCTTGCCATTTGGTAATGGCTCTGTACGGATTTTATTTGATTCTTTGCGGCAAGGTGAAAACAAATTGGCAAAGCTATGGCAAAGCCATCGTGTTTATTTACACTGCCATTGGATTTGGCGTGTTTTTAAACTGGTGCTTCCACCTTGGAAACTTTGGTATGGATATGTACGGCGACTACTCCATTTATTTCCTTGATATTTTTGGAAGCTTTGAGATCACCTTTGTGGCATACCTTGTAGGCGTGCTGGCAACCATTACCCTTGGTTTTTTGGTTGGCATCTTCCTTGATTGGTTCTCAAAACCCAAAGACAACCCAAATTTTTAATATTGCAAACAACAAACCCGTGCCTGCAAACACAGACACGGGTTTGTTGTTTTTTCATTTCAATAGAGCGCCCGCCCGAGAGCGGGCGCTCGTTTTGTTTGTGAAAAGATGCTATCGACTTTTATCGACTTATGAACAGTGGATTTGGAGCAAGAATACGATTTGATCGTATGTGATATAGCCCTTGCCTACTGCAACCTTGAAAATATCAAGGCCGAATGCTTCGAACTGTTCTTCGGTGCAGTACATTGCAAAATCTTCGTAAGTGTACAAACCGTACTTTTCGATATCTGCTTGCATCAGTTCGCTATCATACTTCATGTCTTCGCCTACTACGAAAGGCATCAGGTACGTAGGACTATTGGAAACCTCTGCTTCGGTTACAGACCACAATCCCTCAAGGATGCAGTTGTAATAACGAACAGTAAGAACGGACCAAACCTCGGTGTAGCGTTCTTCTACGCTGTAGCCAACAAGCTCGGTGGTGGTGTAGCCATCGCCATCAACCTTAACAAAGCTGTGACCAACAAAGTCAGCAACATTTTCGGTGTTGATGATAACGAACTCGTCGCGTGCTTCATCGAAGAAGCCGTGGCCGTTGATGGTGCCAATCTTGGTTCCATCTGCAAATTCGAGAGTCAAAACCTTAACGGTATCGTAACCGTGGTTCATCAGGATAGATGCAGGAGCTACATCGTACTTGCCTTCATAGAAGTTCCATACGAGGAGCATATCGGTGAGTTGTACCTCATCAATGCGCTTTTGAGTGCCATCTGCGAGTGTAACGAGCGTATCAGGAGTTACGCAAGAGTTAGATTCGGAGCTTGCAGAAATGGTAACATCGCTTGCAGGCATTGTAAAGGTATAGGTTCCGTTTGCACTCTTACTGAGAAGCGTGTTTCCACTTGCATCCTTAACTGTGAAGCTCCTGTTCTTGCTTTGCGAGAAGGATACTGTTACAGAAACTGTATCGCCTACTGCAACCTTATCACCACTGGTTACACCGGTTACGGTAGCGTTACTTGCACTTACGGTAACGGTAAACAGTTGTACCCATTGAGCGGTGAGCATATGGTCGCCGCTTGCAGTAACTGCAGAGCCCTTTGTAACAATTGTGTCGTTATATGCCCAACCCTTGAACTTGTATCCATCCTTTGTAGGAGTCGGGAGGTCGGGATATACCATACCGTCGGCAGGGTTAAACTGAGTTGTGGAATCTGCCGTTCCGTCACCGTTGGAATCCAATCCGATGGTAATCCATACTTCGCCTTCGCTCTTCCACTTTGCGGTCAAGGTATGGTCGCTTTCTACCTTCGGTGCTTCTCCGCTACTTACGAGCGTATCATTGTAGTACCAGCCAAGGAATTCGTAACCATCTCTTGTGGGAGTGGGAAGCGTGAGATATGCATCTGCTACACCCATGGTTGCGCAAGCGCTACCACCGTTGGAATCGAAGGAAACATTCCAGAGCATCCATTCGCCGTTTGCGTAGGTGTAGGAAGCACCAAGTTTGATGTTGGATACTTCATGTGTTGCACCAACAAGAACTGCCTTTTCGGTAATCGGATTCTTCTTATCAACCTTTGCAGTAAGACTACTACCGGAAACAGTATGGATTTCGTAAGCGGTATAAACAGCTGCCGTTTTGATAACAACCTTTGCACCCTCAACGTTGGAGTAGATCTTACCACCAAACGAATTAACAACCAGAGTGCCGTTAACCGTGAAGATAGCAGCGGGTTTTGCGGGATAAGCCATGGGATGGTTGGGATCGCCATAAGCATCCGAACGAATGTCTACGAACTCTTCGTATACAATAATGTCGGTTGCATTCAAGGTAACTCCCTCGCCTACCGTAAACTTAGCACCGGTCATAATCTTAAAGCGTTGATCCAAGGAGAAGGTTGCAGTTTCTTGACCTTCACTCTTGAGGAGTTCGATGTCATTATGAAGAGAAACTGCAAACAGTGCATCTGCCGTATTGATGTTGACTGTGGTAAGCACTTTTACGCTGAACTTCATGCCGTTGGTTTTTGCGCCACCGTAAACATCAAGATCACCGATTTCGGTGTCAACGTCATACTTGTAAACGATCTTACTGTAGGTTTCATCGGTAAGTGTAATAACTGCACTGGAGCTAGAACCGGCACCAACCATATAACCCATGGTTTGGTTGATTTGATCATTTGCCCACAGGAGTGCCCAAACATTAACAACACCACCGTAATTGATGTGCGTTTCGGGAGATACGTTCATCAAGAAGAAGCGGTTGTAAGCAGTGATCGGTTCACTCTTACCCATGGTGCCGTAAATTGCATAGGATACACTACCACCGGGGAAGTCTTTAACCGTGAAGGGTTGATACAGAACAGAACCGTTGTTAAGGATTACCTTACTACCATTGTTCTTTACCAATTCACGAATAAAGCCTGCGGCATAAATGGTGCCGTTGTTGATCAGTTCTGCACTTGCATCGAGAACAAGACGTGCGTGCTCACCTGCGGTAAAGCTCGAGTACGGAGCCGCACCCGCACCACCGGAAATTTGACCGGCAATTTGGATGGTACCATTGTTGGTAAGGGTCTTGCCTGCGGCAATTACTACCTTTACATGGCACAAGCTTTCGTCTGCAGGTGCTGCCGTGGAAGTTTGCGTTTCGGTGGGAACACTGATTGTACCGTTGCTACTAATGGTATGGCTACCGTCACCGTTAATGCCATAAGGCAGCAACAAAGTTACGCCTGTGGGAACGGTGGTATCGGACATGATATAAATTGCGCCAAGCGAAGCATCGAAAGGACGTACCCAAACAACGTCGCCACTGCCTGCTACTGCCAATGCATCTTCAATACTACCGTAAGGAGTAGAATTGTTGATATATGCAACCGATACGAATGTGAGTTGAACATTGATTGTAACAGTTGCGTAGTTCTTGGTATCTGCAGGAGTAAATGTAACGGTAACATAACTTGCATTTGTACCGTCGGCAAATACGGGAGTACCAAGTGTAAAGGTACCTGCAACAGCATTGCCGTTGTGAATTGCTGTCATGCCGTTAGTGGTAGGATTGAATTGATTCTTGTAGTACTTGCCACCCTCAAAGGAAATTCCGGAGATGGTGGGAGTTGCTTTGGTGATATCGAATTCAACTTGTGCTGCGGAAACTGTGTAGTTATCACTTGCAGGGAGATATGCTCTTACGAGATAGCCAACGCCAACATCGGTGGGAGGAGTTGTGCTCCAAGTGTTGCCGCCATCAGCAGAGTACTCGACAATCACTTGACTGCTCAAGCTATCGGGAGTAATCGTTACAACGGGTGCTTGGAATACACCGTATACCCATCCGGTTGTGTTAAGGGTAATGGTGCCGGATACTCTCTTGATGATATAAGTCAGCTCGATATCTGCAGAATCTTGTGTAGTGCTCCACTTGTAGTTGGTGGAATCCTTCAACTTGATAACTGCGGTGTATGTGCCAACATTTACGCCACCTGCATCAACAACGGTGTAGAAGTCATTATCTACAATACCGGAGGTAATCAGGTTGCTAGTGTAGAAGCTTTCGCCTGCTGCAACATTAGGTGTAGTAACGGTTGCCTTTGCGATTGTAAAGGTACGAATTGCTACAACTGCATCACAGTTTGCATCGGTTGTAGTGAATTTAGCCGTGTAAGTACCTGCGTTGATAGGACGGAGTGCTACATAGTCAACACCGTTTGCAGAGTAGCTAATGCTTACATCACCGTACAATGCACTTGCCGAGAAGCGATCCATCGATTCGCCGTAAGTCCAGTTTTCGGCATAAATGATATCTGTAATTTCGTTGGTACCCTTTGTAATCGTGTAGGTTACTTCAACAGTTGCACTTGTGTTATTCTTATCGTTCCATGCATAGTTTGCAGGATCAACAAGCGTCAGCGTTACAACTTGATCACCAACGTTTACTCTACCATCGTTGCTTACGGTGTAGAGTGCAGTGTTAGCCAATCCGGAGTACTGGGTGGTTGCATTGTAAACCATCGAAGTGTTAGGTACTGCGGGAGTGGTAACAAGCTTCTTGTAAACAGTTACGTTTACATCAACAGTTCTTGTTGCGTAGTTTTCAGCATCTGCAGGTGTAAATACAAGCGTATGCGTTTGTGTGCCTGCGTTGCCTACTGTGGTTTCAGCTGTGATGCCGCTCCAGCTCCAAGTACCGGTTGTGGTTGTAGGAAGTGCCAGAGTGGAAAGCTTATCGCCATAGGTTGCTGTGTAGTTTGCAGGAATGGTGTCGGTGTTTGCAATCTTTTCGATTGTTACGGTAACCTCTGTGCTTGCGCCAACATAGTTGGAGGTTTCGGGAAGTACAATGGTTACGGTGTAAACGCCTGCGTTCCAAATTTGGGAAACGGTCTCGCCATTCTTAGTGTAAACGTATTCGAGAGCTACGCCATTGGATGCGGTAACGCCGCTGATAGTGTAAGCGCTATTGTTGTAAATAGCGGTGTAGCTATCCTGTACACCCATGATAGAAGCACTTGCCTTTGCAATGGTGAAGGAAACAGGTGCGCTCTCGCCGGCAATGAGGTTATCGTTGCCCTGTGCAACTGCCTTAACGTAGTAAGTACCTGCGTTCGTGGGAACGGTTGCGGTGTACTCACCGTTGATAGCACTTGCATATACATAGGATACAACTTGACCAAAGTTGTTGGTGGATGTGGGTGCGTTTGCAGCTTCGCCATAAGTCCAACCGTTCAATACGAGGTCGCTAATAACGATGCTTGCCTTAACGATGGAGTAGTTGTACTCTCTTGCAAGAGTTTCAACGCCATCTGCCCATACGTAATGCTCGGATTTGAGCGTTACAGAAACAATATAGTCGCCCACATTGGTTGCGCCGTTATCAACAACGCTGTAGAATTCGTTGCCTGCAATACCGGATGTGATGGTGTTGCCGGTGTAAGTGAATTGGGTTGCGGATTGTACGGGTGCCGCAATCTTTCTCTTGGTAATTTCAAAGTGCTCTTCTACCTTGAGGAAAGTGTAGTTATCATCCAAAGTAGTGAAGCGTGCAACATATTTGCCGGGGAGAGTGGGAAGCGTGGTGCTGTATGCACTGTCATCTGCGCCCTCGGGCTTATATTCGATCTTAACGCCGCCATGCAATGCACTTGCGTGACCTGCGTCGCCGGCACTTTCGTATTCCCAAGAATCTGCAATAGAAGGAGCATCAACCCACTTGTTGATAGCAACGGAAATTACATACTTAATGGTAATGGTTGCTTCGGTGGTGGTTGCCCACTTGTAGTTGCTGGGATCGTTCAAGGTGAGAACTACTTGATAATCGCCGTGCTCGATACCGCCGAGATCCTCTACAATGGTGTAATCGGTGGTGTTGGTGAGTCCGGAATTATGGAATTGTTCGTCATATTCCTTATCTTCAACAATCGGAACTCTAACAACAGCCTTTGCTACGGTAACAGTGATTGTTTCGGTACGGCTATTGTAGTTGCCTGTTGTGGAGGTGAAGATTGCCACAAAGGTGTTGGTTCCTGCGTTGCCTACCGTGGTGGTTGCATCCACGCCCTCGAGACTCCAGTAACCTTCAACGCCTGCGGGAAGCGTAATTACGGATGCGAGATTGCCGTAGGTTGCATTTTGGTTAGCAATAACAGTTTCGGTGTTGGTTGCGGGAGTGATGGTTGCAACAACCGACTTTTCTGCTGCGAGATAGTTATCATCGCCTGCAAAGCTGAAGGTTACAACATATTCTCCTGCATTGATCATCTTTTCAACAACTTCACCGTTCTTTGTGATAACAACGGTAAGATCTGCGCCGTTAGATGCGGTAACACCTGTAATGTTGAGTTCCTCGGTGTTGTAAACCTTGGAGTAGGTGTCATTTGCGCCGTTAATGGTTACGCTTGCCTTTGCAATGGTGAAGGAGATGGGATCGCTGGTAGCGCCAATCAAGTTTTCATTGCCGGCGGCAACTGCCTTAACATAGTAGGTACCTGCACCTGTAGGAACGGTTGCAGTGTACTCACCGTCAGCAGTGGTTGCATATACGTAAGATACGGTGCCAAAGTTTGTGGTGGCAACAGGTGTGTTTGCACTATCGCCATAAGTCCAACCATTGATAGCAAAATTGGAAATAACAACTTGTGCTTTTGCAATGGTGTAGGACAAAGAAACGTCGTTGGAATCGCTACCCGTCCACTTGTAGTTTGCCTTATCCTTAAGGGAAACGATTGCAGTGTAGGTGTTAGCGTTTGTGCCACCGTTATCGGTAACAGTATATTCATCGGCAGCAATCAAGCCGGAATTGAGTGCAGAACCGGTGTAAATCTGCACGAGCTT
>JAZOMJ010000054.1:0-9461 GCA_045653865.1 Eubacteriales bacterium
CACCCGTACGCAAAAAAACGAGCAAAAGGGGTGCGGAATTGAAGCCGAACGCACGCGTTTGCGAGATGCCATTGCTTTTGTTTTGCAAAATTTGGCAGAGCTGCAAGAGCGCGCCCACGAGCAGGTTGGGGCAGATGCCGCCGAGATTTTTTCGATTCACGCAATGCTCTTGGAGGATGCCGATCTATTGGAGCGCGTTGAAACCGAGCTTGGGCAGGGGCTTTCTGCCGAGGCGGCGGTGCAGGTTGCGGCAGATGCGCTCTCGGGAGAGTTTGCCGCACTTGATGATCCGTATCTATCTGCTCGTGCGGCAGATATTGGCGATGTTTGCGCCCAACTGATTGCTCATTTGTCGGGGGAAAATAAGGTGGAGGTTTCCAATGCGGAGGAGCCTTACATTCTTGTGGCGCGTGATTTGAGCCCCTCGCAAACGGTGGGGTTAGACCGCAAAACCCTGCTCGGATTTGTCACCTTTGAGGGCTCTCCCAATTCACACACCGCCATTTTGGCACGTGCAATGGGTATTCCCGCATTGGTTTGCACGGGTGCGTTTTCTTCTGAGTATCAGCAAACGGTAGCGCTTCTCGATGCCAAGGAGGGAACGCTCATACTCGCTCCCAATGATGCCGAAAAGGCGAATTTTGCCACCCGTTGTGCAAAAAACAACGAGAATGCAATGGAACGCAAGCGCGTTTTGCATACGCTGGTGCACAAGCCTGCCATCACACAAAGCGGTCATCGTATGCTCATTTATGCAAACGTAGGCGGTGAGGATGAGGTGGATGCCGTTCTTTCAGGCGGTGCCGATGGCATCGGGCTTTTGCGAAGCGAGTTTTTGTATCTCTCGCTCGATCGCGCTCCCGACGAGGAAGCACTCTATCAAAGTTATCGCACCCTTGCCGAGCGGATGCAGGGGCGACGCGTGGTGATTCGCACGTTGGATATCGGAGCCGATAAGCAGGTCTCTTATCTTGCGCTCCCGCGCGAGGAAAATCCCGCCCTCGGTTTGCGAGGGGTTCGGCTTTGTTTGCGTGAGCGCACGCTTTTTTGTGAGCAAATACGCGCCATTTTGCGAGCATCTGCCCACGGCAAGGTTGCCCTTATGCTCCCTATGATTGTGAGTGTGGATGAGGTGCGCGCCTGCCGCGAATTGATTGCCGAATGTATGCAAACGCTCTCGGAGAAAGGGCAGAATTATGACAGCAACATTGAGGTGGGCATTATGATCGAAACGCCTGCCGCCGCCATTCTTGCTGAGGATCTTGCACGCGAGGTCGACTTTTTTTCGGTGGGTACAAACGATCTTTTGCAATACACGTTGGCGGCAGATCGGCAAAATCCATACGTAGAGGAACTTTGCCGCAAGGGGCGCGAACCTGTTTTGCGCTTGATTGAAATGGCAACCGCAGCCATTCACGGGGCAGGCGGTTGGATTGGTATTTGTGGGGAGCTTGCCGCCGATTTTGCACTCACGCAACGCTTTTGCGATATGCGTGTGGATGAATTATCGGTTTCAACGCCCTATCTTTTGGAGTTGCGTGAGCGTGTGCTCGCGTGTCAATAACCCTTTTGGAGGATGAAAAAATGAACACAAAAAAAGAATGTCTCCTTGCTCCCGGAACGGGCAAGACCTTGCCGCTCTCGGCAGTTCCCGACGAGGTTTTTGCCGCTGAAATTTTGGGCAAGGGAATTGCCATAGAGCCATCCGACGGTCGCTTTTTTGCACCCGTGAGTGGAAAAATCCTATCGATTGCCGATACCAAGCACGCTTTCACGCTCGTCAGCGACAACGGCACCGACGTGCTCGTGCACATCGGGGTGGATACCGTCAGCCTTGGTGGAGAGGGGTTTGCGGTGCACGTGTCGCAGGGGGATCGCATCGGGGCAGGGGATTTGATTGCCGAGGCAGATATTGATTTCATTCGCTCACGCGGTCTTTCCGCTATTTGTTCGGTGGTGGTCACCGAACCCGACAAAATAGAAAATATTGAATACAAGCCCGGGGTTTGCATTGGCGGCAAGGATGCCATTATGTGCTACACGCTCTCGGGGAAAGGATGACTATGACAAATACACAAACCATTCAAAAACGAAAATTCGGCAGTCGCTTTTTTGAAATTTTGCAACGTGTTGGGCGTGCGTTTATGCTCCCCATTGCGCTCTTACCAATAGCAGGGCTTTTGTTGGGGGTTGGCGCATCCTTTACTAACGAGGCAACGCTTGAAGCATATAAATTGCTTGGTATTATGGGTCCCGGCACGGTTCCATACACCATCTTCTCACTGCTTGCCTCTGTGGGAACGGTTATTTTTGATAACCTGCCACTCCTCTTTGCCATGGGTGTGGCACTTGGCATGGCAGAAAACGAAAAAGCCACGGCAACGCTTGCGGCGGCAATTGCATTTTTTGTCATGCACAAAACCATCAGCACCCTGCTTTCCATCAGCGGCAAGCTTGTAGAGGGTGCTATGCCCGAGGGAACGGTTGCCAATGTGGTTGGTATCGAATCCTTGCAAATGGGGGTGTTTGGCGGCATTTTGGTTGGTCTTGGCGTTGCGTGGTTGCATAACCGATTCTACAAAATCAAGCTTCCCACGGTCATTTCTTTCTTTGGCGGCACGCGATTTGTGCCCATTATTTCCACCGTTGCCTACATTCTTGTGGGTGTGGTGATGTTCTTTTTGTGGCCCTTTGTGCAAACGGGAATCTATGCGCTTGGCGATCTCGTGTTGCGTTCGGGGTATGCGGGAACCTTGATTTACGGTTTTATCGAGCGCATTCTCATTCCATTCGGGCTTCATCACGTCTTCTATTTGCCGTTTTGGCAAACGGGCGTGGGTGGCTCTGCAATGATCGACGGTGTTATGGTTTACGGTGCGCAAAACATCTTTTTTGCCGAGCTTGCATCCCCCAACACCACGCGATTTTCGGTAGAAGCCTGCCGTTTTATGAGCGGCAAATTCCCCTTGATGATTTTTGGGCTCCCCGGTGCGGCACTCGCTATGTACACCTGTGCGCGCTCCGAAAAACGCAAGGTTGCAGGCGGTTTGCTGTTATCGGCGGCTCTGACTTCGATGCTCACGGGTATCACCGAGCCGATTGAATTCACCTTTTTGTTTGTGGCACCCATTCTTTATGTCATCCATTCGGTGCTGGCAGGTCTTGCCTATATGCTGATGCATCTTTTGGGCGTCGGCGTGGGAATGACCTTTTCGGGCGGTCTCATTGACTTGACGTTGTTTGGCATTCTGCAAGGCAACGCCAAAACAAACTGGGTGATGATCCCCTTGGTAGGTGCGGTTTATTTTGTGGTGTATTTTCTGTTGTTCCGTTTTCTTATTCGTCGTCGCAATTATGCAACTCCCGGACGCGAGGAGGGGGATGACGAGGTCAAACTTTACACACGTGCCGACTACAACGAAAAGAAAAGCACAACCAAGCGCAGTGGCGATCACGAGGTTTCAAGACTCATTTTGGCGGGTCTTGGCGGCAAAGAAAACATTGCCACGCTTGATTGTTGCGCCACACGTCTGCGCGTAACCGTAAAGGATGAGGGCTTGATTGATGAGGATTTGCTCAAAGCAAGCGGTGCACGCGGTGTTATCCGTCGCGGAGGCGGTGTGCAGGTGGTTTATGGGCCGCAGGTCTCTGTCATCAAGAGCGAACTTGAAGATTATATAAGAATTATCTAATATTTTTTGCAGACAAATGTCATTCTCGGTGGCGTTTGTCTGCTTTTTTCTGTACAATTCGAAAAAAATATGCTATAATAAAATAAATTTTTGTTTTTTGTGTGATGCAAGGTGTGTTTTTTCCGTTATTATTGGTGAAGGGAAAAATCATCGAAAAGGAGAAGGACAAATGATGGAAGACAAACAGATTGTAGATTTGTATTGGGATCGCTGTGAGGATGCCATTGTTGAAACCGACAAAAAATACGGGCGCTATTGTCATTATATCGCCTATCAAATTTTGTCGGACAACGAGCATGCCGAGGAGATCGTTAACGATACATATCTCAAAACTTGGAATACCGTTCCGCCAAATCGCCCTGACCCGCTCAAAGGGTATGTGGGAATGATCAGCAATCGGTTGGCGCTTGACCGCTATGATGCCAAAACGGCAGAGAAGCGCGGTGGCGGACAGATACCTGCGGTTTTGCACGAGCTCTCGGAGTGTATTCCCGATAGCGACAGCGGTGATGATATTGGGCAGAGTGTAGCACTGCGTGATGCGCTCAATCGCTTTTTGCAGTCATTGCCAAAAAAGACAAGAACAATATTCGTGCGCCGCTATTGGTATGTTACGCCCATTGCCGAAATAGCGGAAGAATTCGGCATGAAAGAGAGCACCGTGGCAATGCTGATGCTACGCACACGGTTCAAGCTTAAGGAGTTTTTGAGAAAGGAGGGCTTTTTTGAATGAACAACAAGAATATTTTTGATGCGTTACGCGATATTGACGAAGAGTGGATTTTGGATGCGGCACCGCAAAAAAGGCGACACGTATTGCAAAATTGGGTAAAATGGGGCTCTTTGGCAGCTTGTCTTTGTCTTATTGTTGCAGCAACGGTTGGTATCACGCTTTGGTTGCAACCCGACGTGCCGAATTCCCCCGATTCCGGTTCTCAACCAGAACAGACACTCCCACACACGCATTTGTTTGGTGCGTGGCAGGTGACACGTGAGGCTACTTGTAGCGTAATGGGCATAGAAACCCGTCTTTGTTTCTGCGGAGAGCAGGAGACTAAAAGCGTAGCCCTTTTGCCGCACTTTGCTGGTGCGTGGGTGGTAGAAAAAGAGCCTACCATCAAGCTTCCCACATCCGAGGATCCCACCGAGCGTGAGCCCGGCATCAAGGCTCAATTTTGCGAGCATTGCGGTGCTAAGCTGAATGAAGAATTTATTCCCGCAACGGGCTCGTTGGGGCTTGCCTATGCGCTCAATTCGGATGGCAAAACCTTTTCGGTAGCCGGCATTGGCAACTGCACCGATGAAGATATTATCATTCCCGAAAACTTCTGCGGCTACCACGTTACGGCAATTATGCCCAAAGCGTTTATGGATTGCATAGGTGTCAAAAGCGTAACGCTCCCCGATACGGTTACCGACATTGGTCCCCGGGCGTTTGCTTACTGTACCGTTTTGGAAAGTGTTACACTTCCCGAGGGCTTGGAAAGCATTGGCGACTCGGCGTTTTGGAACTGCTACCGTCTCACCGAGATAACCATTCCCACAACCGTAACGAGTATAGGGGGACACGCATTCGCTTCTTGCGAGAATTTGAAGTCCATTGTTTTGCCCGAGGGAATTGAAGAAATCGGTGCGTTCACCTTCTATTTTTGCAAAAATCTCGAAAGCATTGTCATTCCCCAAAGCGTTACAAGCATTGGTGATAATGCGTTCAACTACTGCCAATCCCTAAAAACGATCTCCTTGCCGGCAGGTCTTACAACCCTGGGATGGGATGTATTTTTGAGTTGTAAAAACCTGCAAAAAATCGTTTTGCCACAGGGAATCACAGAAATTCCGCGGTTCTCGTTCTTTGGATGCTCCAATTTGAAAGAGATCGTTTTGCCAAGCAACGTAACCTCCATTGGCAGCCGCGCTTTTAGCGAGACCGCCATTGAAAGCATTACCATTCCCAAGAGTATTCAATTCATCGATACCGGCGCATTCTCAACCTGCTACAACCTGACCCACATCATCTATGAGGGGACGGCAGCAGAATGGGAAGCTATCCGCAAGGCCGACTATTGGGATCATGAAACGGGGGATTACACCATCATTTTCACCGAGGATGCCGACAGCACAAAATAAAAAATAACACCTCGCATGCATTTTGCATGTGGGGTGTCATTTTTTTGAAGAAAATTGTCGAATTCCCTTTACAAATGGAGAATTATATGTTATAATATTAAATAATCAAACTTTCAGCTGTAAAAGTGAGGAATTTGAAATGATTAAAATTACATCCCTGTGCAAAGTTTACCGCGCTAAATATGGTAGAAAGGGTTACGCACTTACAAATGTAAACCTTGATTTGCCGGATACCGGTCTTGTTTTTGTATTGGGTAAAAGCGGTAGTGGTAAATCCACTCTGCTCAACCTCATAGGTGGTCTTGATAAGATTACGTATGGTCAAATTGAAGTTAACGGTAACGACATCTCTCGCCTCAGCGAACGTCAAATGTGCGACTATCGTAACACCCATATCGGCTTTATCTTCCAGGATTACCACCTGATTGAAGAATTGACGATATACGAGAATATTGCAACCGCTCTGCATCTTCGCCGCATCAAGGATAAAGGTCGCGTAAGCGAAGCTTTGGCGCGTGTAGGTCTTGCGGGCTATGAAAGACGTCACCCCTCTGAATTGAGTGGTGGTGAGCGTCAACGTGTTGCAATTGCGCGTGCAATCGTAAAGGATCCCAAGGTTATTCTTGCAGACGAACCCACCGGTAACCTTGACCCCAACACGGCATCCTCCATTATTTCGCTGTTGCAAAGCCTCTCTCGCGACCGTTTGATTATGGTTGTTTCGCACAACTTGCGTGAGGCAAAAACCTATGCAGACCGTATTATCGAACTTTCGGATGGTCAGGTTTGCGGTGACTTTTCTCGCAACCCCAAGGTTGGCAACGGTGTAAGTGCAATCGACGATATCATTTTCTATCCTGAGGGAAGAGAACTCAGCGATAACGATATCGCTATTATCAACTCGCATCCTTACAGCCACTTTGTAAAGCAGAGAGATAAATACGTTTCTACTCGTGTCAGAATTCCCGAGGGACCGAAAACAGAGATTGTAAAAGAAAATCTGAGTTTCTCCAAGAGAATGCGTATGAGCCGTAAATTCTTGATGAGTAGAACCGGTATGATTGCTATGTCCAGCTTTATGGTAGCCGTTGTTATGGTTATTTTGGCTTTGGCACAAACGGTTATTGGCTTTGATGCCAGCGGGGTTATTGCCGATGAAATGCGCAAAAATAAGCAATCCTCCTTGTTTTTAAAGGCAGGAATCAACGATGATTTGTCACGTCAGTATAACAGAACGTATGGTGTAGAGGTTGACCAAAGCGACATCAATGCTTTTTATGCTTCAGGTTATCAAGGTAATGTTTACCCCGTTTACACCCATACTCTCCCCATCACAACCAGGTCGCAACGTTTGTCGCTTGGCGGCAGTTATTTCAGCAGTTCTCCTTACATCAACGAGACACTCGGTACGCTGATTGTAGATGACGCATTTTTGCAAGAAAAGTTCGGCGAATTTGAATATGTTGCCAAATTGGATACCTTCCAACCCTACGGTGTTCTCATTACCGACTATGTTGCCGATGCTATTTTGGCAACCAACACCAAATATAGAGATAAGACGTATAAGGATATTCTTGGTAGGTACACCTATAGTAATAGCACTATTTCGCAAGCTTATGTAAACGGTATTATCAATACCGGTTACAAGGAGCGCTACAAAGAGCTGATTGAAGAACTGAGAAAAACCAAGAGACCCAAGTTGACAGAGCTTTATGAGGACGAGGATTTCCAAGCTTTGACCAATGATATTTATGGCTCTTTGGGTTACTGCTTTACAACAAACAAAGATTTTGTAACCGATGTTACCAACACGGCACTTCACTTACTTGTTGCTCCTCACTACCGTTTAAGCATTAACGGCTTGGTAGATATGATTGAATCAAGTCCCCTTGTTACTTCTTACTATTCTGTAAGCGCGGATAGTAGCAATAGTAGCGGCAGTAGCACCGACACTACTGCGAAACAGGAAACACTCCTTGGCGGAACGTATTACTATACTACCGAGTTACCCGAAATCCCCGAGGGCGCAAAATACATTCGTGTTGTATTCAACGATACCGTAGATAAATCTTATAAACTTACCGACGAAATTTCCACAAGAGACTATGCTCTCCTTCGCTTCGATGATGACGAGCCCATTTCCGAGGATTTGTTGAATTGCCAACAAAGCGACAATCCCAAAAAGGGCATCGGTCTTGATCCGGTAACCGGTGCAACTATTTATACAGGTTCTTCCGGCCTTAGCGGTTGGGTTTCGGAATACATCGAAATCCCCGAGGGTGCAAAGATTACCGAGTTTGCCGCCATCGCTGTTAAGAATTACGCATTCTACGCATTCTACGATGCAGATAAAAATGCAATTTTTACCAAGGTTGCGTTGGGTGACCCCATTCCTGAGGGTTGCATTATTATGAACTACCAAAGATACAATGAGGTTTTTGGTACTTCCTACACAACCCTGAACCTGGATCAGTTTATTCCTCACAAGGTAACTCTTAAGCACTATGATTACGATGACGAAGGTCACGAGTCCCCTCTGTTTGAGAAAGAGGTTACGATTACTGCTCTTCATGCTAACTCTTCGGTAACCCTTTTTGCAGGCCCCGACGTTTATGAGCTCTTTGTAAAAGATGCTGTTAGAGCAACCGCGCTTTACTTGGATAGCAACCAAGGTCTTGGCGGCGTTTTGGACGTTGCAGAAGAAAGAAACTACGAGCCTCAAAGCTTTATTATCGAAGGTATTCGCACAATGACAAAGGCGGTTGATGCGTTTATCCCGATTTTCGAGTTGATCGCTATCGTTCTTTGCATAGGTATCATCTTTATTCTTGTTAACTTTGCTACAAGAATCATTAGAGATAGAATGCACGAAATTGGTATTTTGAAAGCACTTGGTACACAAAACGGCACGGTTGCAACTATATTTGGTATTCAAATGTTCTTGCTTGCCGCTCTCACTTGTGTGCTTGCCGGTGTAGGATACTACTACTATATTGACCTTGCAAACGACGTTTTGGTTGAATCCTTGCGTCGCATCGCTCCCGGTCACGTTATGCTTGATTTGAAGTTCTTGACCTATCAAAAAGACATTGTAAAGGATAACTCTATTTTAGTTGTTATTCTTACCGTCTTCTCGTTGATCGTTCCTATGATCAAAATCAAGAAGATCAAACCCGTTCAAATTATTAAAACAAAAGACTAAAAAACAATACCCCGTATGCGAAAAAAACGCATACGGGGTGTCTTTTTTATTGCTTTTGTGAGAGCTTTTTAATAAAGTTGGCAATCTCCTCGCCAACCGAGGTGACCTCGGCTTCAAACTCGGAGGCAGTAACGCGCAAAATGCCGGAGTGAACGGCAGAGAACTGCAAAAGTCGGTCGCCCGAAACCATACGAATGTTGTAGTTGGGGCCAAGCTCGTGCATCATACGCTCGATATAAGCGTCAGCCGTTTGATTCTCTTTGGTGTAAATGATGCGGTAGCCGTCGTGTAAAATTTCCGAGCCTGCACCGTCGGGCACCAGGTAGGCGTCAAACACAAGTGTGAGCTCGGTTTTGGTAAAGGCGACGTAGTTGCACAAAATGTCCATCAGCGTCTCTCGTGCCTTTTCCAAACTAAACTCTGCCACCTCGCGCAAGGAG
>JAZOMJ010000055.1:0-32822 GCA_045653865.1 Eubacteriales bacterium
ATTGGTGTGAGCACCGATTTGCGCCGCGATTTGTTCTCGCACATTCAAAAATTCTCCTATGCCCAAACCGATAGCGTTGGCACATCTACTTTGATTACACGCTTAACGGCTGACGTCAACCAAGTGCAAGCCGCTGTCAACTTCACACTCCGTCTTTTGCTCCGCTCCCCTATCATCGTGTTGGGTGCCGCCGCTATGGCGTTTGCGGTGGATGTAAAGGGCGCGTGGGTATTTGCGGTAGTCATTCCCGTTTTGGCAGTCATCGTTTTTTCGATTATGCTCAAAACAACACCGATTTACAAAAAGGTGCAAAAGAATTTGGATAGCGTAACCGGCGTTGTGCGCGAAAATCTGTTGGGTGTTCGC
The DNA here is from genome assembly GCA_045653865.1 of Eubacteriales bacterium. GTDB lineage: Bacteria > Bacillota > Clostridia > Oscillospirales > CAG-272 > UMGS1865. The sequence goes on from JAZOMJ010000055.1 coordinate 367, forward strand.
GTACTCCGCGCTTTTCGCAAAGAAGAGGACGAGGTTCGTCGCTTCTCTTTGGCTAACGAGGAACACAACCGCATGCAAAACTTTGCAGGTCGCATTTCTGCCCTGATGAATCCCCTGACGCTCGTTGTTGTAAACGCAGGCGTTATCGTGCTTTTGGCATCGGGCGCAAAATTCGTTGAAATTGGCGATATGTCGCAAGGTGACGTGGTTGCCTTGACAAACTATATGGCGCAAATTCTTGTAGAACTCGTAAAGTTTGCTATGACGATATTCACCGTCACCAAGGCACTTGCCTCTGCCGACCGTGTGCAAGCAATTTTTGATACCCCCGTTGGAATGAAAACGATTCCCGACGTCAACACTTACGGTGATAAGGACGATGCCGTTCGTTTTGAGAACGTTTCCCTGACCTACGCAGGAGATGCGGAAGAAACGCTTTCGGGCATCAGCTTTGCAGTTCCCCAGGGTGCCACTGTTGGTATCATCGGTTCTACCGGTTCGGGTAAAACATCGCTTGTTAACCTCATTCCTCGCTTCTACGAAGCAACAAAGGGGCGCGTGCTCATCAATGGGCGCGATGTTCGCTCGCTTGACGTTGACGAGTTGCGCCAAACCATTGCCGTGGTTCCGCAAAAGGCAGTGCTCTTCTCGGGCACGGTGCGCTCTAACCTTGTATGGGGCAAAGCCAATGCCACCGAAGACGAAATGTGGCAAGCCTTGGAACGTGCACAAGCCAAGGAGTTCCTCTTGCAAAAGAACGGTCTTGATGAAGTTGTCAGCGCCGATGGCAAAAACTTTTCGGGCGGTCAACGTCAACGTCTCACCATTGCACGCGCACTCATTCGCGGTGCCCAAATTCTGATTTTGGATGACAGCTCCTCTGCTCTCGACTATGCAACCGATGCCGCTTTGCGTGCATCTCTTCATACACTCCCAAATTCGCCCACCGTGTTTATCATCTCGCAACGCACCTCCTCCATTCGCCACGCAGATCTTATCTTGGTTATGGAAGACGGTCGCCTTGTGGATCAAGGCAAACACGACGAACTCCTCTCTCGCTGTGACGTCTACCGTGAAATTCACGAGTCGCAGTTCAAAAAAGGAGGTGAGTTGGCATGAAAAAGTTAACTTTTGACCGCCGTGCTTTGGCGCGCGTATTTGCAGGGCTCAAGCATTACCGTTTGGCGCTTGCCTCCTCGCTCCTCTTAGCCGCCGCCATTGTGGCACTCACCCTTTACATTCCCCTCTTGACAGGACAAGCGATTGACTGTATCATCGCTCGAGGGAACGTCAACTGGAACGGTGTTTGGAAAGCCTGCATCGCCATTGGCGTTTGCACACTGCTCTCTGCCCTTTTCCAATGGTTGATGAACGTTATCAACAACCGCATCACCTACGGCATGGTGAAAAGACTGCGCCGCGAAGCCTTTGAAAAACTGCAAAAGCTTCCCCTCTCTTATATCGACTCCCATCCCACGGGAGACGTGCTCAGCCGTTTGATTGGCGACGTCGATCAGTTTACCGACGGTCTGCTTTTGGGATTTGCACAGTTCTTCACCGGCATTTTGACCATTCTCGGCACGCTCATCATTATGCTGACCTTGCGTTGGCAAATTGCCCTCGTGGTGATTTTTATCACACCGCTTTCTTTGTTTGTTGCATCTTTCATTGCCAAAAAGACCTATTCGATGTTCCGTTTGCAATCTCAAACGCGTGCCGAACAAACAGCCTTGATTGACGAATACGTTGGCAACCACAAACTCGTGTTGGCTTACAGCCGCGAGGACGCGGTGGAAGAAACCTTTGACGAGGTGAACACGCGCCTTGGCAAATGTGCTCTGCGCGCTACCTTCTTCTCCTCTACCACCAACCCCTCTACCCGATTTGTCAACAACCTCGTTTATGCAGGTGTTGCTTTGGTGGGAGCCTTGATTTGCATCACTCCCGCATCTACTCTTACGGTTGGTACGCTTTCGGTGTTCCTCAACTACGCAAACCAATACACCAAGCCCTTTAATGAAATTTCCGGTGTTTTGACCGAGTTGCAAAATGCACTTGCTTGTGCCGCTCGCGTATTTGAAATTCTTGACGAGCAAGAACTCATCCCCGACGCTCCCACGGCACACGTTATTGAGGAAGCACAAGGCAACGTAACCCTTGAGAATGTTGCATTCTCCTACACTCCAGAACAAGATCTGATCAAGGATCTCAACCTCACCGTAAATCCCGGTCAACGCATTGCCATTGTTGGTCCCACGGGTTGCGGAAAAACCACGCTGATCAACCTTTTGATGCGTTTTTATGACGTCAATGACGGCAGCATCTCGGTGGATGGCAAGGACATTCGCAACGTCACACGCAAGTCTTTGCGTGCTTCTTGGGGCATGGTTTTGCAGGATACTTGGCTACGTGCCGCAACCGTGCGTGAGAATATTTGCATGGGTCGTCCCGATGCCACCGAGGAAGAAATGATTGCCGCCGCAAAGGCAGCACACGCACATTCCTTTATTAAACGTCTCCCCAAAGGATACGACACCGTACTGGGTGAAGGTGGCGGTTCACTTTCGCAAGGACAAAAGCAATTGCTTTGCATTGCACGCGTTATGCTGGTTCTGCCCCCTATGCTCATTCTCGACGAAGCAACTTCCTCGATTGATACCCGTATGGAGTTCAAAATTCAAGGTGCTTTTGCCGAAATGATGAAGGGTCGCACATCCTTTATCGTGGCGCACCGTCTTTCCACCATTGAGAGTGCCGACCGCATTCTTGTAATGAAGAGCGGTAAAATTGTAGAGCAAGGCACACACCAAGAGCTTCTTAATGCTCGCAGCTTCTATTACAACCTCTACAACAGTCAATTCACAAACGGTGCAACCGAAGATTAAAACTGTTTGGATTTTGAAAAAATCATAAAAAAAAACACACCAGCCCCTTGTTTTGTTCACGGTTCATTTATAAATGAATGATATAATAACTATAATAAATACGATTAGGAGGCAATACCATTGCTGGAACTGAGAAGAATCGTTAAGGATTACAAAACAGGCGACACAAGAGTTCGTGCCCTAAATAGCATCAATTTGTGTTTCCGTAAAAACGAATTTGTTTCCATTTTGGGTCCTTCAGGTTGCGGAAAAACCACCCTGTTAAATATCATAGGCGGTCTTGACCAATACACGAGCGGTAACCTGATTATTCGCGGTGTTTCAACAAAAGAATACACCGATGCCGATTGGGATTCCTATCGCAATCACTCCATTGGCTTTGTATTCCAAAGCTACAATCTAATACCTCACCAAACGGTGCTTGCCAACGTTGAATTGGCATTAACGCTCTCGGGTATCTCTCCCACCGAGCGTCGTTCTCGCGCCATTCGTGCTTTGCGCGATGTAGGACTTGCGGCACACGTTTACAAAAAGCCCTCACAGCTCTCGGGCGGTCAAATGCAACGCGTTGCTATCGCGCGCGCGCTCGTCAACAATCCCGATATCATTCTTGCCGACGAGCCTACAGGTGCTCTGGATACTGTTACCAGTGTGCAAATTATGGAGATTTTGAAAAAGATCTCTCGTCGCAAGCTGATCATTATGGTAACGCATAACCCCGAGTTGGCAAAAGAATACTCCAGCCGTATCATTTCGATGGTTGACGGTCGTATTACAGATGACACCAATCCCTGCTGGGGTGTGGGAAGTTTTCATGACTTTGGTCTGAACCCAGATGGCACACGCAAAAGGAAGCGTCGCAATCCCTTCTCCATCAATGCTCACGATGTGGAAAAATTCAAGCTTGGCGGAACGGGAATTTCTTCTCCTCGTATGGGTAAACGAAAACGATCCATGTCTTTCTTTACTGCCCTATCGCTCTCGCTCAACAACCTAATGACCAAAAAAGCACGTACCTTTATGGTCTCCTTTGCGGGCTCTATCGGTATCATCGGTATTGCGCTGATTCTGTCGGTCTCCACAGGCGTTAACAACTATATCAATGCAGTGCAAAGGGATACGCTTGCAAGCTACCCCATTCAGCTGTTGGCAGAATCCACCGACCTCACCTCGCTCATTACCACAATGATGCAAACCAGCGAGGAAAAGGAACTCGACCGCGAGCTGAATAAAGTTTATGAGAGCACCATCATTGTAGATTTGATGAACTCCCTCAACTCTGCCGACACAAACAAAAATGACCTCAAAGCCTTTAAAGCACACTTGGAATCTACCGAAGCCTTTAAAGAATACCTCACGGCTATTCAATACGAGTATGATTTTAACTGGAGCGTGCTTGTAAAAGACACTGCAGGCGGCATTCTCAAATCCGACGTTATGGAACTGATCAACGCCATTTACGGTGGCGGTATGAGTAACAGCGCCGCAGGCTCTATGATGGGCGGTTTTGGCGGTATGGGTTCCTCGATGGCAAGTTCCTTTAATGTATGGCAAGAAATGCTCCCCGGTGTAGATGCCGATGAGCCCATCAACTCCATCATCAAGGATGAATACGATGTTATCTACGGTCATTGGCCTACCGCATACAATGAAGTTGTTTTGGTAGTCAATAAACAAAACGAAATCAGCGACCTCGCTCTCTACGCCCTCGGTCTACGCACCGAAAAGGAAATTATGGAAGCCCTGATGTCTTCCTCCAAGGGTGAAATTGTAGATACCTCGCAGGCAAAAAGCTGGAGCTATGAAGAGCTTTGCGGCATGACCTTCCGTCTCTTCCTGCAATCCGAATGTTATCAAAAACAGTTGGATGGTACCTATCAAAACATTAGTGACACCGATGCGGGTCTTGCCTTTTTGTATGATAACGAAAAGCTTGGTATCGACCTTAAAATCACGGGTATCATTCGCCCGGGTGAGAACACCACGTCCTCTATTTTGAGCGGCACAATCGCTTATACTTCCAAATTGACAGAATATGCGATTGAAAAAACTGCCACCTCGGAGCTGATTCAAGCACAAATCACCTCTCCCGAAACCGATATTTTGACAGGTAAGCCCTTTAAAGCAGACAATTTTGTTGAATTGACACCTGCCGAAAAGAAGGAAGCTGTGCTTGCCGCAATGGCTCAAATGGATGAAGCAACCAAACTTGCATTCTTTATGCAACTGGTTGCCACCCCCACCGAAGGTCAAATCACCCAAGCATTTGAAGCACAAGTTACGCAATTTGGCGGACTTCGTCCCTTTGCTATCTTCGCTTTGCAAATGCAAGGTATGACCCCCGAAGATGCCGCAGCTGCCATTGCCAACATTGATGACGATATGCTGCGCTACACCTTCTATCAATCCTTTAAAGAGACCTATACCCAACAATATGCCGATCAAATGCAAGCCATGCTGCAAGGTATGACTCCCGAGCAGATGATGGCTATGATGAACCAAAAACTGGCTGAATTGACCGACGAGGAGTTTGCAGATCTTTATGACGAGTATCTCGACAACTACTCCGACTCGACCTATGAAAAGAATCTTTCCCTGCTTGGCAACGTAAGCCTTGATTCTCCCAGTGCAATCAACCTTTACTGCGATACCTTTGAGGATAAGGACTTTATCGCGAGCCTCATTACCGAATATAACAAGACCGTTCCTGAAGAAAAGCAAATCAACTACACCGACTATGTGGCACTTTTGATGTCCTCGGTAACCACCATTGTTGATGCGATTACCTACGTTTTGATTGCTTTCGTTGCAATCTCTCTCGTAGTTTCCTCTATTATGATCGGTATTATCACCTATATCTCGGTTCTTGAAAGAACCAAGGAAATTGGTATTCTGCGTGCAATCGGTGCATCGAAGAAGGATATCCGACGCGTATTCAATGCCGAAACTTTGATTGTTGGCTTTGTTGCAGGTGCACTCGGCATCGGTATTACCCTTGGATTGAATATTGTTATCAATATCATTCTCTTCAAGTTAACAGGCATTGCCACCCTCAAGGCAGTTCTGCCTACCGCTGCTGCTTTCCTCTTGGTTGGCATCAGTATGGCACTGACACTTATCGCAGGCATCTTCCCCTCCGGCTTTGCCGCAAGACGCAACCCCGTTGAGGCACTTAGAACTGAATGATTTTTGTGGGGGAACTTTTTGCAAAAAGTTCCCCTTTTAAAAGCTCTCTGATACAAATCATCTAAACAGAGTTGTTTGACATAAAAAAGCAGTCGCTTTGGCAGCGACTGCTTTTTGTTATTCGTTTGTTTCATCCTTTAAAAAAGGAGCAAAGAATTGTTTGATTTCGGCAACATAAGTGGGCGGATCCATCATAAAGCAGAGTCCGTGTCCTGCACCGGGGGTACGCACAAGATGCTTGGGGGCGGCGCAAGCGGCATAGGCTTCCTCGCTCATCGACATAGGAACGAATGCATCCTCGTCACCGTGGAAAAAGATAACGGGCACGCGGCAGTTGGGCATAGAGGAAATGGGAGAATTGGAGTCGGGGTCAAATCCACCAAACAGGATTGCTCCCAAGCGCACAAAAGGATACAACATATTATCGGGCAATTTCATATCGCGAATGACCTTTTTGATGATCTCCTTTGCCGAGGTATAACCGCAATCGGCAACAGTGCCCTTGACGTTTTTGGGGAGCGCCATAGCCGATGTCATCATAACGGTGGCACCGCCCATCGAAATGCCGCCCAAAAGAATCTCTGCTTCGGGGTCGATGTTTTGGATAACGTAGTTCACCCAAGCGAGCGCATCGCGACTCTCGTTGATGCCAAAGGTAATCACGTGTCCCTCGCTCTTTCCTGCGGCACGGTGGTCGACAATCAGCACGTTGTGTCCAAGTTGTTGGCAACGGTAAACACCGCCCGAGAGGTCTTGCGCGGCACAACCGCGATAGCCATGGAACAAAATATCAATGGGCGCACCTTTTTCAAATTCGTAATAGCTGCCTACAAGTTTTAATCCGTCAAAAGAGCGAATGCTCACATCGGTGTGCGGAAGAGCGCGCGCAAGCTTGATCCATTCAGTCATTTTTTCATAGTGAGGCTCGTAAATTTCGCCCACCGGAAGCGGATATTCCGGCCATTTTTTGCGACGAGAAGTATAAAAAATCTTCAAAAAACAAATCAGAGAGGTGGCAAGAACCACTGCAAGCGCCACCAAAAGGATGTACAAAAAGATCATTTTTGAGTTTTTTCTCCTGTTTCTTTCATTTATTTATATCTATTATAACACTAAAATAAGCAAATTGCAATCCATTTTTTGCTACTCCTAAAAAAATACTTGATTTATTCCACAAAATATGTTATAATAAATAAGTTGTTAAAAAAATCGAAAAACTTTGGAGGTTTTATGACGCAAAACGGAAATATCGATGTTAACTACAAAAACAAAAAACGCTACAATTATGCCAAGCGCCCCATTCGCCAACCAATGTTTATTGTTTGGCTGATTTGGTTCCTTTCCAAAATTATGCTAATCGGAAAGAAGTTCAAAATAGAAAAAATCGGTATGGACGGTCTCAAACCACCGTATATGATCCTTTCAACACACCAATTTTTTATCGATTTTGAACTAACGGCACTCATCACAACGCCTCACAGAGTAAACAATGTAGTGGCACTTGACGGCTTTTATCGCCGCCCGTGGCTGATGGAACTCATCGGTGCTATCGGCACGCGCAAATACATCACGGATTTGGCTTTGATCAAATCCATTTATCACGTTCTCAAAAAAGGCGACGTGCTTTGCATGTATCCCGAAGCGCGCTACTCCCCCTGCGGCATTACATCCTATATGCCCGACTCGATGGGCGCACTCGTAAAACGTGCAAAGGTACCTGTTGTCACCATTGTGCACCACGGCAACCACCTGCACTCCCCTTTTTGGAACTTCCGCAAAAAGCGCAAGGTTCCGCTCCACACCGTAGCAACCCTTTCGCTCACGCCCGAGCAAATTGAGAAGATGAGCGTTGCGGAAATCAACGAATACCTCAAAGCGGCTCTCCAATATGATGAGTATAAATATCAAAAGGAAAACAACATCCTTATCACCGAGCCCTACCGCGCAGAAGGACTCCACAAGGTTCTTTACCAATGTCCGCATTGTATGAAAGAAACCATGTCCTCCGAGGGCACACACATCTTTTGCACTTCCTGCGGCAAAAAGTGGGAGCTTTGTGAGGACGGTAACTTGAAAGCCACCGACGGCGAGACTGAATTTTCTCACGTTCCCGATTGGTATTTGTGGGAGCGCGAGCAGGTTCGTGCCGAAATCGAACGCGGAGAATACTCCTTCTTTGACGATGTAGATATTTATACCCAACCCCGTTGTTGGAAATTCCACCACGTAGGCCCCGGCAAAGTCACACACGATGAAGAAAATGGCTTTATTGTAACCGGTCATTACCGCGGTGAGGATTTCCGTACACAACGTCTGCCCATTCAAAACAACAGCTTACACATTGAATACGATTGGGTTTACGTAAAGCCTTATGATTGCTTTGAAATCTCGGTGGATAACGATTCCTTCTACTGCTACCCCACCAAAGAAAATGTCATTACCAAATTGGCATTTGCAACCGAAATTCTTTATGAAAGAGCGGTTGCCAAAAAAGAGAGCGAAAGAAAAACAACAATTAGCAAATAAACGAAACACGCCCGTGCAATGCACGGGCGTGTTTTTGTTAGTTTTTCTTTTGTTCGTATTGATTGTTATTCTGCTTGTCTTGCTTGTTTTGATTTTGGTTCTTGTTTTGGTTTTTGTTTTGATTGTCGTTTTGTCTGTTTTGGTTGTTATTTTGGTTTTGCATAATGAGCACTCCTTTTTTATTTTGGGTTACATACTCATTATGCCCAAATCACGCCTCTTTATGCGCGTCTGCGCTGTTGGATTGCCATGCCAAATGGTCAAGCAAAGCATACAAGAAAGATGCAAACGTAATAGTGGACGCAATTACCACAGGGACACTGATCCACCAAATCCAAGGGTGATCCAACTGAAAAATAGACTCTGTTGCCATAGAAACCGCCGCCGCAAAAAACAAAATTTTGCAAGCAGTAATATATCGTTCAAAAGAGCGATGCAATCGAACGGTGGCACGCGCAGAAATCTCTTCGGTGTTCTCTCCAGCATAATGTTCAAAAACACGTTCTTTGACAAATACTGAGAACAAATTGAGCAAAGCCCAAAACATTCCTGCCGCCATAAATGCTTGCAACACTTGCAAAAGGCGCAAGACCAAAAAGAGGCCATAAGCATCCGGATCCCATCCCGATGCCTCATAGGAGAAATATTTGGTGTAATAACTATTGAGCAAAAGTTCTGCAATGCTCAAAACACCCAAACATGTACAGGTGATAAAAAACAACTTGCGTTTTTGCAAATCGGCGCCAAAAATAAGCACACCAACGGCCGTAAAAACAGCGCAGAGTACGCTTGGCAAAAGAATGGTTTCCTCAATACAAATGTTCAACGTAAGTGCCGCTCCAATGATTAGAAAAATAATACCAAAACGCAGACGTCGCATACTGAGCATATCGCTCTGCGGCAAAATATCTCTTTTGTAGCGTTCCTCAATAGAGGACATCATTTCCCTATCGCGTGTAAAGAGCAGAATAAAGCGCACAAGGCGAATCATCCAAACCAAAAAGAGGACGGTTAATACCATTGCCGCACTCACGCGGAAGAGCCACACAAATTGATACCAATCGAAGGGGAGTTTTTCGAATTCGTATTCGAATGTAGTCAAAATCGACATTTCGGGCAAAACCGACAACAATGTGGATACCACTACAAATACAGAGGAATATCTGCGCATACGCTCGCACAGATTGCTATTTCGTTTTCCGTAATGGAACACCGCTTTTCCACCGTGTCGATCGGCAAGCTCCCAAAAACCTTGAAACAGATCGCGCCACGCAGGCACGGCAAAATAAATTTGCGGTACCGCTATTACAAATGCACAAAGCAGAATCATTGTTGGAATTTCTTGTGGATTGAGTCCGGGTTCTTTGGAAAGCACATTGTAAATATAATATTGCATCAAAATGCCGCCGATATGAACCCAAATAAGCGTGCGAAAACGCTTTAATGCATCGGATATGGAAGAATTGAGATCCGCCAAACGGAACAGAGCTACGCAAAGGAGCAAATATCCTATGCAATCGGGCAAAATATCATAAAAAGCAATTACGGGATTGGCGAGTATCAACGCTCCCGGAATGAGCCAACCAAGTCCTAATTTCATTTTTTCTGCCTGTTTCATTGCGTATCTCCTTTCCCACTATGTCGCGTTTATTTTTTCTTTTTGCTTTTTTTGTTTTTCTGTTGTTTCTTTTCGATATGTCTTTGTCGAATTGCTTCGCCATCGGCACGGGAATTTTGTTTGTATTTATCCATTGTTTGATTGTAAAGATTATTGATGCGGTCGAGCCATGCAAACGGCAACGGCTTGGCGGGCACCTCTTCGTCTCCTGCGGCGCAAATGTTTTTGGAACAACGCAACAGGAGCAGAATATCCGAAATCAGATAAACCAAATTGAACAGTCCCAAGGAAAAACTCAAATACGGCAAAAGAGTTTCACCTAAACCGGGCATATTGCAAAGAAGGAACAACGCGCCCCATATGCCAACCGCCATTGTGTTGTACATTGCGTGCGAGGAAAGCTTTGCAAGACCAACCTCAAGTGCCAACATACGAATGGCGTAAAGCATTGCCAAATGGAACACCAATGTGACGGCAAAGCTTGCCCAAGTAACGATATTGGTGAGCACAACAGCAAACGTGTTCTCCCACAAAAACTTTGCGGCAACATCCTGCCATAAACGGCAAAGTCCCAAAGCAAAAAGTGCTATTGTGAGCCACTTTGCAATATCAAAAGATTTGTTATAGCGACAAAGACTTTTCAACCCCGCAAACATCAGCAATGAGCCGCCCATCAACGCTATCGAACCCCAACCAATAGAGGATAGCGTAATATAGATGCCGTAGGTAACAAGATACCCGAGCAATAAATAACCGAATCCCATAAGACCCTCACTTATTCGTTGCTCTGTCCCTGCGTACGCAAACAGCAATTCTTATACTTTTTGCCACTGCCACAGGGGCAAGGATCGTTACGCCCTACACTATTGGCGGCTTTGACAACCGTTTGACCGGATGCCTTTTTGATAACAATCTTTTTTTGCTTGGGACCACCTTCCAATCCCGCAGTAATGGGGTTGGCTACCTGCACACGCACAATGGGCTTGGGTTGCGGTACAACCGACAAGATGGCACGTGCGGTTCCCTGACGGATATCCTCAACCATTGCATCAAACATATCGGCACCTTGAATACGGTACTCGTTAACGGGGTCGCGTTGTGCATAGGATTGCAAACCTACTGTGCTCTTAAGGTCATCCATCGTGTCGATGTGTTCCATCCACGCAGTATCAACGTTACGCAAAAGGATAGCACGCTCAACCTCGCGGAAAGTTTCGGAACCGAACAGTTCTTCTTTTTCGGCATAGCGATCGAATGCACGCTTGGTGAGTTCCTCTTCGATGTCCTCGCGCTTAACGCGAAGAAGTTGATCTTTGTCAAAACGATAATCCTCTTCGGTTGTCAACATGCCAAGATAGTGTGCGCGCAAGCCTTCAAAATCCCAATCTTCGCGCTCTTCACCGGGCAGATAGGTTCCCACTGCGACAGACACTGCACCGGAAAGCATTTTTTGAATGGTTTCGGAAATATCCTCACCGTTGAGCACATCGGAACGTTGCTTGTAGATGATGGTACGCTGTTGATTCATAACGTCGTCATACGCCAAAACGTACTTACGACGTTTGAAGTTATTATCTTCAATTCTCTTTTGTGCACCTTCAATGGCACCCGAAAGGATTTTTGCATCAATAGGCATATCCTCGGGCATATTGAGAGCACCAACTACACCTTGAATACGATCAGTACCAAACAAACGCATCAAATCATCTTCCATAGAGAGGAAGAAGCGAGATTCACCGGGGTCACCTTGACGTCCCGCACGACCACGCAACTGATTATCGATGCGGCGGCTTTCGTGACGTTCGGTGCCCAGAATGAACAAACCACCTGCCGCACGAACACGCTCGGCTTCGGGTTGAATTTCTTGTTTGTATTTTTCAACCAGCTCGCGATAGATGCGTCTGGCTTCCATGATTTCTTCGTCATCAATATCGGTAAAACCTGCACAAGCGGCAATGGCTTCCTCGGAGATCTCCATCTGACGCATATCGGCTTTTGCCATAAATTCAGGGTTACCGCCAAGCAAAATATCGGTACCACGTCCTGCCATATTGGTGGAGATGGTAACGGCACCCTCTTTGCCTGCTTGCGCAACGATTTGCGCTTCTCGCTCCTCATACTTTGCATTGAGCACGGTGTGCGGAATGCCTGCGCGCTTGAGGCGGAGAGAAAGTTCCTCGGACTTATCGATGGAAACAGTACCAACCAGCACGGGTTGTCCCTTTTCGTGGCAAGCGCGTACTTGCTCGACGATTGCTTGATATTTGCCCTCGATGGTGCGATAAACAGCATCGTTGTGATCTTGACGGATCATAGGCATATTGGTGGGAATTTCCACAACGTCAAGAGAGTAAATTTCGCGGAATTCGTTTTCCTCGGTCAGAGCCGTACCCGTCATACCCGAAAGCTTGCGGTACATACGGAAATAGTTTTGGAATGTGATGGTTGCCAGCGTTTTGTTCTCTTTTTCAATCTTAACGCCTTCTTTTGCCTCAATTGCTTGGTGCAAACCGTCGGAATAGCGGCGACCGGGCATCAAACGTCCGGTAAAAGTATCAACAATCATAACACCGTGCTCGTTGACAACGTAGTCAACATCGCGGTGCATACAACCGTGCGCTCTGATGGCTTGTTGAACGTGGTGAGAAAGTGTTGCGTTTTCGGCATCGTTGAAGTTTTCAACGCCAAAAAATTCCTCTGCCTTTTTGGCACCTTGCGCGGTGAGGACGGCATTGTTTGCCTTTTCGTGCACGATGTAGTCGGCATCGATATTGTCTTGGTCTTCTTTCGCATCCAACTCTTTTACAACATATTTACGCATGGTGCGAACCAAGCGGTCGGTGCGCTCGTAAAGGTCGGTAGCCGTATCGCCCATACCCGAAATGATGAGCGGTGTTCTTGCTTCGTCAACAAGGATCGAGTCCACCTCGTCCACAATGGCAAACACGTGGCCGCGTTGCACCATTTGATGCTTATAGATAACCATATTGTCACGCAGATAGTCAAAGCCGAACTCATTGTTGGTACCGTAGGTGATATCTGCGGCGTAAGCAGTTTTCTTTTCTTCGGCATTTTGATCGTGCACAACAAGTCCCGTGGTCATACCCATAAACTCGTAAACGCGTCCCATTTCGTCGGCACCGACACGAGCAAGATAATCGTTAACCGTGACAATATGAACACCGTTGCCCGTAAGCGCATTGAGGTATGCGGGGAGGGTTGCTACAAGCGTTTTACCCTCACCGGTCTTCATTTCGGCAATGCGGCCTTGGTGGAGCACAATACCGCCAAGCACCTGCACGCGGAAGGGGGGTTTGCCGAATACGCGGGCGACGGCTTCTCGAATAGCGGCAAATGCCGCGGGTAAAATATCGTCAAGGGTTTCGCCCTGTGCCAAGCGCTCCTTAAATTTTGGAGTCATCGCCTGCAATTCGGCATTGCTCATTGCGCGATACTTATCGGCGAGCTCATCTACTTGATCGGCAATTACCTTGAGTTTTTTGAGTTGACGTTGGCTGTAAGTGCCAAACAGTTTGGTTACGAGTGACATAATCGATCGTCCTTTCCTGTCGCGCCCATGCGCGCGACACGCGGGTAATAAACATAGTTAAAATAATTATACTACATTTTAGCGAGAAAATATATTATGATATTGTAAATTTTGCAAAAATGGCTTGCACATTGCAAAAAAATATGCTATGATGTAAAAAAAGAAACCACGAAAGGTTCCACTATGGCCAAAATTAACATTGTTCTTCACGAACCCGAAATTCCCCAAAACACGGGCAACATTGCGCGCACTTGTGCCGCTACTGGTGCGGCTTTGCACCTCATTCGCCCCTTGGGCTTTGCCATTGACGACCGCAAGCTCAAGCGCGCAGGGCTTGACTATTGGCATCAACTCGACATCACCTACTACGACGGTCTTGTCGATTTTTATGCCAAAAACCCCGAGGCAGAGGTGTATTATTTTAGCACAAAGGCGCCTCACCTCTACACCGAAATCGAATACCCAAACCCCGTTTTTATTATGTTTGGCAAGGAGACAAAGGGGCTGCCCGAGGATTTGCTCCACAACAATCCCGACCGTTGTGTGCGCCTTCCGATGCGAGAAGGGTTGCGTTCGCTCAATCTTTCTAACTCGGTAGCCATTGCCGTTTACGAAATTTTGCGCCAAGGCAACTTTGAGGACCTCAAAATTGCAGGTGAATTGACACAATTTTCGTGGGAGGAATAACCATGGATAAAAAAACCGTATTGGTCGCCATGAGCGGCGGTGTGGATAGCAGCGTTTGCGGTCTTTTGTTGCGCGACGCAGGCTATGATTGCCGCGGTGTAATGATGCGACTCTTCTCCCCTGAGGATATTCTTTCGAGCGCGCCCTGCGCCGACAAGAATGCCGAAGCCGATGCCGCACGTGTGGCAGATGCACTCGGATTTCCCTTCTCGGTTCACGATTTTTCGGGCGAGTTTCGTCGCGAGGTCATCGATTATTTCATTCGCACCTACGAAATGGGCGGTACGCCCAACCCCTGTGTGCAATGCAACAAAACCATGAAATTCGGCGGTCTTGCCGCTCTTGCAACCCAAAAAGGATGCGATATGATTGCCACTGGTCACTATGCGCGCATCATAAAGGATCCGAGCGGCAGAAGCCTTTTGACCTGTGCCACCGACAAATCCAAAGACCAAACCTACGTGCTCTGGCAACTTTCGCAAGAACAGCTTTCCCGAACACTTCTCCCCCTCGGAGAATTAACCAAAGCTGAGGTTCGCGAAATTGCCGAAGCCAACGGGCTTTGCAATGCACACCGCAAGGATAGCCAAGACATTTGCTTTATTCCCGATGGCGATTATGCCGCTTTTATTGAACACGTAACGCATAAAACGCCGAAAGCAGGCAACTTTATCGATCTTGACGGCAACGTGCTCGGCAAGCATAAGGGGGCTATTCATTACACCATTGGACAGCGCAAAGGGCTCGGAATCGCACTCGGTGCCCCTGCCTACGTCTGCTCCAAAAACATGAAAAAGAACACCGTAACGCTTGGCAGAAATGAGGATCTCTTCCGCGATACCCTCACCGCTCACAAAATCAACCTCATTGCCACCGATAAGCTGACCGCGCCCATTCGTGCCGAGGCAAAAATCCGCTACTCCGCACAACCCGCCCCCTGCACCGTGGAGCAAACCGACAATGACACCCTAACCGTCCACTTTGATACCCCCCAACGCGCCATCACGGGGGGACAATCCCTCGTCCTCTATGACGGTGACACCGTTATAGGTGGAGGTATTATTGAGGGGTAAGGTTTTGTGGGGGAAACTTCTTGAGAAGAACATCGCAACGTTCCGTTGCTACGATAATATTTCGCAAGCGAAATATTATGTTTTCCCCACACCCCTTTCAAGAACTTTTGCATAAAAATTATCTAAATAGAGCTGTTAGTGCACGGATAGACAGATGACGCAAGCCATTCAGCTTGCTTTGGCTGCCGCGAGCTCGCGGGCACCACCAAGACCCCGCGCGCTAAGGAAGTTGTTTACCTTTGGCAAAAAATACAGACACAAAAAGACGCTCACCGCGGTGCGCGTCTTTTCTTTATTGTTCGTTGAGTTTTTTCAATACTGCATCAAATTGGGCAAGGTCGGTGATTTCAAATTCGGGGGTAATGCCGTGGTTATCGCGGTGGTGCGGATTAAACCAGCATGTGTGCATTCCCGCATTGATACCGCCCTGCATATCCGAGGTGATGCTATCGCCGAGAATGATAGATTCTTTGGGATTGTACCCCTCGATTTGCCCCGTGGCGCGCTCAAAAAACTCGATTTGCGGTTTATCGGCGCCAAGCTGTTCCGATAAGAAAACAGCCTTGAAATAGCGCCCAATGCCAGAGCTTGCAATGCGGCTTGTTTGCACAAGGGTGGTGCCATTGGAAGCAATATAGAGCGGATATTTTTGCGAAAGCGTCATCAAAAGTCGCGGCGCACCATCGATGAAAAAGTGGCTCTCGCTCAAATTCTTTTCATAAAGAGATTGCGCCACGCTCGGTGAGACGTTCATGTCAAGTTCCTCGAACAGTTGACGGAATCTGCCCGTGAGCACCTGCTCACGCGTCAGTTCGCGGCGCTCCAATGCTTTCCAATGTGCGAGATTGATTTCACTGTAACGCGCAATGACCTCGTCGGTGGGGTTCACGTTGAGCGACTGCAAGGTTTTGCGCAATGCCACCGCCTCGGAGCGGTGAAAATCGAGAATGGTATCGTCAAGATCTAAAAAAATAAATTTGATCATAGGTCTCCTTATTTAAGTATGACATTTTCGCGACCGAGAAGTGCATAGAGTTGCTCCAAAAGATAAGGCGTCAAAGAAACACCCATTGGCGTGGTTTCATAGCGTTTTTCATTGGCATAAAAGAAGAACGCAGGGAAATCACCTTCAAGTATTTCAAGCAGATTATATGCCTTGAAAAATTCTTCGCAATGCGCATCGGGAACACGCAAAAACAAACGCTTCGCATCCTTGATATTGGGTGTCAAAACAGCCGCTTTTTCCTCTTTTGCAGGCGTTTTTTGCACATACGTGGTGGATTTTTGCGTGTTGGTGATGGGTTTTACGGTTTCGGGATTGAACTTATTGTTCTCTACCAATTCATCCACCGTTTGCACCAAAAGCTTGGCATCCTCTTCCTCGCGCAGGGAGATGGTTCCCCTTACAAGCACGGCGTTGTCGCGCACGAGGAGCGGTGAAAGTTCTTCAAAAATATTCGGGAAAACGATGCATTCCATCTCGGCGGTGCGGTCTTCAAGCGTGAAGAACGCCATACGCTTGCCGTTTTTGGTGCCCTTGACAGTAACCGAGGTAATAATGCCCACGGTCTTCATTGCGGCACGGTCAACGGGGTCGGCATCCTCGCCCACTACCATCGAGATGGGGTCGAACTGCATCGTTTCGATGTGACGGCTGTATTCATCAAGCAAACTGCCCGAAAAATACATTCCGGCGGCTTCTTTTTCAAGCATCAGTTTTTCTCTGACGCTCAGTTCGGGAATATCGGGATATTTGACAGCGGGTGCCTCGGTACTAACTTGCCCCGGCATAGAGAACATATCAAGTTGTCCCTCAAGGTTGTCCTTTCCCTTTTGCAGGGCACGCTCAATCATGGCATCGTGCACCGCCAAAAGCTGACTGCGATACTTGCCAAGGCAATCGAATGCGCCGCCCTTGATGAGGGCTTCGACCATACGACGGTTGAGTTCAGTCGCCGAGAGGCGGTTGATAAAATCGTCAAAGGAAGTGAATTTTCCGTGGCGACGTTCTGCGAGGATATGCTCCAAGAAATGCACGCCCACGTTTTTGAGCGCCAAGAGGCCGAAGCGAATATCTTTGCCCGAGGTCGAGAAAGTCATTCGACTCTCGTTGATGTCGGGTGGCAGGACGCGAATACCGCGCGAGTTGCATTCCGAGATATATTCGGCAACCTTGGTTTGGCTACCGAGCACGCTTGTTAAGAGTGCCGCCATATACTGTTGCGGATAGTGGCATTTGAGATATGCCGTTCGATAGGAAATAATGGCATACGCCGCAGCGTGCGACTTGTTGAATGCGTAGTTTGCAAAGCTTTCCATATCCGAGAAGAGCTGCTCGGCAACCGTAGCATCCACTCCTCTTTCCCTAGCACCTGCAACAAAACATTCGCGCTCGGAAAGAAGGACGTCTGCTTTCTTTTTAGACATGGCACGGCGCACGATATCAGCGTGCCCAAAGGTGTAGCCACCGATCTCGCGGAAGATGCTCATAACTTGTTCTTGATAAACCACACAACCGTAGGTTGAGCGCAAAATGGGCTCGAGCGCGGGGGTGACGTAGGTCACCTTATCGGGGTTGTGTCGGCACTCGATAAAGGTAGGAATGGAATCCATCGGGCCGGGGCGATAGAGTGCAATGGCGGCAATGACGTCATCAAGGCTTTCGGGACGCAAATTGGAGAGCATTTGTCTCATTCCGCCCGACTCCAGCTGAAAGATACCGCTCGTCTTGCCCGACGAAATGAGCGCATAGGTCTCGGCATCGTCAAGCGGCAGTTTTTCAATATCAAACCCCTGTTCGCTCTCGCGAATCATTCCCTCTGCATCGTGCAGAATGGTGAGGTAACGCAGAGCCAAAAAGTCGAATTTGAGAAGTCCCAATGATGCCACGGTGTCCATATCGAATTGTGTAACAACCGTGCCGTTGCTGAGAGAAACAGGCAGATAGTTGCTAATAGGCTTATCGGTAATCACAACACCTGCGGCGTGGACAGATACGTTGCGCGGCATACCCTCAAGCGATCGTGCCGTATCTACCAAGCGGCGCACCTGCTCCGAGCTTTCATAAAGCTTTTTGAGTTCGGGCAAAGAAAGTGCGTGATCGATAGTCATATTAAGTTCTTGCGGGATGGCGCGAGCTACCACGTCAACGTCGGCATAGGACATTCCAAGGGCGCGACCGACGTCGCGAATGGACGCTCTTGCCGCCATCGTACCAAAGGTAATGATTTGCGAAACGTGGTCGGCACCGTATTTACGGGTAACGTATTCGATGACCTCATCACGTCGGTTATAGCAAAAATCGACGTCGATATCGGGCATAGTAACACGTTCGGGGTTGAGAAAACGCTCAAAGAGCAAATCAAAACGAATGGAATCCACGTCGGTAATGCCAAGCGCATAAGCGACCAAACTACCCGCTCCAGAACCACGTCCGGGACCTACGGGGATATCTTTGCTTTTTGCATAGTTAACATAGTCTTGAACGATTAAAAAGTAGTCGGCAAAGCCCATTTCTGCGATGACGCCAAGCTCATATTCAAGGCGTGCGCGATACTCTTCCTCGGTGTGTTCTCCAAATGCGATATGTCCGCGAGCGATGCGGCTCACAAAACCCTTTTCGGTCAGCTGGCGCAGATATTCCTCGGCAGAAAGCGCATCGGGACACGGGAATTTAGGCAAGTATTGTGTATCAAAATCAAACTCTACCGAGCACATGTCGGCAATTTTGGTGGTGTTCTCAATCGCTTCGGGATAAGCACGGAACAAAAGAGACATCTCTGTGCTATCTTTTACGTAAAAATCGTTGGTTGCGAATGCCGCAGGGCGGCCTGCATCCACCGTGGTGTTGGTCTGCACGCACATCAGTACCGCCTGCGTATCGGCATCTTGACGGCGCAGATAGTGACAGTCGTTTGTGGCAACCAAGGGGAGCTCGCATTCGTTTGCCAATTTAACAAGGCGAGGGAGCACGGCACGCTCCTCCGCAAGACCGTGATCTTGAATTTCGATATAATAGCGATCCTTGCCAAAAATGTTGGCATATTTCAAAGCGTTCTCGCGTGCGGCGGCAAAATCGCCCTTGGAGAGCAGCTTGGGAATGCGACCGCCAAGACAAGCGGAAAGCGCAATAAGGCCGTCCGAATATTGACGCAACAGTTCATCATCAACGCGCGGGCGGTTGTAAAAGCCCTCGGTAAAGGAACGTGAAACAAGCTCGACAAGGTTGCGATATCCCTGCATATTTTCGCAAAGGAGAACCAAGTGCTCGGCATACCCCTCCCCTGCGTTGAGCTTTGTGAAACGAGAATCGGGAGCGACGTAAACCTCACAACCAATGATGGGTTTGATGCCTGCCTTTTTGCAGGTGCGGTAAAAATCGATCACGCCATACATAACACCGTGGTCGGTAATGGCAACTGCATTCTGTCCGCACTCTTTGATGCGTTCGGGCAGGTCTTGTATGCGACACGCACCGTCAAGCAAGCTATATTCGGTATGCAAATGCAAATGTACAAAATCCTTCATGGTCTTCTCCTTTCTCGCTTATTCTTCGGCTTCATCCAACAACTTTTGCAGTCGGTGGGAAAGCCCGGATTTGGATATGGGTGGGTGATGCAAATCCTTGAGCTCGTCCAAGGTTGCATCGGGGTTGCGGTAACGCAAAAGTGCTGTATCGCGAAGCGGCTCGGGTAAAGAATCGAGTTTTCCGCTTGTCATCAAGCGCTCGATGGCTTCCATTTGACGCGCCGCGGCGGCAACCGACTTTTGAATGTTTCTTGCCACGCAGTTAGTGGCGCGGTTTTCGTTGTTGCGAATATCACTTGCAATACGTGCATTGTAAAACTCGAAAATGATGCTATGCGAACCCATTAGAGTGATGAGGTCTGCCACCGATGTGGCATCTTTATAGTAAAGTCCCACGCCCGTGTTGCGTGCAATGCGTCGGGGGGGATAGCCGATAGACAACAGATAATTGCTGACCGCCTCGGCGCTCTCCTCACTGGGGAGAACAAACTCAAGGTGATAGGATTTTTGCGGATCGTTAACCGTTCCCGAAACAAAGAACAGTCCGCGCAAAAATGCTGCGCGGCAACTCTCGCAATCGTTGAGGTGCAAGAGTGCATCAATATCGGCTCCATCCTCGCGCAGTTGTGCCGTCAGTTTGGATGCGGCAGGAGACGGCAGCACCAATTGCCATTGGCGATGCCCGTGAAAGCCGATGACGTTCACATCTGCCGTTTTGGAGTATGCTTTTTCAAACACACCCTTGGCAAATTCCGCAGTTGCCTCTCTTTTGCAGGGCAAAACAACTCGTCCGCCCGGTTGTCGCATAGCCGTGAGCAAAAGACCTGCACTCAGTGCACGTCTGCAACAATTTTTCTTAATTGGGAGTTCCATCAGCTCTGCGCACACGCGCTCGGTAAAGGTCATTTTGTCACCTCTTTTCTTTTTTGTGGGGAAACCCTTTTGGGAAAAAGGGTTTCCCCACACCCCATCCCAAAAACTTTTGCACAAAAGTTATCTGAATAAATTCGTTAGTCTAGGGATAGACAGTCGGCGCGCGTCGTAAAGACGCGCTTTTGCTATCGCGATTTGGTAGGGACCGCCGAGACCCTACCAAATAAGAAAGTTGTTTCGCTTCACTACGGGAGCACCAAGGCGCTCCCCTACCTATAAACTGTTATTTTACCTCGTAGGGGAGGGGCTTGCTCCTCCCGAAAAATGATAAAAAGCCAAGTAGTAGTCTTCCTTTGACGTCACAAAAACTGAATCTCACATTCCAATTCCACGCCTGTTTGTTGCAGAACGGTGGTTTGGATTTGCTCAATCAAACGCTTTACATCTTCACAGGTAGCACCGCCAACATTGACAATGAACCCTGCGTGCTTTTCTGATATCTGCGCACCGCCAACCGTCAAACCCTTCAGTCCGCAGTCCTCAATCAATTTGCCTGCAAAATGCCCCTCGGGGCGTTTGAATACGCTACCTGCATTGGGGAACTCAAGCGGTTGTGTGGCACGTCTCTTATCCCAATACGCGCGCATCGTTTCGGTAATCTCTTTTGTTTTTCCTTTTTTCAGCTTCAAGGTTGCGCCCAAAATGACCCATTCGGGGTGGCTTTGATAAATGCTTTTGCGGTAACCAAACTCTTGTGCATTCTCAAACAGCCCTTTGACACAACCGGTTTTGAGGTCGTAATATTCGGAGCTGATGCAAACGTCGCTCATACTGCCGCCATAAGCCCCTGCGTTCATATACACCGCTCCGCCAAGCGTGCCGGGAATTCCAAAGGCAAACTCCAAGCCGCTCAAGGATTCATCGCGCACAGAGGAAGTGAGTGCCGAGAGAGATACGCCTACATCTGCAAAAACAACGTCGTCCTCGATTTTGATCTTGCGACATTTTTCGGTAAAGATAACCGTTCCGCGATATCCTGCATCCGAAAAAACAACGTTACTGCCCTTGCCCACAACCAGCACGGGGATATCCAAGCCGCGCAAAAGTGTGAGGGTTTGGCAAAGCTGGTCGGTAGAGTGCGGGAACAAACCCACGTCTGCATTTCCGCCTATGCGAAAGGTGGAATGCTTGCAAAGCGGGCAATTCAATTCCCACTCGGTGCCGATTTCTTGCAATTTTTGCATCAGTTTTTCCATGTGCATTCCCTCCTTTTTTGATGTCTATCTATATTATACTCGAAACCCACGCCAAATGCAATATAAAAGACCGTAAAAATCGGCAGAAAAGTTGAATTTTCTTACAAAAAATGCGCAATCCTATTGCAAAAAGGATTTTTTTGAGTTATAATAAGATGAATAGATATGCACCCTTGCGGTGCTATCCCCCATCATTTGTTAACGATTGCCGAAAGGAAGAATTTGCACAATGGAACAAAATGAAAAGAAAACACTTCGCATAGGACTGTTGGGCTTTGGCTCAATGGGTAGAACACACACTTGGGCTGTGCAAAATCTTCCCTTTTTCTATGGCGCTCTCCCCTTTTCTGCCAAGGTTGTTGGCGTTTGCACCACCAGCCAAGAAAAGAGCGAAGCAGTGGCACGCGAGTTTGACATGCAAATTGCCACTACCAACGAAGATGATTTGATCAACTCTCCCGATATTGACATCATCGACATTTGCACACCCAATATTTATCACTACGAAACCTTGAAAAAAGTGCTTGCCACCGGAAAGAGCGTGCTTTGTGAAAAGCCCTTGTGCATCAGTGCCGCAGAAGCCGAAGAAATTGCCGCCATTCCTCTTGACGACAATCAAATTTGCGGTATGGTATTCAACAACCGTTGGCTCTCTCCCGTTATGCGTGCAAAACAACTCATCGACGAAGGTCGCATCGGTCGCATCCTCAGCTTTGAGGGCAAATATTTGCACAACAGTGCTACCGACGTCAACCGCCCTGCCGGTTGGAAACAAGATAGCACTATTTGCGGCGGCGGTGTACTCTTTGATTTGGGATCCCACGTCATCGACCTGCTTGGCTGGTTGTGCGGACACCTCACGGAGGTGAGCGGGTTGAGCCAAATTGCCTACCCCTCACGCAAGGGTCGCGATGGTGAAGAATGGGAAACCAATGCCGATGAATCCTTTTACCTGATGGGCAAAACCGAGGATGGCGCCTGCGGAACCATTACCGTTGGCAAATTGCAGGTTGGCACCAATGACGATTTTTCTTTTGAAATCTACGGCGAAAAAGGTGCTCTGCGCTTCTCTTTGATGGAACCCAACTGGCTTTACTACTATGACAACACTGCCGAAGCATCCCCCATGGGCGGTATGCGCGGCTTTACCAAAATCGAATGTGTTGGTCGCTATCCCGACCTGATTTTCCCCTCTCCCAAAGCACCGGCAGGCTGGCTGTACGGTCATTTGGAGAGCATGCACTCTTTCCTTTCCTCTGTTGCAGAGGGCAAACATTTTGCCCCCTCCCTCGTGGATGGACTTTATGTTCAAGAGGTTATGGAAATGGCATATTCCTCAGATCAAATTGGCGGCTTGCGAATGGAGGTGCCTCCATGCTCGTAATTGGACTCACAGGTCCTACGGGTGCCGGCAAGGGTGCGGTTGCAGAGATCTTTGAAAAACGTTACAAAATTCCCGTCATCGATGCCGACCGCATCTATCACGAGCTCATTACTCCCCCATCAACCTGCTTGCAGGAATTGGTCGAGGTTTTTGGCAAAGACATTCTTTTGCCAAACGGTCATCTTGACCGTCGCGCTTTGGGGGACATTGTGTTCAATGACCTCGCCTCACGCGAGCGACTCAACACCATTACCCACCGATACGTCATGGAAGAGGTGCAAGCACGAATGGAACGCTACCGTATGGATGGTGTGCCCGTTGCCGTGTTTGATGCACCTCAACTGTTTGAAGCAGGTGCTCACCGCGCTTGCAGTTCGGTTGTTTCGGTGCTTGCCGACCGCAACATACGCCAAGAACGTATTATGATGCGCGACAACATTACTGCCGAGGCGGCTATGCGTCGCATATTGGCTCAAAAAAGCGATGAATTCTTTCAAGCCAACTCCGATTACATTATTCGGAACAACGAAACACTTGAGCTTTTGGTTCCTCAGATTCATCGCATTTTAACGGAATTGGGGGTAATCTCCCGATGAAATTCAACGCACGCAGTTTTGCTATCATTGCCGCAATCCTCGTTCTTTCCATCGGGTTTGGTTTTACCTTTGATGGCATTGCAACCTCTCTTGAAAAAAAGCAATATCCCCTCTCCTCGCGTTACGCCAATGACATTCAACGCGTCTCTGCGGAATACGGAATTCCCGAGGTCATTCTTTGGGCGATCGTACGCACCGAAAGCGGCTTTTCCAGTAACCTTGAGGGCGAGGACGGTGGCATTGGGCTGATGCAACTCACACCCGACGAGTTTGCAATGATACAAACCGACATCCTAAAAGAAGCTCCGCAAGATGCGGGATTGCTTTATGACCCTGCAAAAAATCTCGCCTGCGGTGCGGCATATCTTTCTTTCCTCTATCAACGCTATGGCGTTTGGGAAACGGTATTTGCCGCCTTTGATGCAGGAACCGACGCGGTGGATGCTTGGCTTGCCAACCCCGACTGTGTCAGCGAACTGGGAACACTTAAGAACATTCCCAACCAAAAAACCGTTCGTTTTGTGCGCAAGGTAACCGAAGCACGCGAGCTCTACATCAAACTGTATTTTTAATCAACATCACATAAAAGGAGACGAATACTATGTCCGAGAACAAAAACCTTCGCTATGAAAAAAAGACCGTTTACGAATTGGCAGGCGCCAAAGTGGTAGACGAGGCTTATGAATATGCAAAGAACTATGTAAAATTTCTTGACGCCGCAAAAACCGAGCGTGAAGCTGTCGCCGAGAGTGTTCGCATTGCCGAGGCTGCAGGTTACCGCGCATGGAACTTTGGCGATGCCATCAACGTAGGCGACAAGCTCTACTATAACAACCGCGGCAAAAACATCTTTTTGATGCGCATCGGTACCGAGAACATTAACAACGGTATCCGCATCACCGCCGCTCACATCGACTCTCCCCGTCTTGACCTCAAGCCCGTTCCGCTTTATGAGGAGCACGGTATGTCTTTCTTCAAGACCCACTACTACGGTGGCGTTCGCAAGTATCAATGGCTCGCAATGCCTCTGGCTCTTCACGGTGTAGTGGTTAAGCAAGACGGCACTGTTGTTGATATCGTTATCGGCGAGGATGAAACCGATCCCGTAATGTACATCACAGATCTGCTCCCCCACTTGGCACGTGCACAAGGCGGCAAAACCCTCAACGAGGTATTCCAAGCAGAAAAACTCAACATTTTGGTTGGTAGCCGCCCCGTCGACGGCGAAGATAAGGACGCAGTAAAAGCAGGCGTTCTCAACTATCTCAATGAAAAATACGGCATTGCCGAGGATGATTTCCTCTCGGCAGAGCTTTCTATCGTTCCTGCGGCAAAGGCACGTGACGTTGGCTTTGACCGCTCGATGATTTGCGCTTACGGTCATGATGACCGCGTTTGCGCTTATCCCTCTCTCACCGCTATGATCGATAGCACCGACACTCTGCACACCTCTATGTGCCTGCTTGTTGACAAAGAAGAAACCGGCAGTGACGGTGTTACCGGTATGCAAAGTAGCCTCATTGTTGACGTCATTGCTGAAATTGCAAAAGCACTTGGCGGCAACGAAGCAGCTGTTCGTGCAAACTCCAAGTGCCTCTCCAGCGACGTAACCGCTACCTTTGACCCCAACTATGCCGACGTTTACGAGCATCGCAACTCCTCCCTCATCGGTTGTGGCGTTTGCCTTTGCAAGTACACCGGTAGTGGCGGTAAGGGTGGCACATCCGACGCAAGTGCCGAAATGGTTGGCTGGACTCGCCGCTTCCTCAATGAAGCAGGCGTTGTATGGCAAATTTCCGAGCTCGGCAAGACCGACGTTGGCGGCGGCGGAACCGTTGCAAAGTATATGGCAAACCACAATATTGACACCATCGACATTGGTGTTGGCGTTCTCTCCATGCACGCTCCCTACGAGCTCATCTCCAAGGTAGACCTCTATGAGGCTTACCGCGCATTCCGTGCATTCTATCAATTCTAAGCTTACAACCCTTCCGCCGTTTTTGCAAAACGGCACCGAAGCAATTGCTTGCAATTGCGGGGCGCTTGCGCCTACACTTCTGCACAGGGGAGGCTAAATTACAACCGTTGCTTACAGATCCATTTATGAGAAAGGAGGCTTCTAATGCTTCAAAAATTACAACAAGCCGAAGATAAATATTTGCACTTGGAGGCCTCACTCTCCGACCCCATCATCGCTGGTGACCCTGCCAAATGTGCGCAAATTGCAAAAGAATACAAATCCTTGACCCCCATCATTGAAAAATACCGCGAACTTAAGGCGGCACAAGCACGCATTGACGATACTCTTCTCCTTTTGGAAGAAAACGACGAAGAATTGCGCGCCTTGGCAAACGAAGAATTGCGTGAAGCAAAAGAAGAATTGGAGCAGCTCAAGGGCGAGTTGACCATTATGCTCCTGCCTCGCGACCCAAATGACGAAAAGAACGTAATGGTGGAAATTCGTGCAGGTGCAGGCGGTGAGGAAGCCGCTCTGTTTGCCGCAGTCCTTTACCGTATGTACACAATGTATGCCACAAGTGCGGGATTTCGTTGCTCGCTGCTTTCCGAAAACCCCACCGAGCTTGGCGGCTACCGTCAACTCACCTTCCAAGTAGAGGGTGAGGGGGCTTATTCCCGTTTCAAATTCGAAAGCGGTGTTCACCGCGTACAACGCGTACCCGAAACCGAGTCGCAGGGCCGCATTCAAACATCTACGGCAACCGTTGCCGTTCTCCCCGAGGCAGAGGAAGTTTCTATTGAAATCAACCCTGCAGACCTCGTATTTGAATCCTGCAAATCCAGCGGTGCGGGCGGTCAGCACATCAACAAGACCGAATCCGCAGTTCGCTTGACCCACAAGCCTACGGGCATTGTTGTGGAATGTCAAGAGGAGCGCAGTCAGTTCAAAAACAAGGACAAAGCTCTGCGCATGCTGCGCACCATTCTTTATGACCAAAAGCAACGTGAGCAAGCCGATGCCATTGCTTCCGACCGCCGTAGACAGGTCGGCACGGGAGATAGAAGCGAGCGCATTCGCACCTACAACTATCCGCAAGGTCGCATTACCGACCACCGCATCGGGCTTACCATTCACTCTATCGACCGTTTTTTGGATGGCGACATTGGCGCTATGATTGATGCCCTCGCCACTGCCGAAACAGCCGAAAAGCTGAAAAATCAAGAAGCTTAATGATTTGGAGGCAGACGTGAAAACCGAACACATCAAAATTACAAACATTGCCGCGCAAGAAAACGACCTTGCCCGTGCCGCATCTGTTTTGCGTGAGGGCGGTCTTGTTGTGTTCCCCACCGAAACCGTTTACGGTCTTGGCGGTGACGCCACGCGCGACGAAGCGGCAAAAAAGATTTATGCCGCAAAGGGACGTCCCTCGGACAACCCTCTTATCATTCACATAGCAAATCCCGCCGATGCCGAAGCGTATGCCGTGACAAACGCGCTTTACTACCGCTTGGCAAAGGCTTTTATGCCGGGACCCTTGACGGTGATTTTGCCCCGAAAGGAATCGATTCCCACATCCACCACGGGCGGTCTTGACAGTGTGGCAGTTCGTTGCCCCGCTCATCCCGTGGCGCACAAGCTCATCGAACTTTGCGGCTTTCCCATAGCGGCACCCTCTGCCAATCTTTCGGGCAAGCCCTCTCCTACATCTGCCGCTCACGTGGCACAAGATATGGATGGGCGCGTGGATATGATCCTTGACGGCGGCGAGAGCGAGATTGGACTCGAATCTACCATCGTCAAAATCGACGGTGACGGTCTTATTCTCTTGCGCCCGGGCGGCATTACCTACGATGCACTCACACTTGTGTGCAACCAAGTAACGGTTGCCGATGCCGTGATGCACAAATTGGCAGAAAACGAACGTCCCCTTTCCCCCGGTATGAAATACAGACACTATGCCCCCACCGCTCCTCTTGTATTGCTTTCGGGCAAAGACGAGGACGTGCTCGCATACCTCAAGAAGGAAGCCGCGGCACGCAAATGCGCAATTCTTTGCTATGACGAAGAATGTAAATCTTTGGCGGGCAATACACTCCTCCCCATTGGAAACAAACAAGATCTTGGCACGCAAGCGCACAAGCTGTTTGCCGCTCTGCGCGATGCCGACGGCACCGAAGCCGAAATCATTTATGCGCACCTGCCCCCACAAGAGGGCTTGGGATTGGCGCTTTATAATCGACTTATTCGCGCCGCCGCACACACCATAAAAGAAGTGTGAGGCGCGCTCGCTTCCCCATACCGTTCCCAACCTGACAGAAAGGACACCTCAGAATGGCAAGAAAGCAAAAAAATGAGAAAAAAGAAATCGTTTACGCCCCGGTAATTCAACAACCTATTACCGAAACGATTGAAAAAAACTATATGCCCTACGTTATGAGCGTTATCGTCTCCCGTGCTATCCCGGAGATTGACGGTCTCAAGCCCTCACACCGTAAGCTCCTTTATACCATGTATAAAATGGGACTGCTCAACGGTGGACGCACCAAGAGCGCTAACATTGTAGGTCAAACCATGCGCCTCAATCCGCACGGTGATGCATCCATCTATGAAACCATGGTGCGCTTGACACGCGGAAACGCTACACTCCTACATCCGCTCATCGACTCCAAGGGCTCCTTTGGTAAGCAATATTCTTCGGATATGAAGCCCTCGGCGGCACGTTACACCGAAGCAAAGCTTGACCCGATTTGCCACGAGCTGTTTGGCGGCATTGAAAAAAATGCCGTAGATATGGTGGATAACTATGACGCCACTATGCAAGAGCCCGTGCTCCTGCCCACCACCTTCCCCAACATCCTCGTTATGCCCAATATGGGTATTGCCGTTGGTATGGCATCGAATATTTGTTCCTTTAACCTTGCAGAAGTCTGCGACGGCACCATTGCAATGCTGCGCAAGCCTCGTTTGCCGGTTGACAAGCTGATGGAACTGATCAAGGCTCCAGACTTTTCGGGCGGCGGTGTCATTTTGTATGACGAGGAAGAAATGAAGCGCATCTACACAACCGGCTCCGGCTCGGTGCGTATGCGTGCGCGCTACGTTTTTGATAAAGAAAACAGTTGCATCGAAATCATCCAAATCCCCTACTCCACCACCATCGAGCTGATTATGGCAAAGCTGACGGCTCTTTACAAGGAGGGCAAGATTAAGGAGATCACCGACTTCCGTGATGAAATCGACCTCAACGGCTTCAAGCTCACGCTTGACGTTCGTCGCGGCACCGACCCCGACAAGCTGATGGCAAAGTTGTTTAAAATGACTCCCCTTGAGGATAGCTTCCGTTGCAACTTCAACGTGCTCATCAACGCAACTCCTCGCACCATGGGTGTGCAAGAGATTTTGCAAGAGTGGATTGCTTTCCGCTTGCAGTGCTTGAAGCGCGAACTCAAATTCGACCTCAAAAAGAAGAAGGATAAACTCCACCTGCTTTTGGGTCTTGGCAAAATTTTGCTCGACATCGACAAAGCTATTCGCATCATTCGCAAGACTGAGAAGGAATCGCAAGTTGTTCCCAACTTGATGAAAGGCTTTGAAATTGACGAAATTCAAGCAAACTTTATTGCCGAAATCAAATTGCGTTACCTCAACCGCGAGTACATCCTCAACCGTTTGGCTGAAATTGACGATTTGCAAAAAGAAATTGCCGATATGGAAGAAACACTCAAGGATGAGCTCAAGCAAAAGTCACTCCTTATTCAACAACTCACCGATATCAAAAAGAAATACGGTCAACCTCGCCGCACGCAAATCGTATCTGCAGGCTCTGTTAAAGAGTATAAGGAAGAAGAACACATTGAGAACTACCCTGCGCGCTTTGTTCTCAGCCGCCAAGGATATTTCAAAAAGATCACTTTCCGCTCCTTGCAAGGTAATGACGAGCAATCCTTTAAAGAAGATGACGAACAGCTCTATTTGGTTGACGGTCAAAACACCGATAACTTTATCTTCTTGACCAACCAGCAACAGCTCTACCGCGCAAAGGCAGAGGACTTTGACACCACCAAGGCATCGGCTTTGGGTGACTATTTGCCCGTTAAACTCAAAATGGATCCCGATGAAAAGCCCATTTTGATGAACATTCAAAACAAGTACCCTGCCAAGGAAAACATTGTTCTTATCTTCCAAAACGGTAAGGGCGTGCGTATTTCGGTATCGAATTACGAGATCACCGGCAACCGCCGCAAGATTACCTCGGCATACTCCAAGAATTCCCCCGTTGTGGCGGCATTCTACGAAAAGAGCCCGATGGATATTATGATCACCTCCTCCGACGGACGCGCCATTCTCATCAAATCCACACTCATTCCCATTATGGCAACCCGAACCTCGGGCGGTGTAACGCTGATGAGTATGAAAAAAGGCGTAACGGTGACATCCGCTACGGCAGATCCCACAAAAATCCCTGAGGACGCAAAGGGACTCAAAAAGATAAAGATTCCCACCACGGGCGTTCTTTTAGAAAAGAAATAATTGATTGAAAGGATATATCTATCATGTCTAAGAAAAACAGCACTTCTACAGTTTCCACTCCTGCACGTATTCTCGCCTTGGCACTCGCCGTTTTGGTAACCTCTACCACATTGGTATTCTTGGTTGAATTTATCATGAGCATTTTGGGAAAATAAAACCCCAACAAAGCAAAACACCCCGTCCATCGAAAAATGGTCGGGGTGTTGTTTGTGAGCGAATATGCGTTTGCTTTTGAGGGCGACCAATGGTCTCCAATCCATTGGATTTTATTATACTCCGTAGGGGGCTATTCACACTTCGCACGTTTTTGTACGATGTTATAAAATTACGGTTTTTTGGCAACCTTTGCAAGGCGTTCCACAAGAGCATTATAGCGTGCATCGGAGCGCAAGGGAGCAACCTCGTCGTCAGTTGTCAACCAATCGAGCATCGATTGCGAATGATTTCCGGTAGCTTCCATAATCCAAGCGCCGCCTACATATCCGCGAAGAATAGGGGAGGTGTGCGGTGCATCAAAATCGTAGGTATCGAAATGAATGGCATAATCTGCCCCCTTATTTAACCAATACCACAATTCTTCATAATCTTTTTTTCTGAATGCACCTGCTACAAAGAATTTGCAAGTCATCTCTGCATATTGAGCAAAGAAATGATAATCACCATCCGGGAAAAAGGTTTCAATAAGATCAATTTCAAATTTTCGTAATGCTCTTCTCTCTTCCCAAGAGCAAACCATTTTGCCATCATCATCACGATGTCCTCCCAAACACGCGATCATCGATATCAGTTGATAAATAAGAAAACTCATATATTCTTGTCTTTCAGCAAGTCCCTCATTCCCAGACCAACGATATACCATAAAATTCTCATAGGAAAAACGAACGCGCGGCATTTGTTTGGCGAGTTCTAACTGTTCTTCTTTTCTGCCTGCATATCCATAGGCAATCCCGAGTGTCCTCATTGCTTCAGAGCGAGTAATACTATCGGTACACTCCGCAAGAACACGATTACAAAGATCAAACACCTCATCATAGTTTTTGATGCCTTTGCGAGAATATTCACAAACCAATGAATCGGCAAGACGTTCCATAATTTTATAATCGCGTGGGAATTTTTTATTCGCTTCACGCAAGAGCGCAGTACGTTCTTCATCTTTCGCCTGAAGATTCAAATCATTTGCGGCAACCAAATATTTTTGAATTTCTTCGTTGCTCTTTTCAATATCAATACCGAGCAAAACATCGGAAGAAATATCAAAGATGTGGCAGAGCGCGGGGATTTGTGAAATATCGGGAGCGGTTCTGTCGCACTCCCATTGCGAAATGGCGCGCGAGGTGATGCCGAGATATTCGGCAAGCTGTTCTTGCGTGATATTCTGCTCACGGCGCAACCTTTTAATAGTAGAACCAATAGACATATTTTTGTCCTCCAAAAAATATTCAAAAGCGCTTTTGTGCTTTTATTATAACAAGTTGCAAAATAAAATTCCACGAAGTGTTTATTGTGAGAAAGTATAGTTTTACTTTGATTTTCAAAGATATTATACTATGAATGTGTACAAATCACACAAAAAAAGACATATTCAAAAATGAACATGTCTTTTCAGTTCAATCCGCTTTATCGCAGACATACCAAGAGGATTTTTTATTCTGTTAATCAAAAAATCCGGCCTGTCCCAATCTATCGGTATCGTTTAAGCAATTATAACAAATTGCAAATTCTTCACCATAGATAGTTGTAACATTGGCATCGCTCGCAAAAACTTTATCTTTGCATATCATGCACTTTACCCTGTTTGCACA
>JAZOMJ010000056.1:0-8043 GCA_045653865.1 Eubacteriales bacterium
ATTCCCCCACGGGCGACCAGCCGCAAGCGATAGAGCAGTTGACCGAGGGCATTTTGCGCGGCGAGCGGATGCAAACCCTGCTTGGCGTTACGGGATCGGGTAAGACCTTTACCATGGCAAACGTCATTGCGCGCACCAATCGTCCCACACTGATTCTTGAACCCAACAAGACTTTGGCAGCGCAGGTTTGCTCCGAGATGCGTGAGTTTTTCCCCGATGCTGCCGTTGAGTATTTCGTCTCCTACTACGACTACTACCAGCCCGAGGCGTACATTCCGGGCAAGGATATGTATATCGAAAAGGACGCTCTCATCAACGATGAGATCGACCGCCTCCGTCACAGCGCCACAAGTGCGCTCTTTGAGCGCCGCGATGTCATCATTGTGGCATCGGTCTCCTGCATCTACTCCCTCGGTGACCCGAGCGAATATCAAGGACTTGTTCTTGCGGTTCGACCGGGAATGCCTATCAGCCGCGATATTTTCATCCGCAAGCTGGTTGCCAACAGCTACAGTCGCAACGACATTGCTCTCAAACGTGATTGCTTCCGCGTCAATGGCGACACGGTGGAAATTATTCCTGCAAATATGAACAACAGTGCATTGCGCGTTGAGTTTTTTGGTGACGAGATCGATCGCATTTGCGAGATCAACATTGTTACGGGAGAGTTGAAGCGCGTGCTTTCCTATGCCGCCATTTATCCCGCCACGCACTATGCCGTCTCCGACGAAAAGAGGGAAGCGGCGCTTGCCGAGATTGAGCGCGAAATGGAAGAACGTGTTGCCTATTTCGAGTCCGAAAACAAACTTTTAGAGGCACAAAGACTGCGTGAACGCGTTCGCTATGACCTTGAAATGTTGCGCGAAATCGGCTTCTGTTCGGGTGTTGAAAACTATTCCCGCGTGCTCTCGGGCAGAGAACCCGGTGCCACGCCTTTCACGCTCCTCGATTATTTCCCCGAGGACTACGTTATGTTCATTGACGAGTCGCACATCACCGTGCCGCAGGTGCGCGGCATGAGCGGTGGTGACACGGCGAGAAAAAAGAACCTTGTCGACTATGGCTTCCGTCTGCCGTCGGCATACGATAACCGCCCGTTGTTCTTTGATGAATTTGAGCAAAGCATTCAGCAAGCGGTGTTTGTCAGTGCCACTCCGGGTGACTACGAAAACGAGCATTCCGAGCGCGTAGTTGAGCAAATCATTCGTCCCACGGGGCTTCTTGACCCCGAGGTTGAAGTGCGCCCCGTTGAGGGTCAAGTGGACGACTTAATGGGCGAAATTCGCACACGTGTTGCAAAAAACGAGCGTGTTTTGGTCACAACGCTTACCAAAAAGATGGCAGAAGACCTCACCGAATACTTTGAAGATAATAACATCAAGGTGCGCTATATCCACTACAATGTGGAGACGATGGAGCGTATGGAAATCATCCGCGACTTGCGCCTTGGCGTGTTTGACGTGCTTGTCGGTATAAATCTTTTGCGTGAGGGATTGGATATTCCCGAGGTGTCGCTCGTTGCCATTTTGGATGCCGATAAAGAGGGCTTTTTGCGTGCCGAGCGTTCGCTTATTCAAACCATCGGACGTGCCGCGCGTAATGCAGAGGGTAAGGTTATTATGTATGCCGATACGGTTACGCGTTCGATGCGTGCCGCCATTACCGAAACCAATCGCCGCCGCGAAATTCAGGATGCCTACAACAAGGCAAACGGCATCATTCCCAAGACTGTTGTCAAGGGCGTGCGCGACATTATTGAGGTTGGTTCAAAAGATGGGGAAGGTGTTCGCACCCGTGCAGGACTTGCCGCACAAACGAGCCGCAAGCTCTCCAAAACCGAGCGCGAAAAGCTTATCGCCGAGCTGACGGTGGAAATGAAAAATGCCGCACAGCACCTCGAATTCGAAAAGGCCGCCTACCTGCGAGACGAGATCAAAAAGCTGCGCGAGGGCAAAATCGATGCCCCTCGTCATAAGACATAAAGTGGCGAAAATCGCTATATGTCCTTCAAAATACACAAAAAACAGGAGTTTTTATGCCCAATCAAATCACCATCCGCGGTGTGCGGGTGCATAACTTAAAAAACATAGACGTTGAAATCCCACGAGACAAATTGGTTGTGGTAACCGGTCTTTCGGGCTCGGGTAAATCTTCGTTGGCGTTCGATACCATCTACGCCGAGGGGCACCGTCGCTTTGTCGAGTCGCTGTCCTCTTATGCGCGTATGTTCTTGGGACAACTTGATAAACCCGATATTGATTCTATCGAGGGGCTCTCGCCTGCCATTTCCATCGACCAAAAAACCACCTCGCGCAATCCGCGTTCCACGGTGGGAACGGTTACCGAAATTTATGACTATTTGCGTCTGCTTTACGCGCGCATTGGTGTTCCGCATTGCCCGATTTGCGGCAAGGAGATTCGCCAACAAACCGTTGACCAAATCATCGACCGCATCCTGACTTTCCCCGAGGGAGAGCGCTTTATGGTGCTTGCCCCCGTGGTGCGTGCGCAAAAGGGTATGCACGAAAAGGTCTTTGCCGATGCACGCAAGCGCGGATATGTCCGCGTACGCGTAGATGGAAATATGTACGATCTTTCCGAGGAAATCAAGCTGGATAAGAACAAAAAGCACACCATTGACATTGTTGTCGACCGTCTTGTGATGCGAGAGGGAATCGCATCCCGTCTTTCCGATTCGGTCGAAAACGCACTCGGTGCCGCTGAGGGGCATGTGACCATTGTCACCGTTCCTCGCGAGGGAGAACCCAAAGAGCTTGAATTTTCCCAAAACTATGCCTGCGAGGAGCACGGCATTTCCTTTGGCGAACTCGAACCCCGTATGTTTTCTTTCAACAACCCTGCAGGTGCCTGTCCGCATTGCGCAGGTCTTGGAGAAATGCAAAGCATCGCGGTCAATCGCATTATCCCAAACAAAAAAATCTCCCTTTCGCAAGGTGCAATTGCCGTAAACGGCTTTAAAACCTTGGAGGAAGAAAGCTGGAACGGCCCTCTGTTTGCCGCAGTAGGCAAACGTCACGGCTTTGATTTGGATACCCCCATTGAAAACCTCACCGAAGAGCAATACCAACAGCTTTTGTACGGAACGGGTGACGAAAAATACGAGGTTCACCGTTGGTTTGGCAGAGAAGACCACCATCAACTTGTCAAATTTGAAGGCATTGTTCCTATGATTGAGAACCGTATGAAAATGTACGGCAACGAATATTACGCACAATTCATCGAGGAAGCACCGTGCCCCGAGTGTCACGGTCAACGTCTGTCGGCTACCTCGCTCTCAGTTACCGTTGGAGGGAAGAACATTCACGAGCTTTGCTCACTTTCCATTGTTGATGCACTCGATTTTGTCAATGCGCTTGTGTTGAGCGAAACCGAGGCACAAATCGCTGCCGAAATTCTCAAAGAAATTCGCTCTCGTCTTGGCTTCCTCGTCAGCGTTGGTTTGAATTATCTTACGCTTTCCCGCAAAGCAGGAACCCTTTCGGGCGGTGAGGCACAGCGTATTCGATTGGCTACGCAAATCGGTTCGGCACTTGTTGGCGTGCTTTATATTCTCGACGAGCCCAGTATCGGCTTGCATCAGCGCGACAATTCCAAACTCATTGCCACCCTCAAACGCTTGCGTGACCTTGGCAACACGGTCATCGTAGTTGAGCACGACGAGGAGACAATGGAGAGTGCCGATTACATTCTCGATATCGGCCCCGGTGCGGGTATTCACGGTGGGGAAGTGGTTGCCGCAGGCACACCTGAGGAAATTAAAAAGGACGAAAAATCCATCACAGGTGCGTATTTGGCAGGAAAATTGGCTATCGAAATACCTAAAACTCGTCGCGATGGCAACGGCGAATTCCTCAAAATTCGCGGTGCGCGCCATAATAATCTCAAGAATATTGACGTTGATATTCCGCTTGGCAAGTTTGTTTGTGTAACCGGTGTTTCGGGTTCGGGTAAGTCCTCGCTCATCAATGGAATTTTGTATCCCGTCTTGGCAGATAAGCTCAACCGTGCCATCACCTATCCCGGAAAACACGATACCATTGAAGGCTTGGAGCATCTTGACAAAGTCATCGCCATCGACCAAAGCCCTATTGGTCGTATGCCAAGCTCTAACCCCGCAACCTATACGGGCGTGTTTACCGATATTCGTTCGCTCTTTGCACAAACCAAAGATGCAAAAGCGCGCGGCTACGGTCCCGGACGTTTCTCCTTTAACGTCAAGGGCGGCCGTTGCGAGGCTTGCGAGGGCGACGGTGTTAAAAAGATAGAAATGCACTTCTTGCCAGACGTCTATGTCACCTGCGACGTTTGCAAGGGCAAGCGATACAACCGTGATACCCTTGAGGTGCAATACAAAGGCAAGAACATTTATGAAGTCCTCGATATGACGGTAGAGGAGGGCGTACGTTTCTTCGACGGCATTCCGTCCATCAGCCGCAAACTCCAAACGCTCTATGACGTTGGTCTCGGATATATCAAAATCGGTCAGCCCGCCACCACCATTTCGGGTGGTGAAGCGCAACGCGTGAAGCTGGCAACCGAGCTTTCCAAGCGCGCCACAGGCAGAACTGTCTACATTTTGGACGAGCCCACTACCGGTTTGCACACTGCCGATGTTGCCAAACTTTTGGAGGTTTTGCAGCGACTTTGTGATGCAGGCAACACTGTTATTGTTATTGAACACAACCTCGACGTTATCAAATGTGCCGACCATGTTATCGATCTCGGTCCCGAGGGAGGGGACGGCGGCGGAACCATTCTTGCAACGGGAACGCCCGAAGAGATTGCACAAGTTGAGCACTCCCATACGGGAAAATACCTTAAAAAATACTTTTGAGCATAGTTCAAAATGCCATCGATTGCTTTTCGGTGGCATTTTTTTATTTTTCTTTTTCCACACACGCGTACACACGTATAAAATGAAAAGGTAGGGAAGTACTCGATTTTTCTTGCTGCCCTTCGCTTTTCTCAAAAAGTTGAAAAAAATTGAAAAAATTTTTCAAAAACCTATTGACAAATACACTTTAGCGTGGTAAAATGATAAAGCGCTAAAGTGATAGCAAAAAAATTCCAAAGGAGACACAAACCATGAAAAAATTCACATCCATTATTCTCGCACTCGTTATGATGCTTAGCTGCGTTGCAGCGTTCGCTTCTTGCCAAAAGCCCGATGAAAATAACGACCTCAATTTTGGCAAAGAATTGCTTTCTGTTGATTCCCAACTCAATGCACTCAATGGCCTTGTAAAAGGCGATGCTGATATCGCAGTTATCGACTCCGTTATGGCAGGTTACTATATGAATGGCGTTGATACTTTCAAGGATTATCAAGTTCTTCCCGGTGTTATTCTTGCCGAAGAGCAATACGGTATTGCCGCAAAGAAGGGCAATGCAGCTCTCATCGGCAAAATCAACGAGGCTATGATTGCTCTTGCTGATACCGAATATAAAAATGTTGCTAACAAGTACGGTCTTGCTACCGAAACTCTTGTAAAGGCTGATACAGCCAATCCCAACGCAGCTGCTACTGATGCTTCTTGGAACAAGATCGTTGAAGCAAAGAAGCTGATCATCGGTTACACGCTGTTCGCCCCCATCGCTTATAACGAAGGTGATGGTGCTGATGCAAAGTTTGTTGGTTTTGATATTGACCTTGCAAAGGCAGTTGTTGAATACCTCAACACCAAGTATTCTGCAGAAATCCAAATCGAATTCGTTGAAATCGAATGGGCTCAAAAAGAAACTCTGCTCGAAAACGGCTCTATCGACCTCGTATGGAACGGTATGACCATTACCGAAGAACGTTTGGCAGCAATGGAAATTTCTGTTCCTTACCTTGCAAACAAGCAAGTTGCTATCGTTAAAAAGGCAGATGCTGCTAAGTACGGTGCTAATAAAGAAGAATTCATGAAGAAGACCGACGATGCAATTATCATCGTAGAAAAAGGCTCCGCAGGTGAAGAACTTGTAAAACCCGTAGAGTAATTTTACGAATTCAATACTAAATAAAGGATATTTAATTTTATGAATTTCTGGTCAGTTCTATATGACCTGTGCATGGGCTTCGGCATGACGCTGAAGCTCTTTGCGCTAACATTGGTTATTTCTATACCGTTAGGCCTTGTGTTCTGCTTCTGCTCCATGTCTAAATTCAAGCCGCTTTCTTGGTTGATGAAGGGCATTATTTGGGTAGTTCGCGGCACACCTCTATTGCTCCAATGCATCATTGTTACGTTTATTCCGTCGGTATTGCTTGAAATCCCAAATAAAGATTTTGCCGCAATGCTGAACTTGGATAAGATGGCAGATTTGCAATTTATCTTCGTTCTCTTTGCGTTTTCGGTCAACTACGCTTGCTATTTTGCCGTTATTTTTGAGGGTGGTATTAAGAACATCCCAAAAGGTCAACTAGAGGCAGGTCAGGTGCTTGGCATGACCAAATGGCAAATCTTTTTCCACGTTGTTCTTATGCAGGTTATTCGCAAGATAATGGCACCTATGAGCAACGAAGTCATCACACTTGTCAAGGATACTGCGCTTGCAAGAGCACTCAGTATTTCCGAAATCATTTTGGTGGCGTACGAAAAAGTCAACAAGTATGCAGTTTTGTCGCCGCTGTTTTATGCAGGCGTGTTCTATCTCGCTTTCAGCGGTGTGCTAACGCTTCTGATCCACTTCTTGGAGAAGAAGATCTGCTACTACGAGATCACATAAGGAGGCACGTATGGAAGATAAAAAATACTTAGAAGTGCGCGGC
Organism: Eubacteriales bacterium; assembly: GCA_045653865.1. GTDB lineage: Bacteria > Bacillota > Clostridia > Oscillospirales > CAG-272 > UMGS1865. The sequence goes on from JAZOMJ010000056.1 coordinate 6,776, forward strand.
CTCTGTAAAAGTTTCGGCAATGTGAGTGTTCTCAAAGGAGTGGACTTTTCGTTAGGACGTGGTGAAATTTTGACCATTATCGGTTCTTCCGGCAGCGGAAAAACCACACTGTTGCGTTGCCTCAACTTTTTGGAACTTGCCGATGCAGGTAGTATATCTGTTGGTGGCGAAGAACTCTTTGACGGTGACAAATTCAAGCAGGGCAAAATGAAGGATATCGAATTGCGCGCAAAACGCCTGCGTTTTGGCTTGGTATTCCAGTCTTTCAATCTGTTTCCGCAATACACGGTGCTCAAAAACGTGATGCTTGCCCCAAAACTCCTCAAAAAGGGAAAGAAACAAGAACTCGAAGAAAAAGCCAAACGCTTGATTGAAAGCGTAGGACTGTCGGATAAGCTTGACGCCTACCCTTATCAGCTTTCGGGCGGTCAGCAGCAACGTGTTTCCATTGCGCGCGCATTGGCGCTGGAACCCGATATTCTTTGCTTTGACGAACCCACCTCGGCACTCGATCCGGAACTCACAGTAGAGGTTTTGCGTGTGATCAAGGACCTCAAAAAAGAGGGCAGAACAATGGTGATCGTTACCCACGAAATGGAGTTTGCCAAAAGCGTATCCGATCGCGTCATTTATATGCGCGACGGTGTTATTGAGGTGGTAGGAACTCCCGAGGAAGTTTTCGAAAATCCGCAAAACGAGCATCTCCAACAGTTCCTCAATAGCGGAAAGGCGCTCGATTGATCAAAAAATAGCGAAAAAGCCCCTTAAGGGGCTTTTTTCTGCTTTTTGGGAGCCGAATGCTTCACTTTTTCAAAATTCCACTTGACATCGCACACGCACACGTGTATAATATAATTAACTATGCCCATTTAGTATTCTATATAAAGCGAGGACGTTATGGTAAACGAAAAAATGAGAGGACTCGGCGCTTGTCGCTCGGTCATCAGAGAACTGTTCGAATACGGAAAAAAGAGAAAAGCGGAAATCGGTGCCGAGAATGTGTTTGATTTCAGCATTGGCAACCCCAGCGTGCCGTCTCCTGCTATTGTAAATGAGACTTTGACGCGTCTTTTGCAAGAAAAAGATGCTGTCTCCCTGCACGGCTACACCAGTGCACAGGGTGATGCAGGTGTCTGCGAGGCGATTGCCGACTATATCAACAACACACACAATGTCAAAGCAGATCCCAATTTGATCTACTTGACGGTTGGCGCGGCGGCATCTCTCACAATCTCTCTCTCTGCTCTCACCGAGGCAGGGGACGAGGT
>JAZOMJ010000057.1:0-19267 GCA_045653865.1 Eubacteriales bacterium
GCTCAAATTTGTACCGCATGTAATGCAGTTCTTGCTGCAAAGCTGGATCACAATTATCAAAACGGTTATTGTGCAGATTGTGGCGTAGCAGACGGTCACCCCTGCGACTACGTAGCAGTTGTTACCGCTCCTACCTGCACCACTGCCGGCTACACCACCTACACCTGCTCTGTTTGCTTTGATAGCTACACCGAAGCAGGCGAAGCAGCTCTCGGTCACACTTGGGATAACAATTGCGACACCGCTTGTAACGTTTGCGGCACAACCCGTACAATCGAACACGCTTACGAAGCAGTTGTTACTGCTCCCACCTGTACCGAAGACGGCTACACCACCTACACCTGTTCTGTTTGCGGCAACTCCTATGTTGCTGACGAAGTAGAAGCAACCGGTCACGCTACCGAGGTTGAATATTGGACTTACAACAACGATCTTTACCTCGTTCCCGTTTGCGGATGCTTAAGCGAAAAAGTATTGGTTGACGCAACCAATGGTATTCTCGTTGAAAACGAGAAAGACCTTGTATTCCTTCTCACAAACGGCTTCGACGTAATTCTTGGTGCCGACATCAACCTTACCGCTACCATTGATATCGCGGGCTCTATCGTTACACTCGATCTGAATGGCAAGACACTGAAGGCTGACTGGGAATCTGACGGCGTTGTTGAGGTTATCCACGTTCACGACGGTTCTCACCTCACAATCGTTGGCGAGGGTAACGTTATCAGTGGTGGAGAATACATCGCAGAGACAAATTCCGTTATCTCCTGCCGTGTCTACTCCCAGCTGACCATCAAGGGTGGTAACTACTACTCTGCTTCTTGTGGCGACGTTATCTTCTGCGAAACCAACAGTATCGTTCGCATTGAAGGCGGTCACTTCGAGGCTGCTGAAGATTACTACGGCACTTGGTACGTTCTTGACATTGACGAAAGCGAGACAACTAACAGAGGTCAGTTTGTTGTTACCGGTGGTACATTCGTAAACTTCGACCCCGCTAACCACACTTGTGACGCTGATTACACCAACAAGGTAGCTGATGGCTATCACTCCATTCAAAACGAAAACACCTACACAGTAGGCGCACACGCTTACAATGCAGTTGTTACCGCTCCTACTTGCACCGAGGACGGCTACACCACCTACACCTGTGCTTGTGGCGATTCCTATGTTGCTGACGAAATTAAAGCAAGCGGACACGATCACAAAGCAGTTGTGACTGCTCCCACTTGTACCGAAGCAGGCTTCACCACCTACACCTGTGCTTGCGGCAACTCCTATGTTGCTGACGAAATTGAAGCAAGCGGACACGATATCGTTGTTGACGAAGCAGTTGATGCTACTTGCACCGAAAACGGTCTTACCGCTGGCCAACATTGCTCCAATTGCGATGACGAAACCGTTGAGCAAGAAGTAGTACCTGCAACCGGTCACAACTATGTTTACGGCACTTGCTCCGGATGCGAAGCAAAATACCCTGCATACAAGGAAATAATCTTTAACCTTGGAAAAGACGGTAGCGCAGGCACCCACACAGATAGCACAACTAGCAAAACAAGTTACACCGAAATCGTTGATGGTTACACACTTTCCCTCACCGGTGCAGACAAATTTTACCCCGGTTCTTACGATAAGCAAGGCAACTGTGGCATCAAACTTGGTACCAGCTCAGTTGTTGGTAAATTCACTTTCCAAGTTCCCGCTGATGTAACTCAAGTTACTATTTATGTAGCAAAATACAAGACCAACACAACCAAAGTTAATGTAAATGGAAAAGACTATACTATTTCCGGTGCTTCTGACAATGGCAAGTACGACGCAATTATCATTGACACCACCACAGTAAAGACGATTTCCTTTACAACCGTTTCCGGCGGTGTTAGAGCAATGGTTAACACAATCGTATTTGCTACCGGTGAAGAATGTGCTCACACTCCCGATGCAGCAGCAACCTGCACCACTGCTCAAAGATGTACTGTTTGTGGCGCAACCGTTACCGCGGCTCTTGGCCACAAATATGACAACAACTGCGACACCACTTGTAACGTATGTGAAGACGTTCGCGAAATCACCCACGCTTACGAAGCTGTTGTAACCGCTCCTGATTGCATCAATGATGGTTACACCACCTACACCTGCAGCGTATGCGGCAACTCCTATGTAGGAGATGAGACAGACGCTCTCGGTCACACCCCTGTTGTTGACGAGGCAGTAGCTCCTTCCTGCGAAGACACCGGTCTTACCGAAGGCTCTCACTGCTCCGTATGCAACGAAGTGCTCGTAAAACAAGAAGAAGTTGCAGCAACCGGTCACAACTATGAAAATGGCAAATGCACCGTTTGCGAACAAGAAGAAGGACACACACACAACTACACCGCAGTTGTAACCGATCCTACTTGTACAACAGCAGGCTTTACCACTTACACCTGCGATTGCGAGGATTCTTATGTAGCTAATGAAGTTCCTGCTCTCGGTCATACCGAAGGCGATGCAGCAACTTGTACAACAGCTCAAATCTGTACCGAATGTGAAGAAGTTCTCGCGGCAGCTCTCGGTCACGCTTGGGATAACGCTTGCGATACCGATTGTAACAATGCTTGTGGCGAAACTCGTGAAATCGAGCACAACTATGTAGATGGCAAGTGCTCTGTATGTAATGAAAAAGATCCTTCTGCCCCCACAACATTAGCAACCTTTACATTCGGTGCAAATGGCTCTGCAAGCCACGCCGATGGTTCTAGCAAAACGTCCTACTCCGAAGCCAATAATGGTTATACTCTCACTCTCTCGAGTATGACCAATATCTACACGGGCGCTCGCGATGCCAAGGGTAATTCCTGCATTAAGTTGGGTGCTTCCAGCAAAGCGGGATCCTTCTCCTTCACAGTAGGCGCTGATGTAGATAAGGTTATTATTTACGTGGCTCAATACAAAGCAAACACCACAAAGGTTACCGTAAACGGTAAATCTTATACAATCACAACAGCATCCAACAATGGCGCGTATACGGCAATCGAAATCGACACCTCTACCACCAAAACTGTTACCTTTACAACTGCTTCCGGCGGTTATAGAGCAATGATTGATAAGATTGAATTCGTTGGCTAATCCCCATTAAATCCCTCGGAACCACACCCTCGGGTGTGGTTCCTTTTTTGCGAAAGACATTTGGGGTTGGGAGACATATATTATTTATAAATGAAGAAAAAAGAGCGATATCAACGTTTTTCATACTCAACAAAACAACACAAGCAAAAAAAGAATAAAAAAGATGTAAAAAAAGAAATATTTTTTTGCAAAAAGGTATTGACAAACGTTTATTTTTATGATATAATTATCAAGTCGCGGCGGGATAGCTCAGTTGGCTAGAGCAACCGGTTCATACCCGGTAGGTCATGGGTTCAAGTCCAATTCCCGCTACCATCGGCCCGTTGGTCAAGCGGTTAAGACACCGCCCTTTCACGGCGGTAACGGGAGTTCGATTCTCCCACGGGTCACCAATGAACAAAAAGAGACGCTTCACAAGTGAAGCGTCTCTTTTTGTTCATTCGCTATCTGTACAGAATCGAACTCCGCAAATTTTCGCTTGCGGAAATTTGTTAGAACCTGCGCTTTCGTATCTTCCGTTCCATACTGCATAGACGCGCAGGTTTGAGTTCTGATTCTCCCACGGACACAATCGCTCGCATTGCCAGAGTTCGCATACCCCACCCGAAGATCTGAAAGCTCGCTTTCAAGGCGTAGGGTGTGGGTATATTCGCGCCTCGCGCGAAATTCTCCCGCTTGTAAAAATTCTCCATACCATGCGCCCTTTTTTTGAGCCATATAAGCCCCTATGAGCGGTTTTGTCTCTTTGCGGCAGCGCTCTTCCCTATACCTCACAAAACGCAAAAGAGACGCTCCTATGAGCGCCTCTTTTTATTCTTCACATCCTACCGAACTCCCGCTTGGGGAATTCGGTGGGATGTTGTTTATTTTGTGAGATGAAGCGTTATCCACGCTTATCGAAGGATACGGGAATGTAGCCTGCACGATCGGTACCGTACCAACGCACACGAACAATATAGGTCTTTCCTGCTTCGAGCGTGTAACTCAAACGGAAGTTGTTATTGTGACCTGCGCTGTCGTCATCGCGCGCCAATTCGCGTCCGTTTTCATCATAGAGATGTACGTAGGTATCTTGCAATGCATAAGACTCAAACACCCATTCAACAGTCTTGTCGGAAATAATAGTGTATTCCTTGTATCCACCGCTCGGGATATAGTCGGTCAAGAATTCATCATTGCGAATGATGTAGTCAATTCCTTCAGTACCCTCCAAATCGCCAAAGACGATTGCGTAATCAAAATTGCTATCCGCTCCGTCGGGAACAAAGGAAATTGCAACGTCATACATATCGCGCGTGAAGGTAGCAATATTCCAGTCTCTGCAGAGTTCTGCAACTGCCGCGTCGATATCTGCCTTATTTACGTACAGACCAACATACTGATCGTTAACGAAGTGGAACTTATCACTGCTCATTGTGTAAAGCAGGAAGGTGTCTTCGGGAACACCATCGATTATCTCGGGCTCGTGGAGATAAATGGTAACATAAGGTGTGAATGCAAACGGAATCTTTTGCCAGTAACCAATTACGTAAGCCGTATCGTTGCCGTACTGTTCGGTGAGGTCTTCCATAACGATACTACCGGAAGCACCGTTAGCGCCTTGCAAGCCACAGTTGTAGCAATAGTAAACACCGGTGGGCAACAATACCCAGTTGTGCGACGTAGGTTGAACCTCTTCTGTGTTGTAAACTTCTTCGCATACAGGGCAGCGGTGACCTTGCAAGCCGTATTGCGTACAAGTGGGCGCCTTGATGGTCACTTGGTTCCATCCGGAGTGAGCATCCTCAACGTATGTTTGATTGTTGCCGTTGGCATCAGTATAAACACGTGTTCTCGAGCAACCACCCGTAAAGGTGTAGGTACAATCGTACTTGTACCAATAGCTACCATTTGTATAGTGTTCATACAAATAGAATTCATATCCCTTATAGTAAGTATATGCATATTCATTCGTCTGCGTACTTCCATCAGAGCTGGTATATACCTGCGTTTTGGTATAAGCGTTTTCACCAAAGGGTGCCGTGTAATCACCGTACGTATACTCGTACTTACCCCACCACTCTGTACCGTCGGCATAGATGTATTTGTGGAATTCTGTTTTATGCTGACCATTCCAACGGGAATCTACACCTTGGTAGTATTCGTAGGTGTACTCTCGACGCTTATTGCAACCATCGTTGAGTGTGTTAACCCAAATTTGCTCTGTTTTGATGTGCTGACCGTTTGTGTTATAGTACCAAAGCTGGGTATAAGAGCTTCCGCAATCGCCACATTCATGCTTATAACCATTTGTGAGTTGGGTTTCGTGATAATCGTGGTAGGTGCGTGTCTCAAGCTCGATGGTCTTTTGGCTCGTGTAGGTGCCATTCAATTCATCGTAACCAAATTGGAGAGTGAGATAGTGCGTTGCAGAGCAATTGCTATTCTTCTTCCAATAATCGGAGTAACGAATGGTAAATCCGCATTGCGTGGGATGTGTTACAGAACAAGTATAAACATAGGAATCAGTATAGAAACCATTCCATCCATCTGCTGTTTCTTGACCTCTATCAATATCGCCTTCAATCCAATCGTTGGTGCTTCTGTGTTCAAAATCGCAGTTGCAATCATCAAAGCTCCAATCAGCACTATAGCCACAAGCACATTGACGAATGGAAATGTAACCGCCGCAAACAGAACCGTGACTTGCTATGTCGATGCGCTCTACTTCATACATGTTATGCCAACTGTAATTTTCGGTGTAAGTATGACTACAATTGCGACATGTATAGGTTGCAACCGCACCATCATTACAAGTAACAGATCCGGGCTTGAGCGATGCACTGATTACATAATCGTGATACTCTTCAGTGTTGGTATGCTCATAAAGCGTTACAAGTCTATCGCCAACCACTACGCTATCAACATAGTATGTAGTTCTGGTGCAATTTGTTGTATCGTAGGTGTGGTAATAGTGACGATCGATGCGAATGTTGCAAGAGCAAGCGGATGTGTAAGTATTTACCGTCCAGCGGATTCCATTTTCGTCGGTATGCTTGCTAGATGTGGAATGGTAACCGTGCGAGCAGGAGCTCCACTCCATACTGCTACGATATCCACAAGGACATTCGTAAATGGATACGTAACCGCCCTCTGCGCCGTAATCAACAAAGTCATATTTTGCTATTCTGTTGGTAGAGTGAGAGGTGCGATGGGATTCACTATACGAATCACAGTTACGGCAGGTTCTGGTTACTGTAACACCTGCTTCGCAATTCTTGTTATTTTCATCATCGAATACGTAGGTGTAAACATAATCGTGATGTGTGCTACTTTGCGATTGTTGTTCATAAGAGCAAATAGTTGCATCACCCATCTTAACGGTGTAAGTGCTATAGCGATACGTGTAGCAACCTTCCCTTTGGTCATAGTAATCTCTTACTCGGGTCAAACCACAAGTGGAACATGCAGATGTTATTACAGTATGTTCAAGACCTTGCGCGTCGGTGTAAGTAGTTCTATCTACTTCGCTCATGCTACAGTAGGATGCGTAGACGTTCTTCTCTTCACCGCAAGCGCAAGAATAAACTTCAACATAACCATAGCATGCACCGTACTCAGTAAAATCGTAGTACTCAACGCGATAGGTGTTGTGATAATTACCGTAAGAACGACCATAGCTATATCCACAATCTTTACAAGTTTCTGTTACATAGTAACCATCTGTGCAAGAGGTGCCTTGCAACTCGAATGTGTAATCCCATGTGTGCGACGAACCCTTGCCTGTACTTTGTCTATTCCAAACAAGTGTACCATTTACATAATATTCATACGTCTCTACCCGAGTGTAATTACAGGTGTCACTGTATTCGGTAACAGAACTGTACTTTTTAACCGCTCCACAAGTTAAGCATGTGTAGGTTGTGGTGTTGGTTTGTTCATCGTATGCGGTTTGGTTCCAAGAACAGTAATAATCGTAGGAATAACCGCTTGTAATTTGTTTACAGTATTTACATACGTAACGATAGCCATAACCGCCACAGGTGATGCCAAGATCTGCAAACTCTACTCTTTCATACTCTGTGTAGTGTCCTGTTGCAGGCACAACATCGGTAGCAATTTGACCACAGTTGCCGCAAACACCTTGACGCTCGCCGTCTTCGGTGCAGGTGGGTTCTTTGGTAAGGGTTGTTTCGCCAAAGGAGTGGCCCGTAGCTTCCAACGTCCAAGTTTCCTCAAAATTACAAACCGAGCAAGCTTTGGTTACATAACCATCGGCTGTGCAAGTAGGCTCTTTGTTTGCAACTGTTTTATCAAAGGCGTGTCCCGTAGCCTGCAGAGTCCAGGTTCTTTCCAATCCGCAAACCGAGCAAACCTTGGTTACGTAACCGTCGTTTGTGCAACCAGCATCTACTCTTGCGGTTTCAACGTACTCGTGAGCACAGCCATCAACCTTTACAAAGTAGAAATCTCTGAAGTGTTGGTTCTTGGGGGACTTGGAGGAGTCTTGAATCTTAATGGTGTTCTTACCTGCCTGTAATTCTACATAAATACCGAACATGTAAGAAGACATAGCGTAGTCGTTGTCACGAGCTTCGAATGCATCTGCATTGGTTGCAAACTGATAAGAAGTTTCGAAGGTATACTCATATTCGGTGCCCTCGTTAACGATGTACATAGCACCTCGTTCCTTGTTATCCTTCATTCTCATGTGAACTGCCATTTCGTAGATGCCGGCTTCGGGAACCTCTACGGTGTAGAGTAGGTAGTTACCCCTACCTTCGATGCAGTACCAGTGAGTTATGCCATTGAATGTTGCAGTGCTATAGTTACCGGCAGGGCTCTCGTTGGTGCCTGCCCAAACGTGAATTGCGTTTTCGCTTGCAAACTGTTCGGGAAGAATAGGAGTGAAATAATAAACATCGATAATTCCATCATCGTCGTTGTCGTATACGGATGCGTTCTCGAATACAGGAATGTATCCACAAATCTCGCATCTGCCATCAACGACGGAGTGATCGTGATCGGCTACTTCTTCTGCACCGCAATTGATGCATACGCCGTCTTGATATTGATGAGGAGGAACTTCACGAACTACTCCGCAAGCATTACAGATGTTGTCGCAAACGTTATCGTAAATGTGACCGGAAACTTCGCGAGTGTATCCGCAAGCATTACAGGTAGCGTCACAAGCGCTACTGTAAACGTGATCGGGAACTTCGCGTGTCGCGCCACAAACGTTACAATCGGTATCGCAATCATTATCGTAAGCGTGTTTGGTTTTGCGAGTGTATCCGCAACCCTCTACGTTACAATCGGTATCACAGGCGTTATCGTAAACGTGCTGTGTTTTACGAGTGTATCCGCAACCATCAACATCACAAGTGTTATCACAATCGTGGCTCCAAACGTGCTCTGTTTGACGGGTGTATCCACAAACATTACAAGTGGTATCGCAATCGTGGCTCCAAGCGTGCGCGGTTTCACGGATGAAATCGCAACCGGTAAAGTTACAGTTGGGGTCACAAGCATTGTCGAACAAATGTTCGTGCTCGGGAATTTCGCTAATGCCACAGTGGGTGCAATTGCCACCCTCAAAGTTGTGGCCGTATGCAGGAATGACTTCTTGTTGTACAAGAACCGTATCACAAGCAGAACACATCTTGCCTTCTGTCAAACCGGATTCGGTGCAGTTTGCTTCTTTCCCTGCAAGGAGAACTTCGGTGTGTCCGGGCGCTTTGGTTGTTTGTGTCTTGGTTTCACCGCAAGCACATTGATAGGTGATAATACCATCGGTGGTGCAGGTCAACTTTTGAGTTTCTGTTCCCTCGCCCCATGTATGTGTTGCTTCGTTAAACTTCAGGTTACATACTGTGCAAACATTCCAGTGCTTTTCGCCGTCGCGATAGGTATTCTCGCCTGCCGTATGCGTATTTGTTTTGGGAATGGTTTCTTCTTTTTCGCGTCCGCAAACGCAAGTGTAAACAATTTTGCCGTTTTCTCTGCAATTTGCTTCTTTTACAATGGTTCCCTCATCATATTCGTGAGGAATCTTATCCTTGTTACCGGAAGCATAACTACACTTGTACCAGTGATAATCCTTGTTGCTTTGGTACGGGCAGTTGCTGTGATCGTGTTCCTTTACGGGAATGATCTCACGCTTGGAATCGGTATAAGTTTCACCATCAAATACATAGCTAACGGTGTAATCGATTCTACCCTCTTTCTTTTCGTCACTATCTACCTTATCCACCTTAGCAACTACCACATCGGTGAAAGGTTGTGCTTGATAACGGCAGCCTGCATTTTGACAGCTGATGCTGATGGTTGCAGAAGCATTATCATCTGCCCAATCCCAAGTAGCAACATAGTTGTGTCCTGTGGGAGCTTGGGAGTTCGCAGTATAAGAATTGGGACATCTCGAACAAGTATAAACCGTGTAACCTGCTACATCACAGGTGGGAGCAACCACTTGGGTTTGCTGATGATCGTGGCCCAAGGGTTCCTTTTGTGTGCTCTTTGTGCCGCCGCAGAGTGTGCACTTGTAGGTAATAGCACCTGCTACTGTGCAATTAGAGTCTGTTTCGGAGAAGAATTCATAGTTGTGCTCCAAAGCAGGGGTGCGTTCCTCGTAATACGTATGGCAACCAAGACAAGTATGGCGAACCAAACCCTCTTGCTTGCAGTTTGCTTCTTTTACGGTGGATGTGCTATAGTTGTGGCCGACACGATCTACCAGATCGATCTTTTCGGAGTGGAGACAACGGATACAATATTTCAGTGTGTAGCCCTCTTCGATACAAGTAGGCTCTACGGGATCGCTGAACTTGTAGTTGTGACCGTAAAGCTCACATCTCTCCGCAGGGGTCAAAGATGTTCCCGTATAGTAGGAGAAGTGATTGGTTTTGAATGTGATAAAGCCATTGTTGTAAATTGCGGGAATGGTTTCTATTTCACCGGTATCGCTAATGAACCAAACCGCAATCGAGTCAACGTCTTCGCCATCCTTAAGAGCATAAGGAATGGTAATGGTTACGTAAACATCATCACCAAACTGTGTAATTTTGTTATCTTCGGTATCGGTAACGGTAAAGTTGTAAATGGGGTTATCGCCGATTTGCGAAAGTTTCTCCTCATTCAAACCAAGATTTTGCTTTTCATCCTCGGCAAGTGTTCCTGCACCGATGGTAACGTCATTTTGCGTTTGATTACCAATGCTATCTGCCGCTTGACCAAAATTGATATTGGTTCCACCAATAGAAAGCTCGGTATCCTTAAGATCTTCGGTTTTGTTTGTTTGATTTTCTGTAACAACCTTAACCGATTTGGTAGCGTCACAAAGATTACAAGTGTCAACTCTCTTACCGTCAACAACACTGCCGGTTATCCAATTGTGACCGAGTGTAGTGTCAACGGGAATCGCTTCGGTTTTGGTTTCACCGCAATCTGCGCAAGTAAGAACCTTAACACCCTCTGTTGTACAAGTAGCAGCCGCTTGAATGCTTGCGGCATATTTGCCGTGCTTTTCAACTTGATTGCCCACTACATCGGCAGAGCAATCTGCACACGCATAGTGTTCAACATAGAGGCAAGCCTCGCCTTGTACGGGAACAAGCGTAGGGGTAACGCCTGCAATGTTATGTGCTGTAGGGGTACCAACAGATTCGGTATAGGAATTATCGCAATTTGTGCAACGATAGGTGTTGGTAGCCGCTTGTGTACAAGTAGCGGTAGTAGCACTCAAAAGTGTATAGCTATGTCCAATTGCATCGTTTTGTGCTTGGCAAACAGAGCAAACTTGTGCTTCTGTACAAGTGGGAGCATCGATGTTCCAACTGTGACCGTTTGCTACATAGTCACTTTGATAAGAGTGAGTACAGCCTGCGTTTTGGCAAGTGTAGGTTGTATATCCTTGCTCGGTACAGCTGGGAGCTTTTACAACAGACTGATAGCTATGACCTGTAACAGGGATGGCAACAGTAGTGGTAGCATTACAACCGCTGTTTTGGCAAACTTGAGCCTTTTGACCGGCAACAGTACAAGTGGCGGTGGAAATTACATTGCCGTCCACCCAATTGTGACCGAGTGCTTCGCCATAATATTCTTGACACAATTCACAAACTGCCTTTTGCATACAAGTAGCCGCACCGCCTGCACAAGCATTGGTGATTGCATCTTGACAACCATAGTTTTGGCAGGTACCTGTATGTGTTCCGTCTTGGTTAGAAATCCATACATAGTAGTGACCAAGCACTTCACCGCTCAAAAAGGTTTGTGCATCGGGAGCATCATTGTAAGTTCCGCAAACGGAACAAGAATAATAATACTCGGCTACTGTGGTACAAGTAGCATCTTTTGCAAGATAAAGCATCGGATTGGCATCTTCAACCCAAGTATGCTCCAAAAGGGTATCGCCCATTTCAGTGTGAGAATATCCGCAATCGCACACGTATGTGGTGTAGCCATATTCACTACAGGTAGGCTCTACTTCTTGAATATCATAAATGTGTGTATGATCACCGGGGTTACCGTATGTAAAAACATCTTCATCACTATTGCTGATGAGACCGCAAACGCAGGACTTGTAGTAAAGTGCTGCCTCTGTTTCGGTTGCCGGAGATTTTAACGCGGCATACTTTGCAACTTCTTGATTGAAAACGTGATCAAGCGTTGTGCCAACAAAAAAGGTATCTGCTTCGTTTGTGCTAACGGCACCACAGAAACAAGACTTGTAATAAATTGCCGCACTTGTGCAAGTAGCTGCAGATTTGAGTGTGGTCTCTTCTACAATTTCTTTGTCAAAAATGTGCGCAAGACCGCTACCGGATGCAAAAGTGTCTTGATCACTATTGCTGATAGCACCGCAAGCACAAGACTTGTAGTAGATAGCCGCTTGCTCGCATGCAGCTGCCGATTTCAGCGTATTGGCATTCTCTACTCTGAGAGTATATCTGTGCCCAATCGCTTCACCCGAAGTAGCACCGCAGTTGGCACAAGTTCCGGGAGCGTCGCAAGTTGCTGCTTGCCAATCATGCCCTAAAGCATTAATGGCAATGGTTTCCTTTTGACCGCAATCTTTACATTCGCGAGCCTTTTCACCACTTTCTGTACATGTGGGATCCTTTGTGATTTTCCACTCGCTCATTTGATGCTCATGCGTTTCATAGAACGTACAAGCGGCAAGTGCGGCAATACAAAGAACGACCAGCAGAGTGCAAAGAATGCCTCTTGTGATGTGTTTCGATGTTTTCATTTTTTTGCCTCCAAAAAAATTTTTACAAACTAACAATGTTGTGCAAAAAGATGCACTCTTTTATTATACTCCTCTTTTTGTTAAAAAGCAACCCTTTTTCTTCATTTTTTAATAAAAATAGGTTACTAAACTTAGGATATATCCAACAAATTGCACAAATCCATTTTGAAGCTCGTTTTTTGTTAACGCTTGCAATTTGCAAAGAAATGTGGTATAATAGACGTCAGTAAAAACAAGGAGATCTTTTGTATGACAAACAACAAAGAAATGCTTGGCACCGCCCCCATTGGTAAGCTTTTATTTAAGCTTGCGCTCCCCACGGTGGTGGCACAGCTCATCAATATGCTGTATAACATTGTTGACCGCATCTACATCGGTCATATGCCCGAGGTGGGCGACCTCGCCCTGACGGGTGTGGGCGTTTGTATGCCCATTATTTTAATCGTTTCGGCATTTGCCGCGCTCGTAGGTTCGGGCGGCGCACCGAGAGCTTCTATCTTTATGGGAAAACGCGATTTGGAAAGCGCAGAACGCACACTTGGTGCTTGCTTTGGCTTGCAAATCATCGTTTCTCTTGTTCTAACCGTCGTGCTCCTAATTTGGAACCGCGACCTCCTTTTGGCGTTTGGCGCAAGCGGAAACACGGTGGAATACGCAACAGCGTATATGCAAATTTACGCCATTGGCACCATTTTTGTACAGCTGACGCTTGGTATGAACGCCTTTATTTCGGCACAGGGATTTACTAAAATTTCAATGATTTCGGTTCTTGTCGGTGCCCTAACAAACATTGTGCTCGATCCCCTGTTCATTTACACATTCAACATGGGTGTTCGTGGCGCCGCACTTGCAACCATTCTTTCGCAAGCGCTTTCCTGCGCGTGGGTCGTTTCCTTTTTGTGCAGTAAAAGAACGCTTTTACGCCTGCGCCTCAAAAATTTGATCCCCTCCCCAAAATTCTTTCTCCCCTGCATTGCTCTCGGCTCGGCAACCTTTATTATGCAAGCAAGTGAGAGTGTGATTTCGGTTTGCTTTAACGCATCGCTCCTGCATTACGGCGGTGACGTTGCCGTGGGCGCAATGGCGATTTTGACAAGCATTATGCAGTTTGCCATGCTGCCGCCCCAGGGAATTGCGCAAGGCGCGCAACCTATTCTCAGCTACAACTACGGTGCCAAAAACGCAGACCGTGTAAAGAAAACCTACAAAACACTCCTTGCTTCGTGCGTGATTTACTCGGTAACGCTTTGGCTTGCCGTAATGCTGATACCCCGCGTGTTCGTTTCAATTTTTACCCCCGACGAAACCCTTATCGACTTTGCCGCAAAAGCACTCCGCATTTATTATAGCGGTATGATTTTATTTGGCATTCAAATCGCCTGCCAGATGACTTTCGTCTCTCTTGGCAATGCCCCCTCCTCCATTTTGGTAGCCGTTGTGCGCAAATTCGTCCTACTCCTGCCGCTCATTTACATTGTTCCCACCCTTGTAAAAGACCCCACCATTGGCGTGTATATGGCAGAACCGATTGCCGACGTAACCGCCGTAACCTTTACCGCAATCCTGTTTATCTTCCAGTTCAAGAAAGCTCTAAAGAAGATAGACACAGAAACCGAAAAATAAGCCAAGAGCCGAGAGTTCCAAAGAACTCTCGGCTCTGTTTATTCAATATCCAATTCCGGAGGCACGTCGATTTCCTCACCAACGTACTTGCCGTTCTTTTTGCGCTGACGAACACACTCGGAGAGCAGATATTCAATCTGACCGTTTACCGAACGAAAATCATCCTCTGCCCACGCGGCTATTGCCGCATAAAGCTTTGGCGAAAGTCGCAGCGGAATCTGCTTTTTTTGCAAATCGTTCATACGGTGTCACCTTTTTATCAATACAGGCTGCCCGAGTTGACCACGGGTTGTGCATCGCGGTTACCGCAAAGAACTACCAAAAGATTGGAAACCATAGCCGCTTTTCTTTCGTCATCCAACACAACGGTGTTGTTTTGAGAGAGACGATCAAGCGCCATCTCAACCATTCCGACAGCACCGTCAACGATCATTTTACGAGCGTCGATGATAGCAGATGCCTGCTGACGTTGCAGCATTACAGCCGCGATTTCGGGCGCGTATGCGAGATATGTGATGCGTGCTTCGATAATTTCGATGCCTGCTTCTTCAACACGTGCTTGAATTTCGCCACGAATACGGTCAGCAACTACGTCGCTGGAGCCGCGCAGACTTCCCTCGTCGGCAACACCGTCGCCTGTGGTGTCAACGCCGGGAGCAACGTCATAAGGATAGATGCGAACAACGTTACGCAGTGCGCTATCGCATTGCAGGGAGAGGAATTCCTTGTAGTTATCTACGTTGAAAACTGCCTTTGCGGTGTCAACAATGCGCCACGTAACCGCGATTCCGATCTCTACAGGGTTACCCAGGCAATCGTTGATTTTTTGGCGATTGTTGTTGAGTGTCATGATTTTGAGAGAGATTTTTTTGCTCTCGGGAGAAACGCTAACAGAAATTTCACCGCTCTCTTTTATAACGGCGGTATTCAGGCTCTTGGTGGAAACGTCACCGCTTTGGTTGAGCTTGGTGTTAGCCGCAGGGTTTACAGAGCCGCAGAAGGGGTTTACAGCGTAGAAGCCCTCGCCCTTGAGAGTGCCGATGTATTTGCCGAACAAGGTCAATACAAGCGCTTCTTGGGGCTTGAGAACGCGCAGACCTGCCAGCGGAATCCAACCAAGGCAAAGCACGAACATAGAAATGCCAAAGATTACCCAACCAACGGCGCTTCCCTCTTCGCCCCTGATACCGCCAACAATGCAACCAACCGTTGCCAACAAAAGCACCAAAACGTCAATGACCAAAACAGCCATACCGTTTTTTACATTCTTTAAAATTTTTTCTTGCATAATAACCTCCAATTGTTATTTGATATTATTATGATATCACGTTTTTGCAAGATTGTCAAGAGATTTTGAATAAAACGCGCACAACCGTTGGTTGAACATCAAAAAACCGAGCGCGGAAGTCCGCGCTCGGGGGTGTTATTTTAAGCATCCTCGCGCCAAATGCAGTGAATCCTTAACCAAAGCGCAAAATCGCCTATAAAGAAAAGAACACTCGGCACTACAAAAAGAATAAACGCAACATATAGGTAGAACCACCAAGGCGCCATCAAGATAAAGCAAACGACAACCGTCACCACAAAAGCGATGGTTACAAACGCAAGAAGTTCCGCAAGAAAGTGGGGGAATTTGCATATACGGGACCACTCTTCTTTGAGTATCAAGCGTTCGCGGTTGGCTTCTGCCAAATAGGCACGGCGCATTTCTTGATTTTCAATTCTGCGATTATGGACACGAATCAGGACAATTATGAGTGGAATGCCAAACCCAATGCAAAATCGAACAAACCAATTTTGAAAAAAGTTTGCAATCAGCGATATGATGCTGCTACCGATTAAGTAAATAACAAGGCAAAGTGCAAGATGCCCAAGTATGGATATCAGCTTTTTAAAATACAGTTTTCTCGTCATTTGTTCTTCCCTTTCAAATTGATTTACAATCCAAGGCTCTTTATTCTGTTTGACACGACAGTTGTTCTAAATGCGGTTGGATTGATACCGTAGGTTTCTTCAAATTTTCTACTGAAATGCTGTACCGTTTTGAAGCCACATCTGGATGCAATATCCTTAACGGGTAAATTTGTAAAATTCAAAAACTTATGGGCTACCATGATTCGATGATGCCAAACGTATTCGATGGGCGTCATTTCCAATTCGTTTTTAAATAGCTGTGCCAAGGATGATCGGCTAAGCGATGCCGCTTTTGTAAGATCTTCTAACGTGATTTCATCAGCGTAATTGTTTTCGATGTAGACAACTGCTTTTTCAAGATGCGGATTTTGTATTTGCTTGGAATTTTCAACAAAGATAAGGTTATGCTTGACCACTCCATACGTTCTTTCCAAAAGCAACATCATTTCTATAAAATAGGATCTGCTTCTGCAAGACCAATACCAATCGGGTTGCTCGCGCAGTTCATTCTCAAGTCTTGAGAACAGCCGCTTCATACTCTCCAAATCCTCATCGAAGATAGGAAATACATACCGACGTGGATCGGTAAACGGCTTTAATAAGAACAAATCATGCACCTCTGCCATTTGTTCATAACTGCCGCTATGTACTCTGGAAAAGGTCATATTGACATTTAAAAAAGTCGGGCTAAAATAAATAGAATCGCATTTCAATCCGCGTTTTTTGATCAGCTTAGGAGAATGCAATTCATCAAAACACACAAAACAAGGTGCGGCTGCCTCAAAGGATAAATCTCCAACCTGAAACCGAGCCATACCCTCGTATAGAATCATTAAGGCAAAGCAGGTGTCTTTGATATCTAAATCATTTAAAGTATCGCCTTTTACACATTGTACCGGAGCAATTCTGCCGGTATTGTATTGGCGTCCAAACGTTTGCGGATTCATTTTATTACCTCTCAATTAACACGATTATCTCAAGTTTTCTATTTTTTTACACCATAGAATTTCATTCGGCCAAGGTTCGTTATACGAGAACCCTTCCAAACAGCTGATCAAGCCATTTTTTATCCATAGGATATAGTCGCTCCCATGGTTCAAGCCGTTTATGCCCCATTGGCATTTGCCAAGCTGCAGATTTTTATCATTCCCAAGTGTTTCTTCTACCACTGTCACCTCATAATGGGTTGAAAACCCATATGTAGAGAACTCTCTTTTTTGTACAGTGATCTTTTCAAACTGTGCTTGCAATTTTTGCTTATACTCGGGATATTGCTCAATGATATCGGTTATAATTATTTTTTCAAATTCGTCAAATCTCATTGTTTTTCTCCAATAACACTGAATAAGAACATAAACAAACTTACAGAGAGGTATTCATTCTCTGCACACTCACATTCCCCTCTTCGTCCATGATGAATTTTGCATCGAAATATGCATCCGGCATCCAACCCCTGACTTTAAGGGAATCTACCACGTCAATCAGCTTGATATCGCGAAAACTGTGGACAAAGCGTACGAGCGTATCGTAAGAAAGCGCACGCACATCCTCTGCATCAAGATTACCTCCAATGCGTTGACGTCCGTCCTTGAAGAATCCAATAGCAAATACGTTACCACTGATAATATCGTTCACATAAGCGATTACTTGATCAGGCGTTTCAAGGTGGACATGGTTAAAGGAAAAGCACACCATATACGGTGTATTTGAATCGTTTTCTATATACACACTGATAGAATCTTTGCCAAACGGATTGATGATGTCAAAGTGTCCTCCACCATTGGAAAACTGCACGTCATGCGTGGGAAATCGCTCTGCGATTGCCAAAAGCCCTTTTCTTTTCATATCCGCCCATGTACTCCTTTCATAATTTCCCGATTATGTTAGATTGACAATCGACCACGAAGCATCCTTGCGAACAACGGCATAACCGTTCTCTACCGAGCTCACAAAGTCATATTCGAGTGGCAATCGAACAGCACCGCTGTGATCGATGAGTCCCCATTTTCCATTTTTTGATACGGGGGCATACTTGTTCGCGAATATGGGCATACTGTCATACTCGGTTGGAATGATCAGCTTGCCGCTTGTATCAATACAGCCGTATTTTTTGCCGGATTGCACCCACGCCAGCCCTTCGAAAAAGGAACCGATCTGATCGTACTGCGGCACTTCAAAAACAGTTTCGCCCAATGTATTGATATACATTTTTTTACCGTCAATCGATGCTGCCGCAAGTCCTTCGCAAAACCAAGATAAATACTGATATTTGAGCTCGACCGTCAATTCTCCCTTTTTGTTGATTGCACCATGGCGATTGTTTTGAGCGGCTTTTATGACCGCATCCCGATACCTATCCAAATACTCTCTGTCAGATTCGTTCGCTTTTTTCTCCAAATAAGGAGGCCAATTGCCCACCTCGACAACCGCAGCTCCACACTGAAACGGAGCTATGGTCATATACCGGTCGGTCAAAGGAATGACGGTGTTTCCGGATAGATCAATATAGCCACGGCGATGATTTTGAATAACCCCACATACTCCTTCGCTTGGTATTTGAACAAAATCATACTCCAATGGTATTATCGTTTTTCCGTTCTTATCGATAGCGCCCCACTTTCCATCCTTTGCTACTGCCGCGACACCTTGATGGAACGGAGATGCAGAATCATACTCGGGGGAAATAACGGTATTGCCTTGTTTATCCATATAACCGCATTTCCCATCCTTACCAAACGTAGAGAGACCTTCCCTGAACATATAATATGTATTGAGCATTGTATCCTGAGTTTTCTTTACGTGTTCAAAAACGGGTGGTATGGCGAGTTCGCCTGCCGTATTGATAAACCCAACACCCGCTACGGTAAGGATTGTAGCCATGCCCTCGCTGAACTCGGAAATTGCAATACAATCATAAGGAATATGTTTCATGCTTTTTACCATACCTTTCTTTGCGTTTTGCAGATTGTTGACACCATCAGTATAACATACTTCTCTCCATTTTGTCAATGCGGCTTACGCAAAACAATACTTACAGATAACAACTCTTTATTTTTAGATAACATTACACTTGCATCTTAAATAAATAAAAAAGAAACAATTAGAAAAAGGCGACCTATAAACATAAAACCCCGAGCGCGGCATTTTCCGCGCTCGGGGTGGTTTTTGCATTACGTGATGCGTTTTATTAGTTCCAATGCTTGATGTTGTACCAGTTGATACCATCAAAGATGGGTGCAAGCTCTGCGGCATCCTTGGAGCTATTGTTGAGGTATACGGGAATTTGACCGATGTTCGCCTTAGCAGTAACGGTCTTGCCGCCCACGATGATTTCACCGGTGAGCAGGTCTGTCCACTCGCCTGCAGGCAGGTAAACTTGACGCTCAAAGG
>JAZOMJ010000058.1:0-3777 GCA_045653865.1 Eubacteriales bacterium
GGGTCACCGAGAGAGTAGTTGCAAGAAACGGATGCTACGATAATGTCGTCGCGACGCTCGAAAAGTGCACTCGTTGCGCTATGGCGCAAACGGTCGATTTCATCGTTGACGAGAGCATCCTTCTCGATATACATATCCTTGCCCGGAATGTACGCCTCGGGCTGGTAATAGTCGTAGTAGGAAACAAAATATTCCACGGCGGCATCGGGGAAAAACTCGCGCATTTCGGAGCAGACCTGCGCCGCCAAGGTTTTATTGGGCTCCAAAATGAGCGTGGGGCGATTGGTGCGCGCAATGACGTTTGCCATGGTAAAGGTTTTACCCGAACCGGTAACACCAAGCAGGGTTTGCATGCGTTCGCCACGCAAAATACCATCGGTCAATTGCTCGATAGCCCCGGGTTGATCGCCTGTTGGAGAGTATTCGCTTTTGAGAACAAACGGCTTGTTTTGCACGGCTTGCACCTCGCTTTCCAAAAAATCTTGTACCCTACAGTATACCACATTTTTTGCGCCAAGTAAAGCCCTTTTTGCATTTTCTTATGCCACTTTTTGCTGCCCTTTTTCCGATTTTGCAAAAATCAATGCGTTTTTGGTGAAAAAGGCAAAAAAAAGAGAAAAATTTGTGCAACTTTTTTTTGAAAAACTATGGAAATTTTGAAAAGTTTGTGTTATAATAAGATGAAATAGTGAAAAGTATCGCAAGACCCCGTTTGAAAGGATTTTAGAATGCCCGCATATATCGAAAATACCGAACCCGTTTCGCTACCCGTCATCGCTCTGCGAGGTACGATAGCGTTCCCAAAAATCACCATCAATTTTGAGGCAGGTGATGAGCGCGCCGCAACCGCTGCAAAGGCCGCCGCGGCGAGCTCCTCCTTTTTGTTCCTGACCTCCTACAACGAGCTCCTCGAAGGTGACGAAGAGCCGGAATTCCCCTACTACAACGTTGGCACCGTGGTGCGCATCAAACAAATGATTCGCACTCCCGAAGGCAAAACGCGCATCATAGCCGAGGGCTTGGTGAGAGCCACCGTAAATGCTTACCGCGATATTCTCGGTTACACCGAAGCAGACCTGCTTTGCAAGCACGTAACCTTGACCGAAGAAAGCAAGATTTCTGCCGAGGCGGCTGTAAACGAAATGCGTCGCGCCGCCGAGAAGAACATGCACCTGGTTCCTGCCGAATCGAGCGATTTGATCAACACCATTCGCACCATCAAAGACCCCGGTGCACTTGCCGATTTTATTGCGGCTCATATTCTCGTTCGCCCTATTGACAAACAAGCAGTTCTCGAATGCATAGATCCTTTTGCACGCGCCGAAGTCCTTTTGAGCATTTTGGCTGAAGAAGCCGTTGTGATGGAGGAGGAGTCGCGTATTCGTAAACGCGTGAGCGCGCGCATGAATCGCCACCAAAAAGAGTACTACTTGCGTGAGCAAATCAAGGTCATTCAAGAAGAGCTCGGCGAGGGTGACGACATTGCAGAATTCGCTGAAAAAATTCAAAGCCTTGCCCTGCCTCGTGAGGTAGAAGCAAAGCTGACCAAAGAAAACGATCGACTTGCCAAAACACCTTTCGGTTCTGCCGAAGCAACTGTGTTGGCAAACTACTTAGATACCTGTCTTTCCATCCCGTGGAACGCAACCACCAAAGACCGCATCAGCTTTAGCGCCGTACAAAAGGTTTTGGATGCAGACCACAACGGTTTGGAAGAGGTCAAAGAACGTATTGTGGAATTTATTGCCGCAAAGCAGTTCAATCCCGACCTCAACAACCAAATCCTTTGCCTTGTTGGCCCCCCCGGTGTGGGTAAAACATCGATTGCTTCTTCTATCGCGCGCGCAATGAATCGCAAGTACGTGCGCATCTCGCTTGGAGGCGTGAGAGACGAGGCAGACATTCGCGGTCACCGCAAAACATACATTGGCGCAATGCCCGGCCGCATCATCACTGCCTTGACGCAAGCAGATGTAAAAAATCCGCTCATCCTGTTGGACGAGATCGACAAACTCACCCGTGACTCTCACGGTGACCCCACCTCTGCTCTTCTCGAGGTTCTCGACGGTGAGCAAAACAAAAACTTCCGCGACCACTTTGTAGAGCTTCCCTTTGACCTTTCCGACTGTATGTTCATTGCAACAGCAAACGATCTTGGAAGCATTCCAAAGCCCTTGATTGACCGTATGGAAATCATCGAGCTTTCCACCTACACAAAACGCGAAAAATTGGCGATTGCCAAGGATCATCTCATCCCCAAACAACTGAAGCGCCACGGCATGAGCAAAAAGATGCTCAAAATCACCGAGGACGCGCTGATCGAGATCATCGACTACTACACACGCGAAGCCGGCGTTCGTAATTTGGAACGTACCATTGCAACCCTTTGCCGCAAGGCGGGCAAAAAGATGCTTGAGACCGAGGTGAAGAGCATTACCGTAAAGGCCAGCGATGTCAAGGCTTACCTCGGTGAGAGAAAGCTACTCCCCGAAACCATTGATGCCGAGGATCCCGTAGGATGTGTAAACGGACTTGCCTACACCGAGCTTGGCGGAAGCCTGCTCAAGGTTGAAGTTGCCGTTCTCGACGGAACCGGCAAAATCGAGACCACCGGCTCGCTTGGCGACGTTATGAAAGAATCGGCACAAATTGCCGTTAGCTACGTTCGCTCGGTTGCAAAGGAATTCGGCATTCCCACTGACTTTTACAAAACCAAGGATATTCACATCCATTTCCCCGAGGGTGCAATTCCCAAGGACGGTCCTTCTGCAGGCGTTACAATGGTAACCGCGCTCATCAGCGCCTTGACCGGCAGAGCCGTTCGTCGCGACATTGCTATGACGGGCGAGATCAGCCTGCGCGGAAACGTGTTGGCAATTGGCGGTCTTAAGGAAAAGACAATGGCCGCTTACAACGCAGGCGTTAAGACCGTTCTCATTCCCGAGGAAAACATGCGCGACCTTGCCAAGATTGACGCTATGGCGCGCGACAATTTGCACTTTATCCCCTGCCGCCGTGCATCCGATGTATTGCAGGCAGCACTTCTGCCGGCAAAAAAGACCGCTCCCACAGAATCGTTTGAGAAAACCGAGGATGCGGTTGCGGCTTCCGCATTTGTTCCCACCGCAAACATCCAACCGCAGGTTCGCCTGTAATTCATTCCCACGAAAGGAGATGCAATATGGCACTCAACCTCAACAAAACCGAGCTTCGCATCAGCGCAGGACTCCCCAAACAGTTCCCGCGTGACCCTATGGTGCAAATCGCCTTTTCAGGCAGATCCAACGTAGGCAAAAGTTCGCTGATCAATTCCCTGCTCGGTCGCAAATCCTTGGCGCGTGTCAGTTCCTCTCCCGGAAAGACCATCACCATCAACTTTTACGATGTTGATAAGTCACTTTTCTTGGTTGACCTGCCCGGCTACGGCTTTGCAAAAAGAGCCCCTGCCGATAAAGCGCAATGGTCTGCCCTCACCGACGGTTATTTTACGCAAAACCCCAACATCGATTTCCTCAAGCTCGTCGTTCAGTTGGTAGAGAGCCGCATAGGTCCCACCGCCGATGACGAAATGATGCCCTCCTTCTTGCGCGAAGCGGATATCCCCTTTTTGGTGGTTGCCAGCAAATCGGATAAGCCCAACGCAACGGAGCGCAAAAAATCCGAAGAGCTTTTGCGCAGCCACCCCGACATCCCCGCAGACACGCCTATCGTGTTTTATTCGGCGCTCAAGGGTGACGGACGCGCCGACCTTTGGAAGCTGATTGCAGACTACACCGG
>JAZOMJ010000059.1:0-10898 GCA_045653865.1 Eubacteriales bacterium
TAGAAGTGCAGAATGCAGAGTGCAGAGTGCAGGGTTATTGGAGTTCTTTGCTGACTTTTTGGAACCAAGAAAGGAGCGTGGGTTCACTCTCGGGAGACGCTTCGGGAATGTTATACCAATGTGCCGCACCGGCAACCTCGTAGCCGCCATAAGCGAACTCTTCAACAGGGGCAAGATAACCCTCGGTCATATTGGAATATCCACACACGTAAATCGTTTCGCGTGCAAATCCGGCATTTGCGAACATATCTTCAAGCTTGTTGCCGGTGAGCGTCAAAAGCTCAAAGGGAACAAACAAGAACACGCATGCTTTGCCAATGGCGAGCGCTTGGAGCGGAACCTTGAGAGCGAAATCTTCGCCGTTTTCAACCATTCGTTCCATATGGCGATACCATTGCAACTGGCGCAGGACAAAGTGCTTTTGAATATCGTCGGGCGCGAGCGCGCGATAAGCCGCGGATTGATTGGCAATCTCCGCTTTGATGGCGGCAAGATCGGTCATTTCTTTCATCGGGATGCGCAGTGTTTCGTAGCGTCTTTGCAAAGCGCCCGAAAGGGGAGCGCCATCGCCTGCATTTGCGGCGAATTGCGCCACAGGTATGGATAATTCGCTGCCCAGACGTGTAATCATCTCGTCAATGGGGAGCTTGAGGTGGAGTTGGGGGTTGATATCTGCACCGCGTCCCTGCAAAAAGAGGTAGGGGACTTCATCACTTGAGAGTTTGTTCAGTTCTGCAAGCCAGTCGGCAGAAATCGAATAAGCAGTGTTGACAACCGCGTGGCAAGCGGCAGAGCAGAGCACGCCTTGGAGCTTTCCGTTTTCGTCTCGGAATGCAACTGTACGAATGGAGCGGTCGATGTCCTCGCGTCCTGCACGGCGATTGTGGCTGGTTTGCAGGGTTTCGGGCAGAATGGCAAAGGATGCACTCACGGGGCAGGCACGCTCGATTGCGCGCAAAGCGGCACGTCCGCAAACCTCACCCATCCAAGCAAAATAGTCGGTGTCAATGGGGAGCTCGTCAAGAATGCCCGATGCGGGAGCCGCGTGGGTGTGAATGCAAGAGAGCGCCATATCCTCGCGCGCAACGCCGGTTAAGTCGCAAATTTGCGAGGTTACCAAGCGGTAGGTGTCCTCGCGTAAGCCGATGATGTCAAGGGAGAAGAGCAAAAATACTTTTTCTCCATCCACCATTGCGCAAACCTTGGCGTGCAAATCGTCGCGCACACCCTCGGTTGCGGGGGAGAGGCGAAAGCCGTAGCCGTCAAGATAGGTGTATTCGGGGTGAGGGGGGGTAATAATGGCATCGGCAAAGCCGAGACAAAGATTGTTTTTCATAGTATGGTTTCTCCTTTTTTGCGGAGTGGAATTTCTTTTTTCTAAAACCATTATACAAAATCGCATGGCAAAAGTCAACACCCGTGCGCAATTTTGAAGAAGAAAAAATAAAAAAACAAAAATCCACTCTCTTTTCGTCAATTTTTCGTTGACAGAAAGCAAAAAATAATATATAATTAAAGGAGGAAATCCTATGGAGGAGATGCAAAATGGAACAACGTTATTTTGTGGGCGTTGACGGTGGTGGAACCAAAACCGCGCTGGTGGCTTGCACAAGAGAGGGGCAGGAGATTGCCTCGGTTGTGTGCGGCCCGCTCAATTACAATTTCATAGGACTTGAACGCGCTCTTGCCAATCTGCAAGAGGGCATTGCGGCTCTTGGTTTGCCCAAGGGAAGCATTGCGGCTGTTGGTATTGGTGACCCCTCTATCGATGACGAAGCCGATAGCCCCATTGCCAAAGAATTTGCCGCACGTGCGGCAGAACTGTTGGGCGCTCCCGTGTATATTCGCAGTGATGCTTACATCACGCTTTTCGCTCTCACGGGCGGTCAAAAATCGGGCGTGCTCATCATATCTGGCACAGGTTCGATGACCATTGGCGAGGATGAAGCAGGCAAGGTTTCGGTTGTTGGCGGTTGGGGACGTCTCACGGGCGACGAGGGCAGTGGCTATTACATTGGTCTTGAGGGCATTCGCGCGGCTGTTCGTGCCGCCGACGGTGTTGCTCCCAAAACCGAACTCACAGATGCGGCAACGCTCCATTTTGGTGTGCGCGCTCCGCGTGAGCTTATTTCTGTATTTTATGGGGATGAAGAACCCGACATCGCGCGTTTTTCGCGTTGCGTAGCAGATTGTGCCGCTCATGGCGATGCGGTTGCCAATGCGATTCTTTTGGATGCCGCCGCACATCTTGTGCGTTACGCATCGGTGCTTTTGGAGCGCACCCACGCCAATTTGCTTGGTGTTTGGGGCAGTGTGCTTTGCAAAAATCAAACCGTGCGCCACGCTTTTGAGAGTGGTATCAAAGAGCGCTTTCCCAACGTTACTATTCGCGAGCCCGACATGAGTGCCGAGCACGCCGCCGCTATGTATGCGGCAAAAGAAGAAAAAGGAGAATGACCCACAATGAACTCCACACAACGCTATATTGACGAAATCAAACGCCTTATCGAGGCGGTTGAGGGTACCCAACAGGAGAACATCGAACGCGCGGCAACGCTCATTGCCGATGCACTCTGTTCGGGTGGATATATCTTTACCTTTGGCACAGGACACTCCCACATTATGGCAGAAGAAATCTTCTACCGTGCAGGTGGCTTGGTGCGTGTTTTCCCCATTTTAGAGGATTCTTTAATGCTTCACCGTGCGGCGGCGGCAAGCAGTCAGCTCGAGCGTGTTACAGGTCTTGCTTCTGTCCTGCTCGACGACGTAGATGCCGTAAGCGCAGGCGGCGTGATGTTCCTTTTCTCCAACTCGGGTTGCAATACCGTAGCGGTAGAAATGGCAGAGGAAGCGCGCAAAAGAGGTCTTGCAACCGTTTGCATCACCAATCTCACACACGCGGCACGTTCTCGCTCACGTCACCCCGAGGGCCGCAAGCTCTGCGAGGTTTGTAACGTTGTCATCGACAATAGGGGTTGCTATGGGGATGCCGCCATCAACGTAGGCGGTGCCGTTACCGGTGCTACCTCCACCGTTATCGGTTCTATGATTTTGCAGGCGGCAGTTTGCCGTGGCATCGAAATCACGCAAGAGCGTGGCGTCAATCCCGAGGTTTTCCAATCTGCCAACACCGTTGGCGGTGACGAGGCAAACGAAGCCTACATCAAACATTACAAAGCATTTATTCGCTCTCTGTAAGCGATTATCATACATAAAGGAGAAACATTATGCTTGCAATTCACGGCGGTACGCCGGTACTCAAAAAGAATATGCCTGCATGGCCGCAGGCAACCGATATTGACCGCGCAATGCTCAAAGAAACTCTGCTTTCGGGTGACTACAGCAGCGGCAAACTCAGAGAACAATTCGAGACCACCTTTGCCGCAGATTGTGGTGTGGCACATTGCTTTGCAGTTGCCAACGGTACGGTATCTCTCGAACTGCTTTTGCGCGGCTTTGGCATTGGTCGCGGTGACGAGGTCATTTTGCCTCCCTACACCTTTATTGCAACACTCTCGTCTATTGTATTTGCAGGTGCTACTCCCGTGCTTGCCGACATCGACGACAGTAACTATCTCATCTCTCCTGCATCCGTCGAGGAAAAGATCACCGACAAAACACGCGCTATCGTAGCCGTTGCCGTTGGCGGATGTCCCCCCGATCTTGATGCGCTCGAAGAAATTGCAAAGCGTCACAACGTAAAACTAATTGTAGATGCCGCGCAGGGTGTTGGAGCCGAGTGGAAGGGAAAGAGCATTTGCGCCTATGGCGATGCGGCTTCTATCTCTTGCCAAAACTCCAAAAATCTGACAAGCGGTGAGGGCGGCATTATCACCACCAATGATGATGAGCTTGCCAAAAAGCTGGAATTGATGCTCTCGGGCGGCAAAGAGGATGGCAAATACGTCAGCGTTGCGCAAGATCATCGCATCACCGAGTTGCAGGCATCTATTCTGCTCTCTCAATATAGCAAGCTTTCTCGCGAGGTTGTTTTGCGCGATAAGAATGCCGCATATCTTGCAGGTAGACTCAAAAATCTCGGCTTTGTAGAGCATCTTGCCTACGACGACCGCATCACAACCCACGCATATCACCTCTTTTTGATGCGCTTCAAAAAGGAAGCGTTGGCAGAAAAGGGAATCACACGCGACCAATTCATCAAGGCACTCGTTGCCGAGGGTGTTCCGATTTGCTCGGGCTACGCACCTCTTTATACCTTCCCCTGCGTAACCTCTCTTGATACCGAGCGTATGATTGGTGCCAAGATTGACGTTACCCCCATGCCCGTATGCAATCGCGCTTCCTATGAGGAAGGCTCTTGGATGGGACAAGCTGTTCTGCTTTCCGACAGAGCAACCCTTGATGCGATTGTAGACGCCATCGTTAAGGTATGGGAGCATGCCGACGAACTCAAAACTGTGTAAAGGAGGAGTAAAAAATGGATATGCAAAGATTGATTGATACCGAAATGCAAGTGCTGAACAGCGGCGTTTGGGGTACCATCGGTAAGTATTCTGTTTCTGCCGCAAAGGCTTTGGCTGAGTATAGCGGTGCAAAATTCGGTCTCCTCTGCCACAGCTACGATGCGGCTTACGAGGCTGTTCTGCGCCACTTTGGCGCACGTTTTGGCGCGAGCCAAACCAGCGATGCAACCGTGGTTGGAGAGATTTCTGCACCCTCTGATTCGCTTGTTGCCGTTTGTGTAAATTCTACCCCTGTTTTTGCTGACGTATGCGACACTTGCGGTATGATAAAGCCCAAGTTGCTTGCCGATTTGTTGGAGAGCATTGCGCTTCCCGTTCGTGCGGTTGTGCTCGATTATCTCGTTGGCAGAAAAGAGGATTACAAACTTGCTCGCGTATATGAAATTTGTCGCGCTAAGAACATTCCTCTCATCCTCAACGTAGGCGGATACATTGGCGCACGCCACGAGGGCAAGCCCTTGACCGACTACTGTGATGCCGCTATCTTTACCCTTGGTAAGGGTTCTGCCATTGACGTTGGCATGAGCGGTTTGGTTTTGACCAACGATATGGGCATTTTCCAAGGCACGTTTGCCTACCACAACTGCGGTCGCGGATTTGGCGAGGGCGCATCCCTTGTTATGAACGATATTGTTGGCGGTGACCTGCGTGTAACCGAGTGGACTGCCGCTGCCGCACAAATCATTTTGGAGGACGGTGCACTTGCTACTCCCACTCCGATGGTGCAAGAAAAAATGAAAGGACAGCCTGTTTTTGACACCACGTATGTGCAAAAACAACTGTAATCACACAAAATAAAAGAGGGGGTCTCTTGTTTGAAACTGAATCAAATACAATTAAAAAGCGAAATCAAAAAGCACGTAGGCTATAATATTGCTCTGCTTGCATGTGCGCTTTTGGCAATTTTCTTTTTGGTGATGGCGATTGTTACCGTGGCTTCTATACGTCCCAACGACGGTATTGCCGTAAAAGAAGCCTTTGACGTTTCTTCGTCTCCCTTGGATGCCTCGAATCAAAATTTTGTTTCGCAGGTGAGCGGATATCTCATCAACTATGCCGATCAAAAGGCAGAGGTTGAAAAAATCATCCTTGTGGTTGGCAACGGACGCGACCGCTCTGAGATAGAGCTTGATGGCACTGTACTGTATCCGCGTCTTCCCGAGGAAATTCGCTACGAATGGAAAACCAATTTCAATTTTGACCGCGTTCATTCGGTCAGCGTAGTGGTGGAGGGAAGTCGTCAATTGCTTGCCAATAGCACTGCCGAATGGGAATTTGATCCCAACATTTTGCTTTATGCGGTTCTTTGCGCACTCTCTTGCTTTGGCACGGTTTTGGTTGCCAAAAAGCGTTATTACCGCTATCAAGAGGATCAATTACTTGCGCAGTAATCAAAAAATCAGTGGGCTGTCTCACTTAGCGCAGAACAAAAGCCACATAAAAACGAAGAAATCCGTCGAGTTTTTCTCGGCGGATTTCAACATTTATAACAAATTGTTAAAAACTGATTGAAATTTGGGTTGTTTTATTGGCGTGGCTTTTGTTCTCCGCTAAGTGAGACAGACCCCCTTTTTGGTGAGGACGTGGTGAAAAATCAGATGGTTCCGCTCACGGTCAGTGTTGCCACACCGGGGGTAACCGACCAAACAAGGCTTACGGGATCCTGCGTGTAGGTTGCGGCAGGAACGGTGATGACACCGGGAACGGTTGCAAAGGAGCCGTCGGTGGCAACATAGGTGTAGTCTGTTACGGGAGTCAATACGGTGCCGTCAAGCAATACGGAAAGATCCGAAAGGATGGGCAGGAAGGTATCGCTCAAGGTTACGTTTGCTGCGGCATCGGCAGGGGTGTTGCCGTTGTTGCGAATCACAAAGGTGTAGGTTACAATGCCGTTCTCTGCAACGGGAACGGGGCTGATGCTCTTGGTAATGCTGAGCAAAGGCTCCTCAGTAGGTGTTACGGTTTCGGTGACCACCAAGGGTGTTGCAATGCCGCCACCCGAAACGGTTGCGGTGTTGATGATGCTATCGGTTGTTCCAAGAGGTGCGTATGCGGTAATTTCTGCTTCATAAATCAAAACCATATTGCCGCCTGCGGGAATGGTGATGCCGCTAAAAACAACGGGGGGACCTGCTACGGCAGTAGGAGCTGCTTGCAGAACACCGTTGATATAAAGGCGAACAGACCCATCTACATAGGAGAGGGGATAGAGAGTGGTTCCATCAAAGGTATATGCGCCAAGGTCATCACTAACGGTAATACCGCTCAAGGGGGTGACACCCGTGTTGACGGCGCTGATGACGTAGGTGACGGTGTCACCGGGCGTGTAATTTTCTGTTACGGCAGTTTTGGCAGCGGAAAGCACTTCCAAAACCTCGCCAACCGCAATGTTTGAGTTGATGGTTGCGTTGTTATATGATAACTGCGCTTGGTTTGTAAATTGCGCCATAAAATCTCCTTGTTTACTGTTTTTTAAGGCTGTGTAGCCTCGTTACAGTGTATGCAAAAAAGAGAAAATTGGCAATACAAAAAAACAGCTACTAACGAGCAGCTGTTTTTTTGTTTGGTGTGCTTATTTATCGGTTTCCGATTCGTAAATGGAGTCCTCGGTAATAGCATTGAGAACCTCTTGACTGAAATATTCGAGAGGATCTACCTGCAAGCCCTTTACGGTCATTTCCATGTGCAGGTGAGGTTCTTCGGCAATCTCAATCATAGCACTGTCGCCCACACTGCCCAAGAGTTGTCCTGCTTCTACTTCAGCACCAACGGTAATGCCGTCGGCAAACTGTTTGGAAAGGTTTTTATAAACGGTTACCGCATCTCCCGTGTGAGAGAGGGCAATGCTCCAACCCATCATAGGGTCTTCCCAAATTTGTGCAACGGTTCCTGCCGCCATTGCAAAAACGGGAGCGGCTTCTTCGGTGGCAATGTCAATGCCCAAGTGCACGCGATATTCGTTGAGCGTGGGAGAGAAAACCTGTGTATCTACGCTATGCTTTTGGGAGAGCACACCGCTCACGGGCAGGGCAAATTCGGGAATGGTTTCTACCTGCGTGGGCTTGTCGTTGTTTTCAATTTGCGGGGGTGGTGTGGTCTCTTGCGGCTTTGCTGTGGTGGTAGTTGTAACAATGGGAGCAGGGGTGGTTTCAACCGGCTTTTTGTTGGCACGGTTGTTAACTGCGGTGATGACGAGAACAACGGAGACAGAGAGAAGCACGATGATGGCAGAAAGGTAAACCGCACGATTTACGCGAATGTGCTTCAGCTTTTTGAAAAATTCGGATTCTTTCCAGTTCTTTTGCATTTTGATACTCCTTTGGTATGATGATATTGCGCTCGCGGTGGTAGGGGTAGACCCTTTTGGCGCGTTTTGCTGTCTATATTTTTTCCTATTGTGCGCGTTTTATGCAGTGCTTGCAGTTTTTTTATAAAAAGACACATAATTTTCAAAAAAAAATCAGGATTGGCAGAAAGATTTCTTTGCACTTGTTCATTATTTTGTCATATATATATGTTAAAATATAATTTGAATTATACTATGGAGCAGTATCGCTCCAAAATGAGTCAGAAAGGATTGTACCCTCTCATGATAAAAATTGAGCATCTTGTAAAAAATTATGGCAACACCTGTGCTGTGGATGACATCAGCTTTTCTGTTGAAGAAGGCGAAATCGTTGGTCTTTTGGGTCCCAATGGTGCGGGCAAAAGTACCACAATGAATATCCTTACGGGATATCTTTCTTCCACATCCGGCAAAGCTTGTATTGCAGGCATCGATATTCTCAGCGATCCCATCGGCGCCAAAAAGCTGATTGGATACCTGCCCGAGCAACCGCCCCTTTACTTGGATATGACGGTTGGGGAATACCTCAACTTTGCATATGACCTCAAGTGCTGCAAGCTGAACCGCCAAGAGCATTTGCAAACCATTTGCGAAACCGTTAAAATCAGCGATATGTTCAATAAGGTCATTCGCACGCTTTCCAAGGGTTACCGCCAAAGAGTTGGTATTGCGCAGGCACTCATCGGCAATCCCAAGGTTATTATTTTCGACGAGCCTACGGTTGGTCTCGACCCCAAGCAGATCATCGAAATTCGCAACCTGATTCGTAGCCTCGGCAAGGCGCACACGGTTATTCTTTCTACGCATATTTTGCAAGAGGTACAAGCTGTTTGCGACCGCATTGTTATCATCAACAAGGGCAAAATCGTTGCAAACGAAAAAACCGAAAACATTGCAAACGTGATGAGCCAAAACCGCCGCTTTACCATCAAGGTTGTAGGCCCTCAAAAGGATGTTCTCTCCATGCTTCGTGCAATGCCCGGTATTTCCTATGCCGAGAGCTTGGCAGAGCGTGACGGTGATGCGTATTCCTACATGATTGAAAGTGACACCGGCGTTGATATTCGCAAAAAGCTGTTCTATCAACTGGTTGAGCGCAATTGGCCTTTGGTTGGTATGGAGTCGCTCGGTATGAGTTTGGAAGACATCTTTATCTCGGTTGTCGATCAATCCGAAGAAAAGAGAACAATCGGTGCAGCTCGCGAGCGGATTGCACGTAAAAACCGCCGTACGAATGCCGCAAATCAAGAAAAAGAATTGGGTGCGGCTCTTTATGCCGAAGCAGAGCGTCAAAGAGCAGAGGCGGCAAAAACTGCCATTGATGACGTTGACGACGAATAATAGATTTGTTTTGTTGCTTTTAACTCTGTAAAGAAAGGAACTTTCGTTTTATGTTTGCCATTTATCGCAAAGAGATATCCTCTTACTTCATCAATCCCATCGGATACATCTACTTGGGAATCTTTTTGGTGTTTTCTGCTCTACTTTGTTCTTACACAACCATTATAGCAGGCACCTATAATACCAGCCAATACTTCTTCTACTTGATTGTGGCATTTGTTATTCTCATCCCTCTTTTGACGATGAGACTTTTTGCCGAAGAAAAGAAGATGCGCACCGAGCAAATGCTCCTAACCGCCCCCGTTACCATTACGGGTATGGTTCTCGGCAAATATTTTGCGGCACTCACTCTGTTTGTAGGTGGTGTTCTGCTTTCCTGCATCAACTTTATTCCTCTGTACATCATTGCTGCCGCAGAACGTGCAGGTGCAGAGTATACGATGACTCATATCGGTCCTGTTACGGGTCAAATCGTGGGTTCTTTAATCGCACTCATTCTTTTGGGGGCAGCGCTTATTGCGATTGGTACCTTTATTTCCGCCATGACCGAAAATCAACTTTCTGCAGCGGTTATCACCATTGGCGTCATTGCAATTATGGTTTTGCTCAACGTATTCAATATGCTCACCGATGCTTCCGGACAACCCATCATCGGTAGCTATGCAATTCGTTTTGTAATCGACTGGATATCGATTTTGAGTCGCTATAGCAATTTTAGTGCAGGCGTGTTCGACTATGCGGCACTTTTGTACTATGCTTCACTTGCGGTTGTTTTCTTGTTCCTGACGATTCGCGTTTACGAAAAGCGCCGTTGGGGTTAATGCCCGGGAGGGAACGCATTTATGAAAAAACGATTCATACGCAACAAAAAGGTGCGTTATGCCACAATCACTGCCACACTAACCATTATGGTTATTTTGGTAGCGGTGCTTTCCAACGTAGTGTTGTCATCTTTGGTAGAGCGTTATGAGCTCTATACATCACTGACCCCCGTTTTGGCATTTGACGTTACCGAAGATTGCTACTCGATTTTGGATAGCACGTTTCAGTCTCGCCTGCAAAACGATGGCAAATTGCCGCAGATTGAAATTTTGTTTTGCAATCTCGAGGA
Source organism: Eubacteriales bacterium (assembly GCA_045653865.1). Taxonomy (GTDB): domain Bacteria; phylum Bacillota; class Clostridia; order Oscillospirales; family CAG-272; genus UMGS1865. Next base: position 10,283 of record JAZOMJ010000059.1, read on the forward strand.
TGCTGTAAAAGCAGAGGGAAGCGAAAACTATTATCTTTACCACACAGCAGTTGCTCTGGCAGAAAGATTTGACAATATCAAACTCACATTCCATGATATTTACGTCAATCCCACGCCGGTAAAACCTTACACAACCACACAAAACCCTTTAACGGGTGAGGATGTTGAGGTGAAACTCAACAGCACAAACGTAATTGTTGTAAGCGAGGGATATCACCGTGTTTACAACTGGACGGATTTTTATGTGTTTGAAGATGAAGAGAGCACCACTCCTTGGGCATATAGCGGTGAGCGCAAATTGAGCTCTGCCTTGATGCATGCCGTTGACGAAGAACCTCGCTTAGCTTGCCTCTTGACCAACCACGGTGAAGTTTCTTACGATTATGAACTTTTGACCATTCTTGATGATGCCGGATACACGGTTGTCTATCTTGATTTGTATAAGCTGTATCAAGATGGAGAATCCATTCCCACAAACTGCGATTTGATTATCAGCTACAATCCCAACACCGACTTGGTTGCCGATGAACTTTCTCAAATTTCCGAAAAGGCAATTTTGGATGATTTTTTGGCACAAGAGGGACATTCTTTCTTCCTGTTCTTGGAGAACGGAACC
>JAZOMJ010000060.1:0-8408 GCA_045653865.1 Eubacteriales bacterium
TCGGTACGCATATAGGTGATAAGACCTTGGGTGCCGCCAAACTCGGAGCCGAGGTTAACACCTTCGTAGAGTTCTTGCGCAACCTTCATCGTACGCTGGGATTGGAAGCCGAGCTTACGGAAAGCTTCTTGTTGCAAAGAGGATGTGGTAAAGGGTGCGGCAGGGTTCTTTTGCTTGCTTGCGCGACGAACAGATGCCACGGTGTACTCTTTGCCGTTAACCGCATTGGCAACAGCCTTAGCTTCTGCCTCGTTGGTAAGTGCCATTTTACCCTCTTCGGTGCCAACAAAGTGCACACGGAAGGTTTTGCCGTCGGGACCTTGAAGTTGGGTTTCAATAGTCCAATATTCTTCGGGAACGAACTTTTGGATTTCTTCCTCGCGTTCAACAATGATTTTTGTTGCTACCGATTGTACACGGCCTGCGCTCAGACCGCTCTTTACGTTCTTCCAAAGCAGGGGGCTGAGCTTATAACCCAAAATACGGTCGAGGATACGACGCGTTTGTTGGGAGTTGACAAGGTTCATGTCGATTTGTCTGGGGTTTTTGATAGCCGCCTTGACTGCCGACTTGGTAACCTCGTTGAAGCAGATGCGTTGGGTCTTTTCTACAGGAATATCGAGTGCCGCGGCGAGATGCCATGCAATAGCTTCCCCTTCGCGGTCAGGGTCGGTTGCGAGAAAAATTTTGTTTGCAGCTTTCGCGCTCTTGCGGATTTCCTTAATCAGGTCGCCTTTGCCGCGAATGTTGATATAATGTGCTTCAAAGTTGTTTTCGATATCGACACCCAAAGTGCTTTTGGGAAGATCACGTACGTGACCGATGGATGCGATTACCTTGTAGTTGGTTCCGAGATAGCCTTTAACAGTTAACGCCTTTGAAGGGGACTCCAATATCACCAAATTAGTTGCCATTCTGTTTTCGTTCCTTTCGTTGGTTCGGTTCTTTATATTTTTTCGTAAAACGTATTTGTCAAAATCAATTTATGCTTTTTTGTAAAGAGATCCGGGCAATTTTTGAATCAAGCCCATAATCTCAAGCATAGTAACTGCCGCCATAATGTCGGCGTGCGGATGCTCCAATGCAAAAATTGCATCGGTGGAAAGCGTTCCGTCATCGGGAATCGCTTCCAGGATTGCCTTTTGTGCCGGTGTCAGCGCCTCCAACGTTGCCTTGGGAACCGATTTGGGCGGCACCGCTGCAGCGGTTGCCGTATGGTTCGCGGGCACTTCCCTTTCCGCTCTTTCCGCTTTGGGAGTGGGAGAGGTCGTTTTTTCGGCTTTTGGAGAGGTTGCACGCTTTGGTGTCGGCTTTTTCTCTTTGGCGGCAGGTGCCGCGGGAGTCAAACTCATTTTTGCATCCCCCGAAGCATCGGCGGAAAGCGCAATTACACCAAGACTTGCCAAATGTGAAAGATCGATGCTTTCAAGCGCTTTGCTCGCTTCGTATTTTTCCAAAGTAAGAGACTCGGCATAAATATACTGATACGGTGCGAGAATATCTTGTGTGGAAAGCGCCATTTTGGCTCCGTCGCGCAACAGTCCGTTGGTTCCGTCCGCTCCTTTACTGCCTACGTTGGCAGGAATGGCGAACACGTCGCGCCCTTGCAGGATAGCATCCTTTGCGGTGATGAGAGAACCGCTGCCGATGCCTGCTTCGACAACGACGGTTGCCTGCGACAAACCGCTGATGATGCGGTTTCGCATAGGAAAATGATAATTGTTCGGTTTGGCACCCGGTGCATACTCCGAAAGGATAACACCTGTGCGTGCAATCTCGAGACTGAGATTGCGGTGGTGCGTGGGATAAACCACATCCACACCACAGCCAAGCACGGCAACCGTTGTGCCGCCGGCTTTGATTGCGGCAGCCGCCGCAACACCGTCGATGCCCTTTGCCATGCCGCTGACAACAAATGCACCGGCAGAGGCAAGCTCATACGACATTTTATACGCTTGACGCATTCCGTATGCACTCATACTGCGTGTTCCCACAATACCGACGCAAAGATTGCGATTGAAATCGGGCAAATTTCCGCGATAATACAAAACCATAGGCGGCTTTTGAATTTCACGCAAAGCACGCGGATAGGCATCTTCGTCATAGCAGAGCACACCGATGCCCTCGCGCTGACATTGGTCGAAAATTTCGGTGGCGCGTTGCAAGCTCTTATCGCAAAGCGCACGTTTGGCTCGCTCGGTCAAATCGGAGATTTGTTCCAGCTCACTTTCCTCAGCACGAAAAACATCAAAAGGTGTATCGTAAAGGGAGATGACACGGCGAAACGCAGAAGAACCTGCACCAAGTGCTTCGGATAACCATATCCAATACAAAGTATCTTTGCTTTTCATAATCTCTCCCCTTTCTGTCAAAATTATTTGCTTTTTGCAAACTCCCACATCAAGATGGAAGCCGCAACAGCGGCATTAAAGGATTCGGCACGCTCGCTCATGGGAATGATAACGCTACCCGAGCAAGCATCGATAACCGACTCGGAAAGTCCGTGACCCTCGTTGCCAATTACCACGGCATCACCCGCAAGGATTTCGAAGGCTCCAAGCGACAAGGCTCTCTCATCGAGTGCGGCGGCAAAGACGCGTCGACCGCTATCGCGCAGTTGGGCAATGGTCTCGGCAAGATCGCTTACGCGATCGATGCGTTGATTAAAGAGCGTACCCATAGAGCCACGCACAGCGCGCGGATGATAAATATCGGCACAGTCGGCACTCAAAATCAAGCGGTCAATTCCAATTGCCGCAGCCGAACGAATGATAGCCCCCACATTAGAGGGATCTCTGACCGATTCGAGGAGCACAATACTCTCGTTTTTCATCTGTAAAAAATGAACGCTATTATATATTGTAGCATTTTTTTGCAATTTGTCAATATATTTTGCAATAGTTATTACGCCTTCGGGCGATTTTTCTTCAGAAATTTTATCGAAAATATCATCCGACACCACAAAACACTTCTCAATTTTATCCTCGAAGGCATCTCCAAAGCGATTGCGAAGTCCCTCAAGCACGCGCTCTTGTGCTCCGCACGACAAAAAGACGGCGCAGATTTCTACGTCATTTTTAATAGCTTCCTCCAGCAATTTAATGCCGTCAAAGCGGAAGGTTTTGCTCGCTTCCCGTGCCTTTCGATCGGTCAATTTGCAAAGCTCTACAATGTTTTTGTTTTGTCTGGAACGGATAACATCGCCCATAAAAAGCATTCTTTTGCGCCTCCTTTGTCTGTGTTTTGTGCTCTTTTTTCTAGGAAAATGCGGTTGGAAAAACCATCTATGTATGACAAAAACCCGATGCTACCATCGGGTTTTTTATCACAATTAAAGTGCTGCCTTTGCTTGTGCGCAGAGAGCTGCGAATGCTTCCTTATCGGAAACTGCGAGCTCAGCGAGCATCTTACGGTTGAGGTCGATGCCTGCAACCTTGAGGCCGTGCATAAGGGTGGAATAGTTCATTCCGTTAACCTTAGCTTGTGCGGAAATTCTGGTGATCCAGAGAGCACGGAAGTCTCTCTTCTTTTGCTTTCTACCAACGAATGCGTAGTTACCGCTCTTCATTACGGCTTGCTTAGCCATCTTAAAGTGCTTAGATTTTGCACCCCAGTAACCCTTAGCAGCCTTGAGTGTAGCCTTTCTTCTCTTGCGCGTCATCATTGCGCCCTTAACTCTTGCCATTTTTTAATTCCTCCCTTTCTAAATTACTTCAAAACCAATGTCTTCAGATTGGTTGCGATTTTGCCATCAACAATTGCGCTGGAACGCAGGTGTCTGATTCTCTTTGCGTCCTTTTTACCGGTGTTGTGGCGGTGAGAGGTGTGGAACATTTTTACCTTACCGTTTGCGGTAACGGAAAATCTCTTGGCAGAAGCCTTATGTGTTTTGATTTTTCCCATTTTTATATCTCCTTTTCTCTTTCGACCGAAGCCGAAGTATAATATACTTGTTGAATTGTTTTGGTACGGTTTGGATTATTTCGCCTTGACAGGTGAGATAACCATGCTCATAAATCTACCATCGAGAACAGGCTTTTTATCAACTGTTCCCAACTCGGAGCAAGCAGCCTCGAATTTTTCAAGGATCTCTTTACCGATGTTCATATGGCTCATTTCGCGGCCCTTGAACTTCATAACAACACGAACCTTGTTGCCGTCACTCAAAAAGCGACGCGCGTGGTTTGCTTTTGTTTCAAAATCGTGGGTATCGATGCGGCAGGAGAGCTGAATTTCTTTGAGCTCGATGGTCTGCTGCTTCTTTTTAGCTTCCTTTTCGCGCTTTTCACGCTCGAAACGGAACTTGCCGTAGTCCATAATTTTGCATACGGGGGGATTTGCCTGCGCTGACATCATAACAAGGTCCATACCTTGATCATACGCGGTCTCCAGTGCTTTGTCTGCACTCATAATGCCAAGCGTTTCGCCATCGGCACCGATCAGTCGTACTTCCTTTGCAGTAATTTCCTCATTGAGCAGGTTTTCTTTCTCTTTTGCGCTAATTGTTAAACACCTCCAAGCGAAAAAAATAACCGTACAAAGACACAAGTCTCCGCACGGCACAAAACCACTTAAGATAGTGGTATCAAGCGTTTATTAACCAGACTGCCATCTGCAGGTAGGTGAGAGCGGAGAACTCTGCTTTGTTTTCTATGGTATTATACACCATTTTCCCCCGTTTGTCAATAGTTTTTTTGCATTTTTTTTGATTTTTTTCGTTTTTATTTTTGCAAAATGAACATTTCGGAAAAAGTTTTGCAAAAAAACACAAAATATTCTTGCAATTTACAGATAAATGCGGTATTATATATATAATGGGGTAAGATTTCTTGAAAGGAGTGAGAGTATGTTAGGTTATATTCGTACAGATACACCCGAATTGCGTTTGCGTGACTCTGAATGTTATCGCGCCATTTACTGCGGTCTTTGCCGCCAAATGGGAAAATGCACAGGACATTGCTCTCGACTCTCACTCAGTTATGATTTTGCATTTTTGGCGGCTTTTCGAATGTCTTTGACAAACGAAACCATGGAGTTGCAAAAAAAGCGTTGCTTGGTTCACCCCCTCAAAAAGAAAAATACGGCAACAAACTCCCCCTCCCTTGCATTTTGTGCGGATGCTTCTGCCATTCTCACCTATCACAAATGCCGAGACGATATAGACGACGAAAAGGGATGGAAAAAGTTACGCGCTCGCATGGCTTTGGAATTCTTCTCCTCGGCTTACCGTCGCGCAAAGCGGCGCTATCCTGACTTAAATGATAAAATATATTCCCTTTTGCAGGAGTTGCGCCAATATGAAAAAGATACTTCTTTGCCACCAAGTGCAGACGCTCCTGCCGCCATTTTTGGAAATTTGATGGCTGCTGTATGTGCCGAGGGACTTGATAGGATTGAAGCACGCATTGCGACCGCATTCGGGCGTGCAATCGGGCATTGGATTTATCTCATTGATGCCGCCGATGATTATCGCAAAGACCTTGCAAGCGGCTCGTTTAACCCCTTTGTTCGCCTCTTTGGCGATGGAATGACCGAAGACGACGCCATTGGCATTGCTGTCTCTCTCAAACGTTATCTTGCCGATGCAGAGAGTGCCTTTATATTGATTGATCACTTCCCTACCCCCGAGGTTCGGGAAATTCTTTGTAACATCCTTTATCTTGGTTTGCCCAAAACGGCTGACCGTATTTTAGAAAAAGCTTGGAAAGGTGAAACAGACAAAAATGAAAAACCCCTATGAGGTGTTGGGTGTCTCCCCCAACGCTACCGATGAAGAAGTAAAAAAAGCATACCGCGATCTGGCTCGCAAATATCACCCGGATAAATACCGCGACAGTGACCTTTCCGATCTTGCTAACGAAAAGATGCAGGAAGTGAATGCAGCATACGAAGAAATTCAAAAAATGCGCGCAGGTGGTGGATCGCAATCACAAAGCGGCGGTTCTTACCAATACAACGGCAATCCCGGTGCCAACTCCAGTACGGGGGATGCTCGTTTTGCAGAGGTTCGCAAGCTGATCAACAACAACGAGATTTTGCAAGCCGAGCAAATCTTGCGCTCGATGCCTGCAGGTATGCAAAATGCAGAGTGGTTCTTTTTGATGGGGTGCACCGTTTACAAGCGTGGCTACTTTACCGATGCGCAAAATATGTTTAACCGTGCTTGCGCAATGGACCCTTACAATCAAGAGTACCGTGCCGCACGCGACCAACTCCGTGCGCAAACAGCCGGCTATGGCTATGGATATAACAATGCCGCAAGAACCGATGATACCTGCAACTGTTGCACACAACTCATTTGTGCAGACTGTTGCTGTGAAATGATGGGTGGCGACTTGATTCGCTGCTGTTGATGCGGAGGCCGATATGCCAAGAAAAACATCCGTACAGGTCAAATATTTAACCGTTGGTGCAATGCTTTGCGCGTTGAGCGTGATTGTATTGGGCTTGGGTGCCGTTATCGAGGTGCTCGATATCTCTGTAGCGGTAATTGCTTCGCTTTTTGTGGTTTACGCAATCATTGAAATCGGCGGTGCTTACCCGTGGCTTATTTGGATAGTCACATCCATCATTGCCCTCTTGCTTCTACCGCTCAAAACACCGGTTCTCTTTTATGCGCTTTTGACGGGGTACTATCCCATTCTCAAACAGAAGATTGAGCGACGCATGGCACGCGTTCCTGCGTGGGCAACCAAAATGGGGATATTCGTGCTCTCTCTTGCCCTCATCGTGGGGATGGCGTGGTTGTTCGCCCCCGCCCTTTTGGAAACTACCGGCGGTTGGATTATGGTTGCCGTAACATTGGCACTTGGCGTGGTTGCATTTGTTCTTTACGACTTTTGCCTGACCCGCTTGATTGCCGTTTATTTTGCAAAACTGCAAAAAAGATTTCGTATTAAGTAAAACAATTTGATGATGTGAGGACAATGCTATGACCTATTACAGCACACCCGAACCTCGCGGTCTCGGTAAAAACTCCAGAACGATACAAAGCATAAACAGACTGATTCAATCGCCTTGGGGCGTTTGTATGCTTGGTTTGCTTACATTTGTTGCCTTTGTTTTTTCTCTTGAAGTTGTATTTTACACCTTTGTGGTGTTGTATTCCATTTATGTAGCCCTTTTCGCTGATGATTTCACCCCGATGATGCCCTTGTTTGTTTTGTGCTACATTGCACCTTCGCGCATCAATAACCCGGGCAACAATCCGCAAAGTATTTTCTTTGGTGAAACGGGACTTTATCTGATTGGCATTGTTGCCATTGGTGTACTGTTTTTGCTGGGCAGAATTATTTTTGATAAAGAAATGGGACTTCGCCGTCTTTTTACCACAAAGCGTACTCTGCTTGTGGGTATGCTCATTCTTGGCGCAGCCTATTTTCTTTCCGGTATATTGAACCCACACTATATTGAAGTTGCCGCTAATAACTTAAGATTTGCGGCTATTCAATTCGCCTCTATTTTTCTGCTTTATTTTATCTTTTCCGCAACAATCGATTGGGACAACTTTGACACCGACTATTTTGCCACCATTGGCGTTGTTGTAGGATTGGTTGTATCAGCCGAACTCATTTGGGGATATTTGATCAATCCCGTTGTAACCGGCGGCATTATTGATTTTTCTCAAATTTATACCCTCTACACCGGCTGGGGCAACAAAAACAATATGGGTGCAATGATTACCACAGCCATTCCTTTTGCATTTTATTTTGCCAGCCGCAAAGCAAAGCCCCTCCCCTATTTTGGCATTGCGTGCTTTTTGTTGTTTGCTGTTTTTGTCAGCTGCTCCAGAACCTCTATAATTACCGCAGTCTGCATTTTCATGGGTGCCCTTGTTTTTACATTCTTCAAATGCGAAAACAAATTGGAATTTCGTCTGTATTCCCTGCTTTTAGTAGGTGCAGTGGGAGTAGTAGCATGGATTTTCCGCGAGCAGTTGGGTGTTGTATTCAGTAGCATCCCCTCCGCTTTCGTATTCAATGAGAACTCCGTTAACATAAATGACTCAAACCGCTTCGAGATTTTCCAAACGGGCATTAACGTATTTTTAAACAATCCCATTTTTGGTCAATCGTTCTTCCCTATAGAATATGATGAATTAACTGCTGTACACGTACAGTATATTCCCCAATTCAAAGATATTGTTCCTGAGCGTTGGCATAACACAATTATCCAAATGCTTGCCTCTTGCGGTATTGTTGGTTTGGCTGCATACCTCTACCACAGATTTGACACCTTCCGCCTTTATTTTTCCAAGCCGCACGCAACAAACACATACATTGGTTTTTATATTACCACTTTGCTTGCAATGAGCTTATTGGATTGCCACTTCTTTAATATCGGTCCCGTACTTTTCTATTCTATGGCTCTCGCGGTTGCAGAATTTGCTCCGGAAACATCCACCTATG
>JAZOMJ010000061.1:0-23951 GCA_045653865.1 Eubacteriales bacterium
TTTGGTGCAGGATGCAAAAGACGATGGCAGAGCGATTGACGTCACCTGCGGTCGTCGCACACGCACCATTATCATTACCGATTCGGAGCACGTCGTTCTGTCGGCACTGACTCCCGAAAAAATAGCCAACCGTTTGGAAAACAACACCGCTGACGAGGATACGCTCGATGCGGAAAGTGACAACTGATAAGGAGACGGACCATGCAAAAAGGACTATTGATCGTTATCTCCGCGCCCCCGGGCAGCGGAAAGAGCACCGTGCGCGAGGAACTGATGCGCCGCGAAAATTTTGCTTACTCGGTATCTGCCACCACACGTCCCCCAAGAGCAGGGGAGGCAAACGGTGTAGATTACTGGTTTGTCACCAAAGAGCAATTTGAAGAAAAAATCAAAAACGGCGATATGCTTGAGCACGCCATTTACAACGGCAACTACTACGGCACTCCCCTGCGTGAGGCTTTGCAAGTGGTTGAGTCGGGACGCAACCTGCTTCTTGAAATTGAGGTTGAGGGCGCTATGAACATCAAGCGTCAATATCCCGAAGCCGTGCTCATTATGCTTTTGCCCCCCTCTTTTTCCGAGCAAGAGAGAAGACTTCGTTCCCGCGGTACCGAAACCGACGAGGTTATTGCAGGTAGACTCAAGCAAACCTATGAGGAAATGACCTATTTCGATAGATACGACTATGTGGTTATCAACGAAACCGTTGATAAATGCGCCGATGATATTCAAGATATCGTTCACGCAGAAAAATGGGCAATCAAGCGTAACCTTGAAGTTCCCACAACATATTTTAAAGATTGATACATCAAACCGTAAATTTTGCACAAGCAAGGAGATAAAATTATGTTGCACCCTACCATTGAAGAATTGACGAAAGGCGAATACAATCGCTACGAGCTGGCACTCGCTACCGCAAAGTGCGCACGTCTGATCACCGACGAGTATGTTCGTCAACACGATGCTGCCGAAAAGTCCATCACCGGCAACAAAGAGACCGACCGTCCTCTGAACACCATGATCGACCGCGAACTGCGTGACGAAAAGGCTGTTCACGTAGCGGTTAACCGTTTGTTTGCAGGCGAATACGTAATCGACGTAAACGCAGGCGACAGCGTAGAGGCTATTGAGGAAGCAGAAGCTGTAGCCGAGGCAGAAGAACAAGAAGAGGCAGAGGCTGAACTCTTCACCGAAGATTCCCAAGAGGAAGAATCGGTAGAAGAAGATGCCGAGTAAGCGGGAGTAACACTTGAGCCGCTATGCGGGCGTATGCCTGCTCGACAATCCGTTCTCGATTGACGGTATATACGATTATGTGATTCCGGAGGAGTTGGCAGGGGATGTCTCTGCCGGCTCGTTCGTCACAGTTCCTTTTGGCACGGCAAACGGGCGCAGATTGGCGCTGGTTGTGGAGTTGAGGGATACCTCGCCTTACAAAGAGGCAAAGTCTCTCATTTCCGTTTGCCCCGAGGAAATGTTCTTAAACGAGGAAATGTTGGGACTTTGCTCCTTTATGAAGCTTCGCACCCTGTGTAGCACGGGTGACGCTGTCAGGGCTATGATTCCGGCATCTTCGCTCTCGCGCCTGGTCACTACGTATAGCTTATCCGAGGATCCTATACCTACCCGCTCCGACGAAGTACCATCGTCGGATTTGTTCGTATATGAGTATCTGCGCGAAAACGGAGAAATTACGCTCGATGCTCTGCGCCGCCGCTTTGGGGCAGGGGTTGAGCTCAAACTCAAGCATTTGTGTGTGTTGGGCATTGCCAAAAAGAAGAGCGTTCTCGAAGAAGCTAAGGGCGAAAAAATCGAGCGCGTTTGGCAGGTGGCAATTCCAACCGAAGATGCCTATGCACTCATCGACGGTAACACCGTAAACAATGTAAAACTGACCTCCGAGGCACAAAAAAAGGCGCTCTCTACCATTTTGGAGAGCGACTTGCCGATGACCGCAACCGAAATCAAGGAGCACGCAGGCGTTACCGATACCCCCCTGAAAACACTTTTGAACAAGGGCATTGTAGAGGTTTGGCAGTTGCGCCAAGAGCGCAATCCTTACGGCAGTGCCAAATATCTTGGCATAACGCCCATTCATTTAAGCAACGAACAGTCGGCGGCGATGGATACGCTTTCGGCTCTGGTCGATTCGGGTGAGGCAAAAGCCGCACTTTTACACGGTGTTACAGGCAGTGGCAAAACCTGCGTAATGCTCTCTCTCATCGATAAACTGCTCGACCAAAATCGTGGTGTTATCGTTCTGCTTCCCGAAATCGCACTCACGCCGCAGTCGGTGGCAATTTTTTGCGCACGCTATGGCGAGCGCGTAGCCGTCATCCATTCGGGGCTCTCGGCAGGGGAGCGGTACGACGCTTACTGCCGCATTCGCGAGGGACGTGCCGACGTTGTCATTGGCACACGCTCGGCGGTTTTCTCGCCTGTTCAAAATCTCGGTGCCATCATCATCGACGAAGAACAAGAACACACATATAAATCCGACCAAAACCCCAAGTACCATACCCGCGACATTGCGCGTTACCGTTGTGCACACAACAAGGCGCTCATGCTATTGGCATCCGCCACACCGTCCTTGGAGAGCTATCAAAAGGCAAAAGAGGGAACCTATACCCTTATCACGCTCAAGCACCGCTTTGGTGGGGCAAAGCTGCCCTTGGTGCGCGTTGCCGATATGCGTAGCGAGGTGCAGGGGGGCAGTCTTTCTCCCCTTGGTGAGGAACTCATGGGAGAGCTTTGCCGCGTCACAAATGCGCGCGAGCAAGCCGTTCTCTTTATCAATCGCCGTGGGTATAATCATTTCATCAGCTGTCGCTCCTGCGGTGAGGCAGTTACTTGCCCCTCCTGCTCGGTGGCAATGACCTATCACACGCGTAAGGGGTCTTGGAGCGAGGGCGACCTCGTTTGCCATTGGTGCGGCAAACGCATGGCACTCCCCCGTGAGTGTCCCAACTGTCACTCCCCCCATCTTGCACGCATGGGCTTTGGCACGCAACGCGTTGAGGAAGAACTTCAAACGCTATTGCCCAAAGCCAACATTCTGCGTATGGATACCGACACCACCACCACAAAATTCGCCTATGACGAGCTTCTCGGGCGTTTTCGCGCACACGAGGCAGATGTTCTGCTCGGCACGCAAATGGTAACCAAAGGGCACGATTTTCCCGACGTTACCTTGGTTGGTGTTCTGCTTGCCGATGCTTCTCTTTATCTCGACGATTACCGCGCCGCAGAGAGAACCTTTGCAATGCTAACGCAGGTCATCGGTCGCGCAGGGCGTGCCGATAAAGAGGGAATGGCGGTCATACAAACCAACAATCCCGACAGTGAGGTTATCCGTCTTGCTTGCGCGCAGGACTATGAAAGCTTCTACGAGCGCGAAATCCGTTTGCGCAAGCTTTTGACATTCCCGCCCTTCTGCGATATCGCCCTTTTGACTGTTACGGGCGCATATGAAACCGAACTGTTGCGCGCTACCACTATGATGGCGCAAATGATTAAGGAAATGGCAGAGGGTGACTACAAGGACGTTACCTTGGTTACCTTTGGACCCTTTGAAGCCCCTGTTTATCGGGTGGATAATAAATACCGTATGCGTATGGTGCTCAAGTGCAAATTGACGCGCCGCACGCTTTCAATGCTGGCGGAACTGCTCTCGACGTTTGGTCAAAGAGTGAGCAAAAAGGTGACGCTCAGCATTGATCTCAATCCGTCAAGTCTCTAAAAAGTGAGGATCTGTTATGGCAAAACTCAAAATTGTAAAGCACGGTGACGAAACACTCCGCAAGGTCTGCCGTCCCGTTGAAAAAATCACCCCTCGCATCATCACACTGCTCGATGATATGATCGAAACCATGCACGAAGCCGACGGTGTCGGTCTTGCCGCACCCCAAGTAGGCGTACTTCGTCGCATCGCGGTTGTTGAGGTAGAAGAGGGTGAGTTGTATGAACTCATCAACCCCCGCATTGTAGCCTTTGCAGGTGAACAACAAGAGCAAGAGGGATGCCTTTCCATCCCCGGCCGTTGGGGCATTACTAAGCGCCCCAAGCACGTCACTGTGCGCGCTTTCAACCGCCACGGTGAAGAATACGAGGTTAGCGGCAGCGACCTGCTCGCTCGTGCATTCTGCCACGAAATCGATCACCTCGACGGCAAACTCTTTATTGACTGTATGATTGAGGAACTGAGTGAATGAGTATGAAAATTTTGTTTATGGGCACCCCCGATTTTGCTCTGTTTTCGCTTCGTGCGCTTGTTGAAGCAGGAGAGAACATCATCGGTGTTGTCACCCAACCCGATAAGCCAAAGGGTCGCGGATACACTCTGACACCGCCCCCCGTAAAGGTTTATGCCCTCGAAAAGAACATCCCCGTTTACCAACCCAACACCCTGCGCGGTGAGGAGTTTGCGGCTCTGCTTTCCGAGCTTGACCCTGACCTCATCATTGTTGTAGCATATGGTAAAATTCTGCCTGCAAACGTATTGGATTATCCCAAGTGCGGTTGCGTCAACGTGCACGGTTCTCTTTTGCCCGCATATCGCGGAGCGGCACCCATGCAACGCGCCATTATGGAGGGACAACCCGAAACCGGCATCACCACTATGATGATGGACGTCGGTCTCGATACGGGTGATATGCTGCTTGTCGGCAAGGTTGCCATCGAGGAAAACGATAACTTTGAAACCATTCACGATAAGCTTGGTGTTTGCGGAGCCGAAACACTTCTCGATACCATCCAAGCGCTTCGCGAGGGAACACTGACACGCACCAAGCAAGACGACAGCCTTGCAACCTATGCCGCAAAAATTGAAAAGAGCGATTGCCTCATCGATTTTACAAAGTCGGCAAATGAGGTGCATAACCAAATTCGCGGACTCTCTCCCATTCCGCTCGCATTCACCTACACCCCCGACGGCAAAATGCTCAAGGTTCCCACCACCGAGGTGGCAAAACGCGAGGGAACGCTCGCTCCTTGTGGAACTGTTCTCTCTCTTGCAGGCGGCAAAATTGAGGTTGCTTGCGGATGTGGCTCCATCAACATTCTCGCAGTGCTCCCCGAGGGCAAAAAGAGAATGGCGGCGGCAGATTTTATCAACGGTCGAAAAATTGCCGTTGGTGATGTGCTTTCCGCTCCCGAAGTATGAGAGGGAACTGTTATGCAAGAAGTTACGATTCTAGACCTCAAAGAAACAAAAGGGCGCATTCTCGGTGTTGACTTTGGCGACACCCGAACAGGTCTTGCCGTGTCGGATGCGAGCCGCTTTCTTGCCTCGGGCATTGGATACGTCAGCCCCGGCGGCATCGTCAAAACTGCCGATAAGGTTGCCGAGGTGGCACGTGAGCAAAAGGTCTCTGCCATTGTTGTGGGACTGCCCAAAAACATGGATGGCTCCGAGGGCTTTCGTGCCGATCGTTGCCGCGAGTTTGCAGCGCTGTTGCGTGAGCGTCTTGAGAACGTTCCCGTTGCTATGATAGATGAACGCATGACAACGATGAGCGCGTCTCGTTATCTCAACGAAACCAACACACGCGGACAAAAACGCAAGGGTGTTATTGATACGCTCTCGGCACAAATCATTTTGCAAAACGCCCTCGACCGACTGAAAAATTAAGACATAACCCCAAAATCCTTTCGCTCTTTGCGAAAAAGTAAGGAAGATTTATGCAACATTTACCGCCGCGGCGCATAGCCGCAATACACGATTTTTCCTGCGTGGGCAGATGCGCACTCACGGTTGTTATCCCCACCTTGTCGGTGATGGGATATCAAACCATACCGCTCCCCACTGCGCTCCTTTCCAGCCACACGGGTGGTTTTGAAAATTTATATTTTCGCGACCTGACCGATGATATGCACCACATCACGGCACATTTTGACCGTCTCGGTATGACCTTTGGTTCTATCTATACGGGCTTTCTCGGCAGTGTGGAACAAATTTCGGTGGTGCGCGAATTCATCGAGCGTTTTGGCACTATTCCAGACGAAACGGGAAAAGCCCCTCTCATCCTCGTTGATCCCGTTATGGGCGACGATGGTGTGCTTTACGCTACATATACCCCGGAACTTGCCGACGGTATGCGTGAGCTTAGCACCCACGCAGAGGTGCTCACGCCAAATCTCACCGAAGCGTGTTTTCTCACAGAAACCCCCTATATCGATACTGCTACGCTTCCCGAAAAAGAAGCCGAAGCGTTTGTGCTTTCTTTGCTTGAAAAGCTTTCCAACATCTGTCACGGCAAAATTGTTGTCACAGGTATCGGACTTGTAGGCGGCATTGTAGCCAACGCAGGCAGAGACGCTGACGGACGCATCTTTTGGGTCAAGCGCGCGTGCCAAGATATTTCCTATCCCGGTACGGGTGACATTTTTGCTTCTGTCTTGCTGGGAGCCTTGATGCAAGGGGATGACTTTGAAACCGCTTGCACACGTGCGGCTGATTTTATTGTTCTCGTTATCAGCGAGTCGGCAAAAATCAACACGCCCGTGCGTATGGGTGTAGCCCTTGAGGCGCATCTTGGCGCGCTCTTGCAAAACTAAAGGAGGAGACCAATGATAAACGGACACAACATGCGCGTATTTTGGCGCGTTGTCAAATGGAGCATTTCTTTGTTGCTTGTTCTCATTTGCGGCATTTTGGGCTGGCGTCTTTGCTCCTCGGGCGACCCCGAACAGGTCAAATATCTAATCAACAACCCTGCCTTGCAAAAGGCGTATGACGAGCACGGGAAAAACCTGACTCTGCAATATCAAATGCAGGATACCATCACAACTGCCGAATACAACCGCGGTTATTTTTCGGTTACGCAGTATGTTTTCATTCCCGAGGCGCATCAGGTGCAGTTGGTGTTCCGTTACAACAACAGCACCATCAAAAATTTGGCAAAGGATTATGGGCTTGCCGAAATTCCCGATAAGAGCGAAGAACTTTTTGACCTGACACTCATCACCACAACCGACCTCACACCCGACAATCGTGAGGACAATGGCGATACCGATTTTTTGAAGATGGAGCGTTATTATCCAAGCACCGCCACACGCACCGAAACTTCGCTTTACACCTACTACCGTTTTGTTTTTGACGGTGTTGAGGTAACGCCCGAAACACTCTTTGTGTTTGCCGACGTTTACTACGAGGGTGACCTCAACTATGACGAACGCCCATATGGAACACTTTGTCTTTACGACGATGAATCCGCGTGGGTCTCCTACAAGCTTTCGGGCAAAGAACGCCGCATGTTTGCCAAAAAAGAAGAAAACTGAAAGGGGAGAAGACAATGAACATCCCTTACACACACGAAAGTATTCGTCTCACGGGTCGTTGGGATAGAGGCATCGATTGTGCCACTGCAACGGCTACGGGTTCTTATATTGAGTTTGCATTCCGCGGCAGAATGGCGGTTGCAAAGTTCAACATCGTTTCCAATGCACAACCCCGTCTGCATTTGTGGGTGCAAATCGACGGTGGCGATATGATTGAAGCCAACATCGATTCGCATATTCGCATTATGGCAAAAGAGGATGGCGACCACGTTTGCCGCATCATCTACAAGGGCGGCACCGAGCTGGATAGACGTTGGTATCAGCCGCTCACGGGCAAGGTTTCTTTTGTGGGCGTGCAAACCGAGTGCCCCATTGCCATCTCTCCCGATAATCGAAAAACCATCGAGTTTGTTGGAGATTCCATTACCGAGGGCGTGCTCATCGATACCGATTTCAACAACGGTGGCGAGGTTCTTTCCACCGCGGTGTTCGATGTTATGCGGTGCTATCAAGATGACGTATGCGCAACATACGCGTGGCAAACTGCCGAAGCGCTCAATTTGCGCCCCATTTTTATGGGCTACGGAGCGGTTGGCGTTACACGCGCAGGAGCCGGAGATGTTCCTGCGGCGCCTCAGTCTTACCCCTACAATTTCGATGGCTCTCCCATTACTCACAAGAGTGCCGATTATATTTTGATTAACCACGGTGCCAATGACCGTTCTCGCGGCATGGAGCTCTATTTGCAAAAATACGAGGAATTGCTCGACGTTATTCGCGCTCGCAATCCCGCGTCTGTCATCATTTCGCTTTCTGCCTTTGTTGGCGCATTCCACGAGGAGCTTGGCAAAATGATTGCAGAGTATAACCAAAAAAACAACTGCCATGTGCACTTTATCGATTCCTTTGGTTGGATTCCCGAGGTGCCCCTGCATCCCCTGCGCGACGGACACAACACTGTTGCAAAGAATTTGATTCCGATTATGAAGGAAATCGTGAAATAATAAAATACCATAGACGGATTAAATAGCAAGATGTACAGCAAAAAAGGCTCCCTTTGCACAGGGGAGTCTCAAAGGTAGTGCGCTTTGATTGTTTTTTTGCGCGCATTTATCAGTGACTTATGTCAATAAAGTAGACAGGAAAGGAGCCGACGTATGAGCGACCCACGTAAAATTGCATATGATGTTCTGGCGCGTTGCTCGTCGGCAGAGCAGTATTCCAATATTGCATTGGATACTGCCATCAAACGTTCCGACCTGACATCCCCCGATAGAGGACTTTTGACAGCCCTCGTTTATGGCGTTATCGAGCGCCAAATCACGCTGGATGCCATCATCGATAGCCTTGCCGATCGAAAGGGCGGTGATATTTCCCCCGACGTGCGCACACTTCTGCGCTTGGGAATCTATCAGCTTGCCTACCTCGATCGCGTACCCGACCACGCCGCTGTGAATGAAACGGTGAACATGGCACAAAAGCGCAGTCGCGGATTTGTCAATGCCATTCTGCGTGCGTTTATCCGTAGCGGCAAGGAAATCCCCATCCCGCAAAAGGGAGAGGACCCCATTGGATACTTGTCGGTGAAATACTCCTTTTGCCAAGAACTTTGCGAGTGTTTTGTTGCCGCGTTTGGTATGACGCGCACCGAGGAGCTGTTTGCCGCCTTTGGCGAACATCCCGACCTCACCCTGCGCACAAATACCTTGCGTATCTCGCGTGAGGAATTGATTCAAAAAATCACAGAGCAGGGAATCAAAGCCATTCCTACCAAAGAAAGTGCCGTCGGCATACACGTGTGCGATAAATCCCCCGTTGCCGAGCTTTACGGCTTTGGAGAGGGATTGTTCTTTGTGCAAGACGAAGCATCGCAACTTTGCGTGAGTGCGTTGGATGCGCATCCCGATATGCGTGTGCTCGATGCTTGCGCTTGCCCCGGCTCCAAATCCTTTGGTGCGGCAATCGATATGCAAAACACGGGAGAGGTCATTTCCTGCGACTTGCACAAAAACAAGCTTTCCTTGGTGGAGAGCGGTGCCGCAAGACTCGGCATTTCCATTCTCTCAACTGCCGAGCGCGATGCGAGAACCCCCAACGAAGAATGGCTCGGCACGTTCGACCGCGTGCTTTGTGACGTTCCGTGTTCGGGTTTTGGCGTGTTTGCCAAAAAGCCGGAGTTGCGCTACAAAGACCCCGCAACGAGTGCCGCGCTCCCCGATATTCAGTTTGCCATTCTCAAAAACGCATCTACGTATGTCAAAATTGGCGGCAAGCTGGTGTATTCCACCTGCACGCTTTTGCCATCTGAGAACGAGGAGAACGTATCTCGCTTTTTGAATGAAAACAACACCTTTAAATTGATAGAAAAACGCACGCTCTATCCCGACACCGATGGCACCGACGGCTTCTTTTATGCCGCCCTCGAGCGTGTGAACTGATTTTTGAAGTAAGAACCAACCCTTCCGTCATTTTCTTACGAAAATGCCACCGAAGCAATTGCTTGCAATTGCGGGGCGCTTGCGCCTACCCTTCTGCACAGGGGAGGCTGAAGTAACATCCGCTTAATTGTGTTGAAATTTATTCCCCAATCCGCTCGGCATCCCACCAAAGCAAAAATTCACTTTGGGAGTGAACTAACTTGAGCCTCCCTCCGAGAGGGAGGGGGACCACGATAGTGGTGGAAGGAGCCTTCCGTGTATGAAAGGTAGATGTTTTTTTATTGGCGAGTGCAATTCGTTAGTCGCGCGCTCTCCTTCCGTCATTTTCTTATGAAAACGCCACCTCGGCTAAAAGGTTTGCTTACCTTTGAAAATAATATGCGAAATCTTCAATTTTGAAAAAATAAAAAAGCAGAACAACCCCTAAGCCTCCCCTGTGCAAGGGGAGGTGGCTGCCGTAGGCAGACGGAAGGGTTGACTTGATATTGAATGAATTTTATTTTACAGGACACAATAAAGAAAGGAGGCGCCCTATGAACGAACAAAAGCTCGCTCTTTTGGCACAAAGCATTCCCGAACTCGAGAGTTGGATGTGTGAGAACGGTGAAGCAAAATACCGTGCAAAACAGATTTTTGAACAACTGCATCGCGGTATCTCTCCCGACGAAATGACCAACATCGGCAAAAAATTGCAGGAAAAACTGCGCGCTTCTTTCACTTATCATTTGCCCGAGGTCGAGCAAAAATTGGTTTCCGCCATCGATGGCACCGTCAAATTTTTGTTTGGTCTTGCCGACGGCAACTGCGTGGAGAGTGTTGTTATGAAATACGAGCACGGCAACACCATTTGCATTTCCTCGCAGGTTGGTTGCCGCATGGGGTGCAAGTTCTGTGCCTCTACCATTGGCGGTCGCGTACGCGATCTTGGACCCGACGAGCTTCTCGGGCAGGTCATTGCCGCCCAAAAGAGCATTGGCGAGCGCATTTCCAACATTGTTATGATGGGCATTGGCGAGCCGCTTGATAACTATGATAACGTCATCCAATTTTTGCATCTTGTCAACTGTGAGGCAGGGCTCAATATTGGATATCGACATATTTCGCTTTCCACCTGCGGTCTTGTCGACCGTATCAAAATGCTGATGGAGGAGGATCTTCCCATCACGCTTTCCATCTCGCTCCATGCGCCTGATGACGAAACACGTTCTGCCATTATGCCCATCAACAACCGTTGGGGCGTTGCAGAACTGCTTGACACCTGCCGTGCATATTTCGCACGCACGGGGCGCAAAATTTCTTTTGAATATACCCTCATTGCGGGCAAAAACGATTCGGTAGAAAACGCAAACAAGCTTGCAAAGGTTCTCAATGCACATCTGCGCTCGCGCACCGAAACCATGCCGATCCACGTCAACCTCATTCCCGTCAACGAGGTGGCGGAAACAGGATTTAAGAAGTCGAACAAGGCGGCAGTAGCGGCATTTGCCAAGGCGCTTGAAGCCAAGGGCATTCGTGCTACGGTGCGTCGCAAGCTCGGCTCTGACATCAACGCATCCTGCGGACAGCTCCGCCGCGCGGCGATGAAGAAAGAAGAAGCGTAACAACTCTTCGTGTCCCCGTGAGAAAGTTTTTGTCCACCTTTTTCAAAAGGTGGCGGGGTGGAGGGGCAGAGCCCCCCACATTCGGCGATTTTCTTTTTGATCACTTTTTCTTTTGCGCCTACGATGCCAAAAGAAAAAGTGATTAACAACTTTCCGTTCTCTTACATATTTACCACGGAGGACAAATATGAAATTTGGGGAATGGATCAAAAATTTTAAAACCTGGCGGCGAGCCGCGTTGGTTGCGCTTGTGCTTTCGCTGGCGGTGGGATGGATCACAATGGACATCCTCTTGCGCCCACGCGAGGCAGAGCCAACCACGGTGCAAATTCCAAACCTTGTCGGTTTGCACGTTGGTAGCCTGCAAACCGAGGAGTGGCTCGATGTAGATATTGAGTACCGCTATAACGAAAACACACCCACGGGTGTTGTTTTTGCGCAAACGCCAACGGGCGGCAGTCGACGTCGCTTGGCAGAGGATGGCGAGCCGTGCCACGTCACTGTTACGGTCAGCCTTGGCGGTGAGAGCATCCTTTTGCCCGAAACGGTAGGGGGAGATGTTTACGAGGTGGCAACCGCGCTCCGCAATCTCGGGCTTGTTGTCAACACGGTGGCGGAATCCTCACCAAAAGACGTGGGCACGGTTCTTGCAAGCGAACCAAAAGCCGGGGAGCGTGTTCCAAAAGGAGCAACCGTTACGCTAACGGTCAGCCGGGGCGAACAACAACAAACGGTTACCGTTCCCAATTTGTGCGGTCTTTCGCGTGCCGATGCGCTCATTCGACTTTGGCTCTGTCAGTTGAATGTAGGCGAGGTGGTGGAACTGCCATCGGATGAAGCAGATGGAACCGTTATTCGGCAAAGTCACACCGAGGGAACCGTTGTGCTCCCCGGAACCAAAATAACGATATACGTCTCACAACAAAACGAATAAAAAAGGAGAAAACCAAATGTATCAAGGGTGTGGAAGAGTCATCAAAAGCAATGGCGGACTGTTTACAGTGCGTCTGTTTTGTGATGCTTCACGCGAGCCAATGCCTCTGGATGGAGAGACCGTAACCGGTCGCGGTCGCGGAAGCCTGCACCGCAAGGGCTCGTTGCTCGTGGGGGATGTGGTAAAGGTCACCTATGACAACACCGCCTATTCCATCGACGAGAATGGGAACATCAAGTGTGCCGAGGATGGCACGGGCGTGGCAATCGACGAGATTCTCCCTCGCAAAAACGCGCTCATTCGTCCGCCAATGGCAAATCTTGATCTTTTATTTGTCACGTTTTCGGCAACCACGCCCGATCCCGTGCTCGAAACGGTGGATAAGCTCATCTCGATTGCCGAGCACAACCGCATCGAGCCTGTTATTGTTATTACCAAAAGCGAGCTTGCGCCCGACTATGCCCAAGAGCTTGCCGACATCTACCGCCGCGCAGGCTTTGAGGTTTTTTGTGTGGGACTCGGGTTGCCCATCGACGCTCTCGAAGAACGCATTGCCCAAATCAAGGGTGGCACCGTTGCCGCGTTTTCGGGGGCTTCTGGTGTGGGGAAATCCACCTTGCTCAACCGCCTCTTTCCGCAATTAGAACTGCAAACGGGAGAGATCAGCCGACGCATCGAACGCGGAAAAAACACCACACGTGT
Source organism: Eubacteriales bacterium (assembly GCA_045653865.1). Classification (GTDB taxonomy): domain Bacteria; phylum Bacillota; class Clostridia; order Oscillospirales; family CAG-272; genus UMGS1865. The sequence continues at coordinate 12,954 of JAZOMJ010000061.1, forward strand.
AACAGAATTGTATGCTCTGGGTGTCGAATCCGACTGTGGATATCTTGCCGACACGCCCGGCTTTACCATGCTCGATTTTGAACGCTTCGACTTTTTTGAAAAAGAGGATCTCCCTCTGACCTTTCGGGAGTTTCAATCCTACATCGGGGAGTGCCGCTACACCAAGTGCTCCCACACCAAAGAGGACGGTTGCGCCATCCTTGCCGCCGTCAAGGACGGCACCATTCCCAAAACACGCCATCAAAGCTTTTTGTCGCTCTATGAGGTTTTGAAGAAGAAAACAAAGTGGTGAATTGAATAGGAGAAGCAGGGGAAAACTTTTTGAAAAAAGTTTTCCCCTGCACCCCTTTTAAAAACTTCCTAACAAAAATATCAATAGAGAATTCCAAAGGTACGTATAGACAGGCGACGCGAGGGAAACCCTCGCTTTTGCTGCCGCAAACGGTCAGGCGCCACCGAGACCCTGCCCGTTAAGAGAGTTGAGAAAAACAAAAGGACTTTCGCCCAGCGAAAGTCCTTTTTTGTTATGCATGGTCAATGTTAAGTACCACACAATAAGTCTCATCAATTTCCTTTACCTTTTCGGCAACGGCGGCTTTGACTTCTGCATCGCTCATTTTGACCTCAAAGGGAACAACCACGTCAAAAATGAGGTTGGTATGCGTTGCGCCTGCAACAAAGCGGAAATCGTGAATTTGCATCGACGGGTGTATTTTTTTCACCGCTTCTGCGGTTTTTGCGCGCAATTCGTTAACCTGTTCGTCATCTGTTACAATGGGGTCCATGTGAATGGTGGCTTCAATGCCGCAATTCTCGCGCAAATCTTTTTCAATGGTATCAATCATATCGTGGGTTTCAAACACGTTCACCGAGCCATCCACCTCGATGTGCAGGGATGCGATGATACGACCGGGACCGTAATTGTGAACCACCATATCGTGAATACCGAGCGCGCCCTCGTATTTATCAACCACGTTGGTGATTTGTTTGACGATTTCTTCGGAGGGAGCTTCACCGAGAATGGCATTTTTGGATTCGTTGAGGATGCGGAATCCTGCCACGATGATGAGAACAGCAACGATAACGCCCATATAAGCATCGGGGTTCCAAGTCATATTGGTGAAAATCATAGGGAGCACGGTTGCCACCAAAACGGCACCTGTTGCAAACACGTCGGAAAGACTGTCGGCAGCGGTTGCACGCATTACAGAGGAATCGATACGCTTGCCTATGGTGCGGTTGAAAAGACCCAGCCACAATTTACACAGCATCGAGCCGATAAGCACGATAATGGCGATGGGGGAGCTATCGGGCAATTCAGGAGAGAAGATTTGCGCAATCGAGCTTTTGAAGAGCTCAAAGCCCACAAGCATAACAAGAAAAGAAACGATCATCGAGGTGACGTATTCGATTCTTGCGTGACCAAAGGGGTGCTCACGGTCGGCAGGCTTTGCCGCGATGCGGAACGAGATAAGCGAGATGATTTGCGTGCCTGCATCCGAGAGGTTATTCACTGCGTCACCCACAATCGAAATGGCGCCAAAGAGGGAGCCAACCACAAATTTTGCGGTGAACAGAATGAGGTTGAGGATAATTCCCGTAATGCTCACCATGGTTCCGTAGGCGGTACGCACCGCGGGGTTGGTGGCATCCTTATGATTTTTGACAAACAAACGGGATAACAGTTCGGTCATAAAATGGTCCTTTCTATCTTGTCAATGTTGTTTGGTAAAGCTGTTGAGCCAAATGCCGCGGCGCACCATAACCATACCAATGATACATTTGACGATATCTGTGTTGTAGCAAATGAAATAGACCCATTCCACCGGCAGGGTTGTGAAGCGAACCATACAAAAAGAAAGCGGAATGGTAAAGCACCACACGTATGCCGAGTCAAACAAAAAAGTAATCAGCGTTTTGCCGCCCGAACGGAGTGTGAAATAGGAAGCATTGATGATTGCTTGAATGGGAGCGCTGACGGCAACCGAAATAATAAACGCGGAAGCCAGAGCGCGAACTTCGTCGGTGGTGTTGTAAAGATTTGGGAAAAAGATGGCACAAACGGCAATCAAAATGCCGGAGCAGGTTCCGAGCAGAGTGGAGAAAGCAATCATTTTTTTGGCGTCACTCATTGCGCGTTCGCAATCTCCCTCGCCAAGTCGGTGACCGATGAGAATGGAAATGGTGGTTCCCATGGAAAAATACAGCACCGAAAAGGTGTTAAAGGCGATGCCCGAAATGTTCATTGCCGAAACGGTAGCGATGCCACGGAAGGAGTAGCATTGCAAAAGCATTGCTTGCCCTGCCGCCCAAAGCGTTTCGTTCAGCAAAAGCGGTGTGCCTGTGATAGTGATGGAGCGCACAAGCTCCTTTGGGATGCGAAAAGAACGGTACACGCCCTCAATAAAGGGGCATTCCTTTGCGTGCAAATGCGTCCAAATCACTACGGCAATACACTCCACAAAGCGGGATATGACGGTGGCAAGTGCCGCACCCTCAACCCCGAGTGCCGGTGCTCCGAATTTACCAAAGATGAGGGTGTAGTTTAGCATCATATTGACGCCCACACCAATAATGCCTGCGGTCATCGGCGGCACGGTGTGTTTGACCTCACGCAAGGAGCTTGCATAAATTTGGGTTACGGTAAAGGGAAACAGACCAAACAACGATATGGCAAGATATTTTTTTGCGTAGTGTAACGTCAGGGCAAGGTCGCCTGTTTCACCGCCCTCGTGCAGATAAAGGGAAATGAGCGGTTGACCCGCCAACAGGAACAGTCCAATAGCACCCGTGCAGATGATCAAGGAGATAATGACCTTGTAGCGAAAGGTGTGGCGCAGATTTTCATATTCTTTGTTACCAAAAAATTGTGCACCAAACAGTCCCGCTCCCGAGAGGGCGCCAAAAATGCAAAGGTTAAAAACGAACAACAGCTGGTTGACAATAGAGACACCCGACATTTGTTCGGTGCCGATTTGTCCCACCATCACGTTATCCAAAAGGCTGATAAAGTTTGTAATGCTGTTTTGAATGATAATGGGGATGGCAACCGCCAAAAGCGCGCGGTAAAAGGCGCGGTCGCCAATATATTGTTTGAACTTCATAAAAGAGTATCCTTGTGTTTTGTGTTAGCCCCAATATTTGCGGTCGAGACTGCGCAACTGAATGGCTTCCGCCACGTGAGGCGCACGAATGGTCTCGGATGCATCAAGGTCGGCAATGGTGCGTGCTACGCGCAAAATGCGGTCATATCCGCGTGCGCTGAGCCCCATACGGTCATAGGCTGCCGCGAGGAGGGCAGAAGCATCCGCATCCAAAATGCAATATTTTTGAATGCCGCGTGCATCGAGCTGTGCGTTGCAAAAAACGGCATCCTCGCCCATACGCTTGTTTGCAAACGCACGAGCGGCACTTACGCGCTCGCGAATGGTAGCCGAGCTGTCGGCATTCTTATCGGGAGCGGAAATTTCGTCATAAGAAAGAGAGGGGAGCTCGATTTGAATATCCATACGGTCGAGCATCGGTCCGCTGATGCGGGAAATATAACGCTTGACGTCATCGGGACGGCAGGTGCAGGGATGCGTGGGGTGACCGAAATATCCGCAACGGCAGGGGTTCATTGCACCCACAAGCATAAACGAGCAGGGGAAGGTCACACGTCCGTTTGCACGGGTAATGGTGACGCGTCTATCCTCAAGCGGTTGGCGCAAAGCATCGGTTACCTGCTTGGGGAACTCGGGCAGCTCATCGAGAAAGAGCACGCCGTTGTTGGCAAGCGAAATTTCACCCGGCATCGGGTTGATGCCGCCGCCCACAAGACTGACAGGGCTCATTGTATGGTGAGGGGAGCGGAACGGACGCGCCGATAGGAGCGAGACACCCTCGGGGAGCGTTCCGGAAACCGAATGTACCTTTGTGGTTTCAATAGCTTCGGCAAAGGTCAGGGGAGGCAGGATGGTTGGCAAACGCTTTGCAAGCATCGATTTACCCGTGCCGGGAGGGCCGATGAGCAGGATGTTGTGTCCGCCTGCGGCGGCAATTTCCATCGCTCTTTTTGCCATCGCTTGTCCGCGAACGTCCATAAAATCAAGCGCGTGACGGGTTACGGCATCCGAAAACGCTTGTCGGTCATATGCTTCGGGCGTCAGAGGTGCCTCACCGTTGAGGTGCATTACAAGGGTGCGAATATTGGGCACGGCATACACCGTAATGCCCTCTACTGCGGCGGCTTCGCGTGCATTCTCCACGGGGGCGTAGAATTCGGTAAATCCGTGTTCTTTTGCCGCAACGCACATACACAAAATGCCACGTACGCCACGCAATTCACCCGAGAGGGAAAGTTCTCCAACAATACACTTGCCGCGCATATCCACACCGCGGTGAATAATGCCGCTGCTGTGAAAAATGGCGCAAAGAATGGCCGCATCAAAGGCAGAGCCTTCCTTTTTGCGGTCAGCGGGGGCGAGGTTGACGGTGATGCGCGCATAGGGGAAGCTATAGCCGCTGTTGTAGCAAGCGGTTCTTACGCGTTCCTTTGCTTCGCGCACTGCCATGTCGGGGAGTCCGACTAAGTCAAATCCCTCTAAATTATTCTTTTGGTTACACTCTACGGTTACGGGAAAGCCGTCTATGCCGCACAGTCCCGCACTGAATGTTGACGATAACATCAGAGTCCTCCACAGTTTTGTAATTCTTCTATAAACATTATACAACACAAGGGGGTTCTTGTCAATAGTGGCACACCAAAACACGGTTTTTTGCAAGCCAAAGACCGTCAAGTTGGGCAAAAAGTGCACTTTTGCGAGGGAAATGGATAGGAGATAACAAAATATTTACAAAGAATCGGGAAAAATCTATTGACTTTTTGGGGCATATCTTGTATAATCTTATATATATGTATTTTCGCAGGAGGAAGATTATGAAAAAACTTCTCGCAATTATGCTCGCGGTATGGATGGTATTCTCGTTTGCCGCTTGCACGATTAAAGACAACGGTGGCACAGACAGTCAGTTGGAAAGCTTAAAGGGTAGCCGTAATGAAATCGCAAAAACGGAAGATACCTATAATGTACATGATACGTTTGTGTTTGAAGAGGTAGATACCAAAACCGTTCGTATTGTTGGTTTCTCCACCACTCTTGATAAAGCACACGCAGTAAAGATTCCCACATACTTCTATCCCTACGGAACAGAGGGTGACAACATCAACCAAAAGCGTCGTGTTGTCGGTATTGCAAAAGAAGCGTTTAACTGCAGCTCCAGTGTTTCCGAATTGGTATTTCCTACCGCTGAGGAATACTTGAAGGAAGATGCAAGTTTTGATATGAGCAAGCACACCTTTGTTATCGAAGCTTATGCTATGAGAGACTGTGTTTCTTTGAAGCAGCTTTCTTTTCCCGCATACGTAACCGAAATTGACGAAGGTGCATTCTATGGTTGCACTTCTTTGCAAAGCATCACTTTTGCAGAGAGTTCTCAACTTTCCAAAATTGGTGACACGGCGTTTATGGGTTGCACTTCTTTGGTAGGTGTCAATCTTCCTGCGACTGTTGAAACCATTGGTGTTGGTGCTTTCTATGGATGTTCCGCTCTCGAATTTGCTATCATCAACGAAGGAACCGTAGAAATCGGTCAACAAGCATTCCAAAACTGTGTTGTATTGGAAACGGTTAAGTTGCCCACAACCCTTCAAACCATTGGTACATACGCATTCCACGGCAGCAACGAACTGTATAAAGAAGGCTTGGAATACAATGGCGATGTAAAGGAAGTTAAGGCTTATATCAATAGTTTGGCACTCGAAGAGAGCCCCAAAATTTCTGTAGAATAAAAAATAAAGAATGGGGATGGCCCGCAATTGCGTTCCATCCCTTTCATATTCCTTTCTATAATTTAGTTGTAAAAATCGTGGTTGCCGATACTAAAGGCGTAGGGTCTGTTCTTTGAAATCCAATTGGAGGTAGCAATTCTTGGGTTCATAAAGAACAGGGCAGTATCCGAAATCGAATATCCCTCAAGGCAAATTTTGGCGGCAATGATGGCCGATTCCGAGGGCTCCTGATAGATGGTGCCATAGGAAACCGGAGAAAATTGCGTGCCGTGCTTACGGTCGAAGATAACACCGTAGATGGTGTTGGGGTAGGATGTACTGCGTACGCGGTTGAGCACCACGTTGCCAACGGCGATTTGTCCCTTCAAGGGTTCCCCGCGAGATTCCGAGGAAATGATGCGAGAAAGCCAATAAAGGTCATCCTCGTCATAATTTGCCCAAGCAACCATGGGCTTGCCCGTGGGAGAGGTGACCTCAACGGCGCGCAAAGAATTGTTCCACTCAAGGGTGGCATTGAAGGCACGCGCCAGAGGACGAATGGGAACGTAGAGACTGCCGTTCCAGTTTTGCACCTCTTCTACGGTGTAAAAATAGTGCCCGTTTGCCCAGATATAAAGTGCACCAGACTGAATGATGAGCGTCATACCGCTTGCAGTTTTTACCGTTGCAGTGTTGGTTTTGCCGTTCCACTCAAAGGTGCAACCGTCAAACAGGTTGCAGAATTTGCGCAAAGGAACAAATGTAATGTTGTTCCAAATAACGCAGTCGCCATCCAAAATCTCAATGCCGTCAAGGTAAACGTCGGTTTCTACCGATTCTTTTGGGTGTGCGGAGGCATACGCAAAAGCGCTCAAGGGCAACACGCTCACAAGCAAGAGGGCGGCAAACAAGGCACATAGCCAACGACGCGTCAGGCGTCGCGGCAGGTTTGTTGTCGTGACCATACAATCACTCCTTTTCTGTAAATTTGCGGCGGCGTGACCACCGCATGGTGTTATTATACAGGAAAAGGCAGTGCAAATCAACCCACGGTTTTTGCCAACCGAGGTGGGCTTTTCCTCTCTGTGCTACAGATGGAAAAAGAGGAAATCTCTCACCCCAAAATGGGGTAGGGGGGATGCTATTTTACCAACATTTTCTGCCCCGTGGCAGATGATTTTTCAAAAGAAACGAGAGAACATTATGCAAAAGAAAACCTACACACACATCATTTGGGATTTTAACGGAACCATTTACAACGATGTAGATGCCTGCATCAAAAGCGCAAACCGCTTGCTTGGTGCATACAATTTGCCGCCGGTTACGTCGGTGGAAAACTATCGCGAGCTGTTCGGTTTTCCCATTCAAGACTACTACGCGAGAATGGGATTCGATTTTGAAAAAACACCTTTTGCGGTTCTCGCACCCGAATGGATGGATTATTATTTTGAATACTCTGCAGATTCCACCGCCTATCCCGATGTTCCCGAGGTGCTCGACGCACTCCACAAAAAGGGAATGGAGCAATGGATTCTTTCGGCAAGCGAGGTCAATATGTTGCACGACCAGCTTGAAAAATTGGGAATTTTCTCGCGCTTTGATGGCATTCTCGGTTTGGATAACATCCACGCAAAAAGCAAAAAAGAGATTGGCGTGGCGTGGAAGAACGCCAACCCCAACATTTGCGCCCTCATGATAGGCGACACCGACCACGATGCCGAGGTTGCCGCCGCCATGGGCGTTGACTGCGTGCTCGTTGCCGCAGGACACCAAAACCGCTCCAAGCTCGAAAAATGCAACTGCATCGCCGTGGTTGACACCGTGAGGGATGTTTTGGAGTTGTTGTGATCAGAGAGGTAAAATAATGTGTAAACTGTTATTGGTCAGACCGTCAATGGAATATGAAAAAGAAGTGATGTCTTTAAAAGAAGAAATGGCAAAAAACGGTGATGGGTTTGACGGTTGTGCAGGTCTTGATGCGGTCGACTCTTTTGAAGAGTGGATTGATTTTGAGAGAAGATTGCGAGAAATGTATCGGGAAGCGTATGTTCCTTCCGAGGTGTTTTTGGCAGTTCGTCAAGAGGATAACCGCGTTGTCGGCATCATTGATTTCCGTCATCCTCTTTCGGGATTTCTTCTTCAATTTGGAGGCAGCATTGGATACAGTGTTCGTCCTTCGGAACGGCAAAAGGGTTACGCATCAAAAATACTGAAATTGCTTTTGCCTATTTGCCGCGAATATGGAGAAACCAAGGTTTTGCTGACCTGCGATAAAAATAATGTCGCATCACAAAAGACGATTCTAAAAAATGGCGGTGTTTTAGAAAAAGAAATCGTCGATACCGTTGGCTTGAGTAAAAGCGGTATTATACAGCGCTATTGGATTTCGTTATAAAATATCAAATTATGATAGTTACCCGACAGATCTAAAAATCTGTCGGGCTCTTTTTTATCACCATCCTTTCATTTTTCATATACTGTCACTGATACCCATCAAATCTTGCAAAGGAGACAGTATTATGCAAATAGATGAGAGAATGTTGAAAAAACTGTTGGCGATGAACGATGAGCAACTGGGGCAAATGATTCAAAAGATTGCCGCAGAGTCGGGGATTGATCCTGCACAGCTTGGCATCAATCCGCAAAACATCGAGAGCGTGCGCTCGGCGCTCGGTTCTATTGGCGAGGATGAACTCGAGGGCATCAATCGCCTTTATGAGGACTACCGTCGCGGCAAGCGCAATCAGCTTTAACGGAGGGTGACGTTATGAGCGAAACAGAACCGCGCGCACCTGCCTCGCCCGATGCGAGTGCGCTCCTTGGTAAACTGCTCTCCAATCCCGATCTTGTACGCAATCTTTCATCGGTGTTGGGGGCATCGGGAGCGGTAGGCGTGGAACAGAAGCCGTCCATCACCGCCAATAGCGGTGGCGAGAACACTGTGCAAGAGGGCATCTCGCGTGTGCTCTCCAACCCCGAAATGATGGCAAAACTGCCCGACGTGATGAAAATGCTCGCCCCTATGATGCAAGCATCACCATCTGCGCCCGTGGCGACCACACTTCAATCCGAGGCACCGCCTCACGGCAGGGAACACGACCGCAGAAACTGCCGCAATGACCTGCTCTTGGCACTCAAGCCATTTCTGTCGTCCGAGCGTTGTCGGGCAATCGACATGTTATTGGGGCTCTCTCGCTTGGGCGATGCCCTGCAAAAAATGATTTAAGGAGGGTGCGATATGTATTCACGTTATGGAGAAAATCCGCAAAAGAACATCCGCCTGCCCGAGCATTACGGTGGCTCTGCCTTCTCGCAAAAGCCAAATGAGCCGATTGCCATCCCCAAAAAAGAGACACCGCACCTACCCATTCGAGATGGTTTTGGCGAAAAAGCATCTCCAACTGCCGAGCGCTTTTTGCGCACCGATCGCCCCGAGGAAAAGCCGATCGAGAGAGATGCGGTGCTTCTTCCCGAAACACCGCAAGCAGAAACGCCAACAAGCGTCGCGGTAGAGGAGCACGAAAAGCCATCCCCCGTATCCCCCATTCATTTTGATGCCCTGCGCCGCTTGCTTGGTGGCAAAGATGGGAAGCTTGGCGAGGATTCGGATCGCCTTTTGCTTCTAGGATTGATCTTGTTGCTCTCACGCAACGAGGGAGAATCGGATATTCTTTTGTGGCTCTCCCTTTTGCTTTTGTGCGGGTAATTTGGAATTTTTGGGCTGTTGTGCAAAAAGGCTTGCTTTTTGGGCAAAACTGTGCTATAATGGAATGTAAATAAAACAAAAAGGACATGTTAAGTATGACAAAACAAAAAAAGCAGTTGCTTGCGTGGCGCATACTGCTGGGCATTTTGATTGTTTGTAATATGGCAATGGTATTTTTATTTTCTTCTCAAAACGGCACACAATCTGCCGCTATTAGCGAAAAAGTTGCTGCCGGCGTTGTGGAAATGTTGCCGCTAAAGCCCACAGAGAAGCAAGAGAAAAAAGAGAATAAAGAGAATAAAGAAGTAACTACCACACGCCCTAAAAAAAACAATTCCAATAGTTCCAACAAAAAGCCATCAGTGGAACATTCACAAGAAGAAACCGCCGCTCCCTCTGTAGAAGAAACCGCACCCGTAGTTATGACTCCGGAAGTTACCGCTCCCGTTGATGATACAAACTCTAAGGATTCCGCCGAAAAACTCACCGCAGAGCAGTTCGCTCTCCTGCAAAAAATGCACACGCCCATCCGCAAGCTCGCACATATGTTGGAGTTTGGTTTGCTTGCAACACTTTGCTTTTTGTTTTTGCTGACTTGGCACGGCAAATTGTTGTGGCGATATGTGGTGGCTTTGGGAGTTGCCTTGGTCTATGCGGCAGTCGATGAATTTCATCAGCTTTTTCGCGATGGCAGAGGTGGGCTCCTTTCGGATGTTCTTATCGATTTTTTAGGTGCATTCATTGCTTGCACGGTAGCATTGGGAATTGTTGTGTTGATTCGTCAAATCAAAAAGTCCCAAAACACCGATTCGCACCCAAAAGCAAAAAAAGACGCGTTTTTTGCTCGCGTGGCGCAGATTTTTTCACAGTTGTCGGAACACGTTTTAAATCAAATTTCAAAAATCAAAAACACACATCTTAACAAAGAAAAGGAGAACTAAAATGGCAGTTGTAACAATTACTCTCGAAAATTTTGAAGCAGAAGTTCTGCAATCCGACAAGCCCGTCCTCGTAGATTTTTGGGCTCCTTGGTGCGGTCCCTGCCGTATGCTTTCCCCCGTGGTTGACGAAATCGCCGAGGAAAATTCCAATATTAAGGTTGGCAAGGTCAACGTCGACGAGCAAGAAGAACTCGCTATGCGCTTCGGTATTATGAGCATCCCCACGCTCATCGTTTTCAAAAACGGTGAGGTTGTCAAAAAGACCATGGGTGTGCAACCCAAGGCAGCAATTTTGGGATTGTTTGAATGAGATAGGAATTTTTTGTGGGAGAACCTTTTTGGGAAAAAGGGTTCTCCCACACCCTCTCCAAAAACTCTCTAACAAGAATTACAAAAGTGAAATCCAAAGCCACGGATAGACAGTCGGCGCGAGGGGAACCCTCGCTTTGGCTGCCGCGAGCTCCCAGGCACCGCCAAGACCCTGCTCGCTAAGAGAGTTGTTGACATTGTGTTTTTGAAGTCAATCAACTTTCTGAGCGGAT
>JAZOMJ010000062.1:0-6362 GCA_045653865.1 Eubacteriales bacterium
CATCGGATATACACACCATTCATCGACTTGGCGGTGATGATGAATGTGCTTAATGCGGTAAATAACGGGGTCACGCAGATAGGGATTGTCAGAGGAGGGGTCAATCTTTGCGCGCAGCGTGCGTGCACCGTCCGGGAACTCACCGTTCTTCATACGCTCAAAGAGTTCCAGGTTTTCTTCCACAGTTCTGTTGCGGTAGGGAGACTCCTTGGAGGCTTGCGAACGGTCGGTGCCCTTGTAATCTGCAATTTCGTCCTTGGTCAGGTCGCAAACGTAAGCGTCACCTTGCTTAATGAGCTGAACGGCAAATTCGTAGCACTTTCCAAAATAGTCGGAGCCGTAGAACACACCGCCTGTGGGGGTAGCACCCAGCCACTCAAGGTCCTCGCGAATGGAGCGAACAAACTCGTCCGATTCCTTTGCGGGGTTGGTGTCGTCATAACGCAAATTGAACAAACCGCCATATTTGTTGGATACGTCGGTGTTGATGCAAATCGCCTTTACCGAACCGATGTGGAGATATCCGTTGGGCTCGGGAGGAAAACGGGTGTGAATTTTAAGTTCGGGATCTGCCTCAAGGTCAGAGTCAATAATATCAAGAATAAAGTTTCTTTCAAGTTCTGCCATAGTATTATCAAACCTTTCTTCTATCAAAGGGTAGCAATCATATTTTGGATGCGGCAAACAGTTTCGTCTTTGCCGAGAATTTGCATAACGGTGTAAAGGTCGGGAGCATTCATCTTACCTGTAACAGCCACACGCAAGAACATACTCACGTCAGCGATACTGCCACGGAAAGCTTCGGGATTTGCCTTGTATTCTTTCATATCGTCAGCATAGCCGATCTCGCGTGCTACCGCTTTCACCTTTTCAAACCAAGCGTTCATATCGTCCGCGGGATCATAAGAAAGAAGGAACTTCTCAAGGGCTGCTTTGATGTCTGCCTTGTCAAACTTTTCTTCGTATTGATCCTCTTGGACAAAGTCAAAGAAGAATCCCATATAGGGCTTTGCATCTGCCCAAGTAGCCAAATCCTTTCTCGGCTTCTTGCCACCGCGACCGATAGCGAAGATGGACTCTGTGAACGCAGGATCGCGTGCGAGCTTTTCGCCAAATGCGGGATCGTACTCAAGAGCCCACGCGGTAACTTGCTCGGTAACTTCCTTTGCCGTCATACGGGAGATGACGTTTTTGCTGACGTCATTGAGTTTGTTAAAGTCGAACAGGCAACCCGAGGTGCTCATCTTTTTGATGTTGAAGGGGAAGTCAGTGTAGGGCTTGTCTGCATTTTGCGCGTGCCACTCCTCATAGTTGGAGTTGAGCAGCGTCATAATGTATTCGCAAACGCAAGCGGGGGCATAGCCCATACGGCTGTAATCGTCCATATTGGCACCCATATCGCGCTTGGAAAGCTTCTTTTTGTTGCCGTTCTCGTCAAGGCGCATAATTTGCGCGATGTGCAAATATTTGGGGAGCTTAAAACCGAGGTAACGGAACAACATAATATGCTTGGAAAGACTGGGGAGCCACTCCTCACCGCGAATAACGTGCGTTGTACCCATCAGGTGGTCGTCCACCGCGTGTGCAAAGTGATAGGTGGGGATTCCGTCGGACTTGAGCAGGACGAAGTCTTCGTCATTTTCGGGAATATCCAATTTACCTTTTACCAAATCGGTAAAGGGCGTTTTCTTTTCGGGGTCACCGTCAGCCAATAGACGAAGAACAAAGGGATTGCCTGCCAAAAGATTGGCTTCTACCTCTTCGAGAGTGATGTTGCGAGCCGCGAGCATTTTTTCGCGTTGCTCGGTTTGATCCTCGTGCCAGTCCTTGGCTTTGATTTCGGCTTTTTTGTCAACCGCGTTCATCGCTTCGAGTTCTTCCTTGGTGGTGAATACGGGGTATGCCTTGCCCTCACTCACAAGTTGCTTTGCAAACACGTGATAGATAGGACCACGTTGGCTTTGCTTATAGGGACCGTAGTCGCCCTTGTCACAAATCTTGCCATCTTCACCGATTACAGCACCCTCGTCAAAGCAAACGCCATAGTGAGCAAGTGTGCGAATCAAACCCTCAGCCGCGCCGTCTACTTCACGCTTTGCGTCGGTATCTTCAATGCGCAAAAAGAACACGCCGCCGCTTTGGTGAGCGAGACGTTCGCCAATGGTAGAGGGGAACAAACCGCCAAAGTGAACAAAGCCCGTAGGGCTGGGAGCAAAACGCGTTACTTTTGCACCCTCAGGCAGGTTACGGGGCGGGAATTTAGCTTCTACATCCGCAGGTGTTTCGGTTACTGCAGGGAAGAGAAGTTCGGCAAGCTTTTGATAATCCATAATATGATAAATCCTTTCTCGTGGAAATTGACAATTTTCAAAGTAGTGCACAGTTCTGTACGGCATCCCCGAGATCGGTGGGGCAACCGTGACCGGCATAAATGGTAAGCGAGTGGTCGAGTGTTGCAATGCGCGCAAGTGAGCGGCGCAATTTGAATGGGTCACCGCCATACAGATCATACCGACCGAATCCGCGGTCAAAGAGCGTATCTCCTGTGATGAGAATATCATCACCGCAAAGATAGCACACAGAACCCTCTGTGTGACCTGGCGTGTGGAGCACGCGAATGCGCTCGTTGCCAAGCGTCAGCACGTCGCCATCAACCAATGTTTTTTCGGGAGTGTGATAGGTGCGCGATTGCCCAAAAAAGAAGGAAAATGCATTTTTGTGCGAATCCGCAGGCATATCGGCATCGTCTTTGTGAATATAGGCAGGAATGCCCGTTTTCTCTCGCAAAGCATCCAGCGCACAAATGTGGTCAAAGTGACCGTGTGTTAACAAAATGTATTGCAGTTCGGCTCCCAGCTGGGCAGCCTTTTGCAAAATGACGTCGGCATCTGCCGAGGGGTCAACCACAGCGGCTTGTCCTTCGCTTATGAGCAGATAGCAGTTTGAGCCAAACGAACCGGGAAAAAGATTGTAAATTTCCATTATTTAGCTCCTTTGCAAATCAACTTTACCTTATATTATAACACGAAAATTCTTGTTTGTCCACTTGTTTTTTATAAAAAAACAAGTTTTTTTACACATTATTTGCGGTTTTGGCGAAAGATTTCAAACGCCATTACCGTTGCGGCAGAGGCGGCAGAAAGAGAACCGCTGAAATCGCGACCGTAGTCGATGCGCACAATGTGGTCGGCGGCATCCAAAAGCGTGCGCGAAATGCCGCGTTTCTCCCCACCAATCACCAACAAAACAGGGTAAGGGAAGTGCTCCTCAAACACAGAAACCGAATCGCGAATGCCTGCGCAAAGAACAGTATAACCTGCCTCTTTGAAGAGTTTTACCGCATCCCCGCCCTCGGCTTCAAAAATGGGGAGAGACTCCGAGGCACCTGCCGAAGCACGAGCCACAACGCCTGCGGCACTCATCCAGTTGCGAGGGGGGAGGACAATGCCGCATACCCCTGCGGCATAGAGTGAGCGAATGGCATAGCCGAAATTGTATGGGTCCTCAATCCCCTCCAAATAGACGTAAAAGCTGTTTGGCTGAATATCCGAGGGCGTGAGCGTGTGAATGGTGCGAGCGGTGCAAAGCGCCAAAATACCGCCGTGCGTATTACCAACAGACAAGCGATCAATCTCTTCTGCATCCACAAACTCAACGGGGAAGCCGAGCTCGTGCGATTTTGCCGTCAAAAATCCAATTTGCGGAGCTTTCGATTTTCTTTTTGCACTGTCGATGAGCACTTTTTCAATTTTGCGGTCGTTTGCCGCACCTGCATTGAGCAGGGCGGAAATTGACGTCATGCCTTCCAAAATATCGGAGTCGGCAAAGCGTTGTTCTTCTTTTAACATAAAAACAGATCCTTCTTTTTGAAATCACTTCTAAAATGCGCACAAGCCGCATACTATCAAACAGAGAGAACCCGAATAGGAGGATGCAATATGATCTCTGATTGGTCCGGAAGAGAGCGGTGTGTGGTGTTGGGAGAATATCTTTTAGAGCATTCCGCAACAGTAAGAGTGGCGGCGCAGGTGTTTGGCATCAGCAAAAGCACCGTACATAAAGACGTCACCGATAAGTTGCGGCACGTCAATAATGCACTTTGGATGCAGGTGCAGGAATTGCTCAATAAAAACAAGCAAGAAAGGCATTTACGCGGCGGTGAAGCGACTCGAAAAAAGTACACTGCCTGCCGCCTAACAGAGGCACAAGAGCCAAGTTCTTGCAATTGCGTGTGATAATTCTCATCATTTAAATTATATTATAACATATTTAAGACGTGTTTGCAATTCTTTTTTGCAAAAAATTACAGAATTGTGGGAAAGAGAAAAAGAGCCGCGCGCATAGTGGCATAAACAGAAGAAATTTGTGTGATCGGCAGGGGATTTTTTCCTCTGCCGCATTCCATTGTAAAGGAGGGAATGGAGAGTTTTTCGCTTGCCCAATCGCTCAGCCCTCCGTATGCCGCAAGTCCCTCTGCACGTACTAAGCGATAGCCCGTTAGCTGTGCCAAACGGCGGGCGGTAATCGCTTCGCTTTGCACCTTTTTGCAAGGTGGAGCAAAGATTTCTTCGCCCTGTGTGTGCAAGGTCATAATGCCTTTCCAAGGAGCCGAGAAGCGAATCAAATTGCAAAGTGCGGCAACCTCCACTTCACTCTCGGCAGACTCACCGCTATACCGTGTAGGAGCGCCTTTGGGGATGTTTTGCACCTTTTCCAATTGTTTGTATTCATCAAACCCGGCATCATAATTGTGGTTGAGGTCAACACCGCGCGCATTGGCTTGCCAAGCGGAAAAATCCTCACTGCCGCCATTCATCACCAAAAGGCGTTCGCGCAAAGGATTATCCTCGCGCACCCCGTGAATCTGATATTCGACCCCGTCGGGATTGAGCATGGGAAGAACGGAAAGGGTATAACCATCCAAAAGATCACAAGGATACATTCCCTGCACGCGCCGATGTTCTTTGACAACCTCACAAAATTCTTCTAAAAACTGTGTCAGCACAAGGGAAGTCAGCCACTCCATTCCGTGGTGCGCACCAACGTATAGCACACGTCGGGAGCCGTTTCCAATGTGCAAAATGGGAATGGCGCGGTCGAGAATGGATGTGCCAATATAGGAAAGCGTGAGAAAAGAATATGTATCGGCAAGGTTATGCAAGCGTTCCATCATTGCACAGTAATCAAAAAAATGTATCTCGTTTGCTTGGTTTGACATAAAATACCCCCAATTCATTTTTTATATCAGTATATGAAGCAAATGAAAAATTGACAAATAGGTTGACACAAAGCCGCGCTTGTGTTATAATAGGGTAGATTTTTATGTGGAGGTGCCACGTGCGCGATCTTTTATTCGATGAGCTTTCTCTCAAGCATTCCAAAAAGCAGTTTTTGATTTTTGCAATTGCTTGCATCGCACTTGTATCGGTCATCTATACGCCCATCTATCTTTTGCTTTCCAGCAACGTACTTTGGCGTGGATCTGTTGTGCTGTTTTTACTGACAGAATTGGTAGAACCCTTGATTGATTTTTTCTTTTATTGGGGTTCGTTTGCTTTCCTTATTTATATTTATTTGCGTTTTGGAAGAAAACAAATCCGCGATTTTGCCATTATTTATGTAGTGGCTGTGGCGCTTAGATATCTCCTTATCATGTTTGTTGGTTTTTTGATGATGTCTTTTCCGAGTGCCGAAACTTTTTGGGGTGAGGAACTCCCCAGCGCACTTTTTAGCATCGGAATGGATGTTTTGCAAGGCGCAGTTGTGCTTGTTTTGGCAGAGTTTTGCTGCCGCCGCGTCCTGATGCGCCTTAAGGCTTATTCCAAGGGGGCTGAAGGGGAAGAGATGATAGCAGATTGTTTCCCAATTGCAGGATTTTTCAACTTTGGCAATCCCATCACCAAGCTTTGTTTCTTCTCGGCACTCATCCCATCGGGACTCAAATTGCTCTCTCGCCTGTATTATGATATCTTCTTCTGGGGGCTTCCCATCGATGCCGCCGAGTGGATTCTGTTGGCTACCTATTATGTTGCGGATATCGCATCCTTTGTGATTGGTTGGTTGGTGTTGCAGTACCTTTTGCAACTGCTTTATACATTTGAAACAAGAAAGCGATTTGCATTCGAATCATAACCCAAAACATCAAAAAGAGCTTTGCTTTGGCAGAGCTCTTTTTTAGCACTCGGGCATAATATTAACAAAATGTTCATAAAATTATTTGGGAAAGCCATTGACAAATCGGCAAAAACGTGGTAAATTTATATCGTAAGTTAGCACTCACACAAAACGAGTGCTAAAAACACGAAAAAAGTAGCAGAAAGGAGCAATTTGGCTGTGAAGGACGAAAACCGTGGATTAAGTGA
>JAZOMJ010000063.1:0-1722 GCA_045653865.1 Eubacteriales bacterium
TCTTCCTCTTCCCTCTTCCCTCGTTCCCACTCTTGCCGCAGCTGAGCGGCTTGATACGGTGAACGAAAATATCCGATTGATTCAAAAAAAGAATGGCCTGACTTTTGGAACCGATGCGTTTCTGCTTTCGGCCTTTATAAAATCCTCCCCCAAGACGCACACTGTTGATCTTGGCAGCGGCACAGGAATTCTCCCCTTGCTTCTTTTGGCCAAGGGAAAGATCAAACGCGCCACAGCTGTTGAGGTTCAGCCTGCATTTGCAGAACTGATTGTGAGAAATGCCGCGCTCAACGGCTTCTCTGATCGCATCACGCCTCTGTGCGCCAACGTCAAAGATTTGCGCCCCGAAGATATCGGTGGCGAGGTCGGTTTGGTGATCTCCAATCCGCCTTATATGAAATGCACGTCTGGTAAGCGAAACGAGAGCGATGAAAAATACATAGCTCGCCATGAGGTTTGCGGCAATATTGTTGATTTTTGCGCGTGTGCCGCACGACTCCTCAAACATGGCGGAAAATTTGTATGCGTTTGGCGTCCCGATCGACTGACCGATCTGCTCACTGCCATGCACAACTATCGACTCGAGCCAAAGCGAATGACATTCGTTCACGCCGATGCTGAAAGTGAACCTTGCAGTGTGCTCATCGAAGCCACCAAAGGTGCCGCACCATCGGTACGCATATCAAAACCGCTCATTCTTTATGAAACATTTAAAGATGGCGAAAAAGTGCGTCACCTGACACCCCAAGCGCAAAAGATATATGACATCTGCAGTTTTGATGATTAAATTTCGCCACTGCTGCAAAAACTGAAAACTGAACGTCATTAAATGAAATAAATCAAACATAAAAGGAGAACAGAACCATGAAAAAGAGTACCGTTGCAAAGTGGATCATTGCATCCGTAGCAGTCACCGCTGTTGCCGCTTTTGTTGCAGGCGTAGCTTTCGAACTCAGAGCAATCAGAAAGCTGACCGTTGACATCGACAACGACGAAGAGCCCCAAGCAGACGACCTCGCCGCAGAAGAAGTTGCTGAAGAGGTTATCGAAGAGGTTATCGAAGAAGCCTAAAAACAACAAAAGGTGAGCAAAGAGAGAACCGTATCGGTTCTCTTTTTGCCTATTGCAAGAAATGGAACATATCAAACGAATTTTGAGTTATACAAGGCGAGCATTGGATGATTATCAAATGATTCGCCCGGGAGATAAGATTGCTGTGGGGGTTTCCGCCGGAAAGGATTCGCTCACGCTTTTGTGCGCCATGGCAGAGTTGCGCCGCTTTTATCCCGTCCCCTTTGAACTCGTAGCCATCACCGTAGACATGGGCTTTGAGGGCGGCATGGATTTTGAACCCATTCAAAAACTGTGCCACGAACTCAACGTTCCCTATCACATCACCAAAACCGAAATTGCAAAGATCATTTTTGACATTCGCAAAGAGAAATCTCCTTGTTCTCTTTGCGCCAAAATGCGCCGCGGTGCGCTCCATCGCGCAGCAAAAGACCTCGGTTGCAACGTGGTAGCCTTAGGTCATCACTTTGACGATGCCGTGGAAACCTTTATGCTCAATCTCTTTTTTGAGGGAAGGCTCGGTTGTTTCTCCCCTGTGACGTATTTGTCGAGAATGGATATTACGCTCATTCGCCCGATGATTTACATGCCCGAAAAAGAGGTGCGCTATTTTACAAACAAGGTGAACTTGCCTGTTATCAAGTCGCCCTG
>JAZOMJ010000064.1:0-17054 GCA_045653865.1 Eubacteriales bacterium
GAAACGCCTCCCCTACAAGATATGATTTGATGCAAAACAACTCTATCCGTAAACTAACGACTCTATTTAGAAATATTTATTAGAGAGTTCTTAAAAGGGGTGTGGGGGAAACATAATATTTCGCTTGCGAAATATTATCGTAGCAACGGAACGTTGCGATGTTCTTCTGCAAGAAGTTTCCCCCACGTCAAACCGAGTACCATTCTTATAAAACTTTACTCAAAAATTCCTTTGTTCTGGGATTTTGAGGATTGCCGAAGAGCTCGGCGGGAGGGGCATCCTCAGCGATAACGCCACCGTCCATAAAGAGGACACGGTCGGCAACCTCGCGCGCGAAGCCCATTTCGTGTGTTACAATAACCATTGTCATACCCTCGTTTGCGAGTTCCTTAATCAGGTCGAGAACTTCGCCAACCATTTCGGGGTCGAGAGCCGAGGTAGGCTCGTCAAAGAGCATTACCTGCGGATTCATTGCAAGCGCACGCACAATCGCGATACGTTGCTTTTGACCGCCCGAGAGCGTGGAGGGATATACGTTTGCCTTTTCCTCAAGACCGATACGGCGCAAGAGGGTAAGTGCTTTTTCCTTTTCTTCCTCGCGAATCTGCTTTTTTGTTGCCTTGGGAGCAAAGAGACCGCCTGCCTTTTTGGTGCGCAGGAACACGGGAGCGAGCATAATGTTTTCAATAACGGTTTTGTTGTTGAAAAGGTTGAATTGTTGGAACACCATACCGATGTTTTCGCGGTGCTTGTTGATATCAACCTTCATATCGGCAATATCCTCACCCCCAAAGAAGATGGAGCCGCCCGTGGGGTCTTCCATACAGTTTAGGCAACGCAAAAAGGTGCTCTTACCACTGCCGGAGGGACCGATTACGGCAACCTTTTCGCCTTTGTAAATATTTTGGTCAATGCTTTTGAGAACCTCAAGATCTCCAAAGCTTTTGCAAAGACCTTTTACCTCCAAGAGAGGTTGATTAGCCGTTTCGTTCACTTCTTGCAAGTCTCCTTTCCATCAGTTTAATCAGCTGGGTGATACCGATAACGATTACCAAATAAACCAAAGCTAGCATCAAATAGGGAATGATATAACTGTAGTTCGCATCACCGATTTGGCGGAACGCTTTGGTAACGTCAACAACGGCAATAAAGCTAACAATCGAGGTATCCTTAACCAATACAATAAATTCGTTGCCAAGGGTGGGCAAAATGTTCTTAACTGCTTGGGGAATAACCACCTTGAGCATCGACGTCCAATAACCGAGACCAAGCGCACGAGCGGCTTCCAACTGACCAATGTCAACGGCTTGAATACCGCTACGCATGATTTCAGAAACATACGCGCCACTGTTCATACCGAATACAAGAGCGGCAACGAGGATGTTGTCTACATCCCACTTGAGAGCGGGAATAAGGATAAACCACGCAATGAGGAGCTGTACGGTCATAGGCGTACCACGGAAGAAGCCTACGTAAATGTCGCAAATGCCGGAAAGAATGCGAGGGGTGACCTTGTATTTGGGAATCATTTTGATGAGCGCGATTGCGGTACCGATCAAAATACCAATCAAAAGACCAACAACCGCGATATACATGGTTGTGCCAAGACCTTCCAAGGCAACCTCATAGCCGCGGTATGTAATAAACTTGCTGTAAAAAAGTTCCCATTGAACGCCAAGGTCAGACTCGGCACCGCAGGAGGCAAGGGGAAGTACTGTGAGTACCAAAACCAATACCAGCATCAGCTTGCTGATGATTTTTTTCATATTTTTTCTCCGTTCATTTCACGCAGTTACCGGACTGTTTGAAACAAACGGTCCGGTAACTGTATCTTCAATTGTGTTGTGTAAAATTATTTGCCGAGTTCTGCAAGAATTGCGAGAACGTCTTCAGCAGACTTGCAACCGTCAAAGGTGTCATCGTCTTCCAGAGCGATGATAACTTGGTAAGAACCTTCCTCGTAAGGGGTAGAGAAGTTGATAACCTTTTGACGTGCGGGGTTGATGGTCAAGCCGGAGAGCGCAATGTCAACACCGTTGTTACCAATGGAGGAAACAACTGCTTCAAATGCCATATCGGAGATAACCAGCTCCATGCCGAGCTCATCTGCGATCATCTTTGCAATTTCCATATCGATGCCGGCATAAGCGTTACCAACTACGAACTCATAGGGAGCAAATGCAGCATTGGTAGCAACTACCAGCTGAGTATCCTTCTTGTTGGGGTCGTAGGTTCCGGCAGGAATTGTAGAACCTTCCCATGCGGAAGCGTTGTCGTCGTTTACATCTGCATACTTTGCGTAAAGAGCAGCGATTTCATCCTTCTTTGCAGCGAGGATAGTGTTGATTTGGTTGAGCAATTCAGCTTGGTTCTTATCAACGCCAATACCGAAATCTTCTTTGGTCAGAGCGTAGTCAACAACCTTGGTGCCGGGGTTGTTAGCAACCAGAGTTTTTGCAACTGCTGCGTCGATTACTACGTAGTTGATTTTGCCGTCGAGCAGATCCTTAACAGCCATAGCAGCGGTGTCGTAGGACTCGGTGGAGATGTTGGAGTAACCGTCAAATCCCCAACCGGCATCGCCTTTGAGGAAGAACTCACCGGTGGTACCGCTTTGTACACCAATCTTTACCGCGTCCTTTTTACAGGAAGCGAAAGCCGCGATGCAAGAGAACATCATAACGAGTGCGAGTGCAATAGATAAAATTTTCTTCATGATAATTTCCTCCATGTGAAAAGTGTTTTGCGATTTGTTATCGTGACTATATGATACTGCATAATTATGCGTTTGTCAACCCTTTTTGCAAAACTTTTTATTTTTCATAATTTTTGTATAAAACCACACCAAAAACCACCTTTATATTGGCTAAAATCACAATAAAAAAGCAACTATTTGTAAAAACGCGAAGTGATATGTATGAATAAATATTCGTATTATGCATAAAAATGCAAAAAATATGCAAGTGGGAGCATATAAAAAACAACAAGGTTGTCGTCTGCTCGGTTCGATTTTTAAAAAAACATACAGCAAAACCAAAAAAGCAATCGGTTTGATGCGGTGAAAAGCGTAATATATAATAATGAAAAAAACGTTGTTCCTATTGATTTTCTTTCCCAGATGTGGTATAATCGAAATAAATCCATAGAAAAATCTTGTTTTGGAGGAATAATTATGGTTTACGAAAGAAAAGATATCGACAAGAAATACAAATGGGACCTCTCGGTGATTTATGCCGATGAGGCGGCTTTTAATGCCGACTATGCCCTGGCGGAAAAGAAGATCAAGGCTTTCCGCGCACACGAAAAGACCATCACCAAGAGCGCAGAAGATCTCTATGCCGCTCTTTCTGATATGGTGGCGGTTGAAAGCATCATCTACAAGCTGTGGCAATATGCTTCCTTGAGCTTTGCGGTAGACACCGCCGACAACCACGCGCAAGCACTCAGCACAAGAGCAAGAAGTCTTGCAATTTCCGCAGGTGAAGCATCTTGGTTTGTTTCTCCTTATATTCTCAAGCTCGACCGCGAGACTGTTGACGCCTGGTTCAAGGAATGCCCCAAGCTCGAAACCTTCCGCCGTCTTATCTACAAGATTATGCTCGATAAGGAGCACACCCTCTCCGACGAGTGTGAAATTTTGATGTCCAAGATTCAGGATGCTATGGGTTCTCACTCGGGCATTCGCAGCGTGTTCACCAACTCCGACCTGCGCTTTGGCAAAATTCGCGGTGAGGACGGCAAAAAGGTAGAGGTTACCGACACCAACTACGTTATGTACCTGATGAGCCAAGAGCGCAGAGTGCGCAAGGCAGCATTTGAGTGCGTATATAAGACCTATGAGCAATTTGCAAACACCTTTGCAACTCTTTACGAGGCAAGAGTGAAGGAATCCACCACCAACGCCAAAATCCGCAACTATGCAAACTCCATCACCGCTTCCACCGCTCGTGATGAAGTTACCCCCGTTATTTACAACAACCTTATCAATTCCGTAAAAGCGGGCTTGCCTGTTCTCTACGATTACTACGACCTCAAAAAAGAAGTTCTCGGCTTGCAACAACTGCATTTGTATGACATCTATACTCCTTTGATGGGTGAAATCGACAGCGAATACACCTACGAGCAAGCAGTTGAAGAGGTTCTCAAGACCGTAGAAGTGTTCGGTGAAGAATATGCATCCAACCTGCGCGCAGGTCTTTGCGAAAAGGGCTGGGTAGACGTATATCCTTGCCGCGGCAAGCGTGGCGGCGCGTTCTCCTCCGGCACCCCCGGCACCGAGCCTTACATTCTGCTCAACTACACCAACAAGCTCGATGACGTTTCTACCTTGGCACACGAGGCAGGACACTCGATGCACACTTGGCTCTCCAGCCACTACAACGACCCCCACAACGCTGACTACACCATCTTTGTAGCAGAGGTTGCCTCCACCGTTAACGAGCTCCTCATGGCGCACAGAATGCTGGAAGCATGCCAAAGCGACGATGAAAAGCTTTATATTCTCAACCAATTGATGGAGACCTACAAGGGCACTCTCTACCGTCAAACCATGTTTGCAGAGTTCGAGAGAGATATGCACGCTATGTGCGAAAAGGGAATTCCGCTCACTGCCGAATCCATCAACAAGCACTACTATAAGATTGTTAAGCGTTACTTTGGTCCTCGCGTAAAGTGCGATAAGCAAATCGCTTACGAATGGATGCGCATTCCTCACTTCTACACCTGCTTCTACGTTTACAAGTATGCAACCTGCATCTCTGCGGCATCTGCAATTGTAAAGAGAATTGAGACCGAGGGAGAAAGCTACATTAACCAATATATCGACTTCCTCAAGTGCGGCGGCTCCAAGTCTCCTTTGGATAGCCTCCTTGTTGCAGGCATCGATATGACACAACCCGAGGTTGTTAAGAGCGCAATCGACGATTTTGCGGCAACCATTCAACAATTCAAAGAGATTTACAACAAAAAGAAGTAATTTCAAAAACAATAAAAAGGAACCTCACCGCGGTGGGGTTCCTTTTGTTTAGGCAAAGTACCTTTGAAATAAAGCATTCGTCAAAATATCTAAAGGGCACTAATTTTGAGCCTCCCCTGTGCAAGGGGAGGTGGCATTTTCGTAAGAAAATGTCGGAACGGTTGGCTCTATCTAAAAAAATAGTTAGAACCAACCCCTCAGTCACGGCAAGCCGCGACAGCTCCCCTTGCACAGGGGAGCCTTTCTTTTGTGCAAATTTCCGGTTGTAAATTTTTAGTATGGGTTTATCAGTAGCCTGAAGAACCCTCACCGCGGTGAGGGTTCTTTGTTTGTTTCATTTTCCAAAATATCGCTCGCAATAGTCGAACAACATTCCATAAAACTTTGCGTGCTTGATAGGGTTTTGCAAAAGAGAGTGGTCAGAATCTTTTAGGTAGATATAATCATAGGGAATTGCGCTCGCGGTGAACTTTTCCACCAACGCGTCGGCATTGGCAGGAGGAACGACCGTATCTTTGCCACCCTGCATTAAGAGCGTTGGGGGCGTGTTTTCATCAATGAAGAAGACAGGCGAAATCGATGCCAAAATTTCGTCGGCTTCGCCCGAGCGGAGCATTTCGGGGCTGATTTCAACACCCGTCAAACGACGTGCGACGCGAATTGACATCTCCTCATTCCACACCTCGGGGGAAATATCGGCAGGACCTGCCATACTTGCCGCAAAAACAATGTCCATCGGTGCGGTTTCGGCGCGCGAGTAGGCATAAAGCATCGCCAAGTGCGCACCTGCGGAGTATCCAACGATTGCGGCTTTATTGACGTTGAGCCCATCTATTCCCATTTGGTCGGCAAACTTTCGCACCTGCAAAAGTGCGGCATCCAATTCGTCAAGCACCTGTGAGACGTGATAGGTGTCGGCCGTATCTTCGCTCCAAAGCGTGTAATTGACGTTTGCAACGATATACCCTTGGCTTGCCAGCATACGGCAGCGAATGGTTTCATCTGCCTTGTCACCGCCCGACCACGAGCCACCGTGAATGAACAAAATCACACCGTTGCTTTCGCGTCTGTATGCCTCACCCGGAATGTAAACATCCATTACGTTCACTTCTTTTTCGCCATAGCGGATGTCGCGGTAGAGGGTGTTTGTTCCAAACAAGGTGCCCAAGACGCCAACAATAGAGATGAGCAAAGCCATCAGCAAAAGCTTTGATAAAAACCTGAGTGTTTTTTTCATAATCATCCTCACAAAAAGAAAGATTTGTGAGATTATTATATCACTCTGGCGTGGGAAAGTCAAGAAAGATTTTCTTGACGAATCCCCATCATTGTGTTATAATGTAAATATCCTATTATTGTGAGGTTTTTATGGAAACAACATCAAAAATTCGTCGTCTTTGTTCTGTCGCTTTCATACTTTACATTTTTGTTTTGTTTTGGGTGATTTCACTCAAGTGTAATATTCCTGCTTCTGTTGTTGAAGCCAAAAAAGTATTTTAGAGGTTTTACTTTTCGCGAACGATTGGATATGCAGATTTTTCATTTTGCAAAAACCAATTCCAAAGATGCTCTTTTGAATATATTTGTTTTTATCCCGTTTGGCATGCTGACCCCTTTTTTAGCGGAGCGGAATGCAGGCGTGAAGGTGATGTTTTTTGGGTTTTTGTTGAGTGTCGGATTTGAGTTTTTACAAATTGTCAGTTGCATAGGTATGTTTACATACGTGGATATTATCCACAACATGATTGGCGGCATTATTGGCGGTTTTATTTATCTTGTATTTCATCGAGTGGCAAAAGAAAGACCACTGAAAATAGCCTTTGTTGTTTCCATTATCTCTATGATGTGCATTTTGGCCTTTGCAACCGTTAGGACAATTCAAAATATCGATATTTATTTTTGAGCATAGCAAGCAAAAGGGAGATATAGATGCGCCCCCAAAAAGTGAAGCACTTTTTGGGGGCGCATCTATATTTGGTTACAAATTAACTTCTGTCTATGGTTGTATCGGTGCAATGAATCCTATGGAATACATTTCTATAACCTTCAATCTGACCCCAAGCGGAGGACGAATCTTCAAAATAGATGTCGAGTGTATTGCAACCGGTAAAGGCCTGTCTTCCTATCTCTTTGACGCTACTGCCAAAGCGAACATTTTTGAGAGACGTACAACCGGAAAAAGTTCCGTTATAGATCGCAGTAACCTGATTACCAAGGTCGGCTGTCTTGAGCGAGATGCAATCACTAAACGCATATTGTCCCAATGTAATCAAGGTGTCGGGAAGTTCAATATTGGCAAGGGAAGAGCAACCGGAAAATGCGTCATTCCCTATCTTGGTGAGCCCGGTAGAGAAAACAATATTTTCAATAGATTTGCAGTTTTTAAAAGCCGAATCTCTAATTTCTGTTACCGTGCTCGAAAGAGATAGTGACTTTAAGGAGGTACAACCTTCAAATGCAGAACTTCCTACCAAGGTCAGTTGATTACCCAAATTGATGTTCACAAGAGAGGTGTTTTTTGAAAACGCAAAATCGCCAATATATAGGATATTGGTTGCAGAAACATTTTGAAGAGCGGTGCATTCACCAAAAGCAAAACGTTCTATTGTTGTAACACCGTTCATTGTTGCAACGGTAAGTCCGCTGCAACCATAAAAAGCATTAGCACCTATAGTTGTTATACTGTCAGGTAAGTTGATACTTGTGATGTTTTTTTGATTGTTAAATGCAAAGTTGCCAATCGATTCGCAAACGCTACCACTATCAAAAGAAATACTGCCTACATTGTGACCGAAAAACAGATTTTCCGGAATGGATTTTACATTTGCACCAATTTTAAAAGTTATTGTAGTATTACAACCCATATGGTTGTAAAAGATATAGTTTCCATCATCGATTTCATATGTATTTACGGCATTGATTGCATTAAAACAGATATTTTCGATAGATTTACAATCATTGAATGCGTCACTCTCCAAAGTAGTGACATTCTTTCCGATGGTTACGTTTTTTAATTTGTTGCAAGAGTCAAATGCTTTTTTTGCAACGTGAACAACACTATCTCCGATGATAACAGATTCCAACTTATTACACAACGGAAAAGCATCCGTTTCAATCTTGGTGGCACCACCTGAAATTTCAACCGATACTGCGGTTGTACATGCAAAGGCATATGTGCGAATGGTATATGCTTTTCCATCAATGTCGTCGGGGGTAATTACGTTGGCTTCATTGCCAAGATATTTTACCAAGTAGTAGTTGGCATTGCTTTCGTCAACATAAAAGATATAGTTGCCAACTTCCTTGAGTTTATTTTCTCCAAGGTTATCGGTATATATATTTTCTGCGTAATACGCAACATAACCATTGTCGTCATATCCGCGAGTTAACTCAACGGTAGAAAGGTTTTTGATTTGAATAAGAGAAAAGCAGTTTTTAAATGCTTCATCGCCAATGCTTTTCAAAGTGGTTGGCAAAGTGATTTCGGTTAAAGAAACACAATTTGAAAACGCATTTTTCCCGATGTGTTCAACATTGTTCCCAATTGTCACTTTTGAAAGCGAAGAGCAATATGTAAATGCTTCATCTGCTATGGTTTTTACACTGTTGGGGATAATCACGCTTGCAATGTTGGTGCTTGAAAATGCAGATGTTCCAATTGCGGTAACGGGTAAATTTTCATATGTTTCGGGAATCACCAATTCTCCACTAACTGTTCCCGAATCTTTTAAGGTATAAGATTGACCGTCAGCATTCAATGTGAACGCAAATTCGCCCGGTTTTAGTTCGTTTTCCAAAGAAGTCGATGAGGGTGTTGTGGAGGACGTAGAATTGTTGCCCGGTAAATTACAAGATGCAAGCACTACGCCAATAACAAGGCACATAGATACTGCAAGTAGCATTGATACAATTTTTTTCATGAGCATCTCCTTTAAAAAGCTTTTTATTTTTTGTGTTGATTCACTATTTTGATTATATCATAATTTTGAAAACAATGCAAGATATTTTAATGGATTTATCAAAAAAAATCAAAAAGAAAAAGCGCATTCGATTAAGTTTGAATAAGTCCGAGAATTTTGCGCGATGCGCGAATATTTTTGCTCGCGGCTCTTGTGAGCGAGCTCCCGTCGCCTTGCTCGCAAAATGCGAACCCGAGCATTTGCGATGTGTCGCAAATGCCGTGCCGATTCCGTGAACGGAATCGGCAAAAAGAGAAGAAGCACATCTTGCGATGTGCTTCTTCTCTTTTTGGTGACCCATCCGGGAATCGAACCCGAGTTTCCAGCGTGAGAGGCTAGCGTCTTGACCGCTTGACCAATGGGCCTTTATTCTTGCGCTTAAATAGTATATCACAACACTTGACAAATTGCAAGTCTTTTTTTTATTTTCTTGCTTACTTTTGTTAATTTTCTTTCTTTTGTTCAAAAATAAGGTTGGTTTTGTATTGCTTTTTCGTCAAAATGAACAAACCAAGGGCGGTTTTGTAATTTTGTGTTTTCAAATATATACACTTTCCCCTTGCTTTTTTTCTGCTTTTATGCTATACTGAATTATCAAACAGAAAGGAGAGAGGTATGGGAATCTTGAAAATCTTGTGCTCGCTTTTTGCATCGATGTTCAAAATTGGGCTGTTTACCTTTGGCGGTGGCTATGCGATGATTGGAATTCTCGAGCGTGAGTTCGTCGAAAAGAAGGGCTGGCTCTCTCACGATGAATTTATGGATTTGATCGTGATTGCCGAATCGACCCCCGGTCCCATCGCTATCAACTGTGCCACCTACATCGGCTACAAGGTTGGCAAGTGGAGTGGAGCGGTGGTTGCCACGCTTGGCATGATTGTTCCTTCCTTGAGCATCATCTATCTCATCTCCCTCTTTTTCGAGCAATTCCTCGCCATTACTTGGGTATCTTCCGCATTCCGCGGAATTCAAGCCTGCGTTGTTTTTCTCATTCTTTCTGCAGGACTCAAAATGCTGAAAAAGATGAAAAAGACCGCGTTCTCTATTACCGTTGCCGCCCTAGCCTTTTTGTGCATGGTGACCTTTTGGTTGCTTGGTGTGCAATTTTCCTCTGTTTTTTACATTCTTATCAGCGCCTGCCTCGGCTTTGCCGCGTGGGGAATCAAGCGCCGCAAGGGGCAAACGGAACGCCCTGACAGGGAGGTGGAGAAATGATTTATCTCAAGCTTTTTCTCACGTTCCTCAAAATCGGAGCGGTCTCCTTTGGTGGCGGATATGCAATGATTTCGCTTATGCGTGACGATTGTCTTGCCAACGGTTGGTTGACCGAGGGAGAACTCCTCAACTTTGTTGCCGTTGCCGAATCGACCCCGGGCCCGATTGCCGTCAATATGGCAACCTTTGTGGGCTCCTCGCAGGGCGGATTTTTAGGCGCGATACTTGCAACCCTTGGCGTGGTTTTGCCCTCGTTTGTTATCATTTTGCTCTTGGCAACGCTCTTTTCCCATTTGCTCAAATATGCAGGTGTCAAAGCGGTGCTGGGAGGCATTCGACCGGCAATCGTAGGCATGATATTGGCAACCGCCGTTACCACGGCGTTTGGTGTTTTCGCAAATCTTGGAGCGCAGGCGAGAGAGGAAACTCCCGTTGTCGAATGGCGCATGCTTGCCATCTTTCTTTTGATTTCTGCCGCTTGGTGGGGCTTGAAGAAGTGGAAGAAAACGCCGCCGTCTCCCATTTTGCTCATTTTACTCTCGGGTGTTCTTGGTGTCATTTTCTTTGGTGTTTGATAGAAAGCAAGAGATAAAAGTCGCAAAAAGGCAAATTTTTGCTTTTGAATGATAAAAAAATGAAAAAAATCATTCAAAACCTATTGCAAAACGTTCAAAAATGTAGTATAATAAACTCAACTATGTGTCGGACAAGCATTTCGGCATAAATTTTGACTTTCTGTTTTGGAGGTAATTATGGTAGTAGCCGGCGATTTTAAAAACGGTATTACATTTGAAGATGAAAATGGTAACGTTCTGCAAGTTATCGAATTCCAACACGTAAAACCCGGTAAGGGCGCAGCGTTCGTTCGTACCAAGCTGAAGAACGTTATTTCCGGTGCGGTTATCGAAAAGACTTTCAACCCCACCGACAAGTTTGAAAACGCATACATTGAAAGAAGAGATATGCAATATTCTTACGACGATGGCGATCTGTACCACTTCATGGATCAAGAAACTTGGGAAGAAACCCTCGTAGCACATGATATGGTTGGCGACAACTTCCGCTTCGTTAAGGAAGAAATGATGTGCAAGATCATCTCCTACAAGGGCAACGTATTCGGCATTGAGCCTCCTACGTTCGTAGAACTCGAAGTAACCGATACCGACCCCGGTTTTGCAGGCAACACTGCAACCAACACTCTCAAGCCCGCAACCCTCGAGACCGGTGCTGAGATCAAGGTTCCGCTCTTCATCAACGTTGGTGACGTTCTTAAGATCGACACCCGTACGGGCGAATATCTTTCCAGAGCATAATCTATTCAAAACGGGGAAGACTTTGCAGGCAAGGTTTTCCCCATTTTCAAATTACATATCACGAAAGGAAGGAAATATACTATGAGCTTGACCGAAAAATCCGCTTATATCAAAGGCTTGGCTGATGGCCTCGAATTCGATAAGGAAACCAAAGAGGGCAAAATCATTGCCGCTCTTCTCGATCTCGTTGACGAAATGGCAAACGAGATTGCAGGCATTCATCAAGATATCGACGAAATCGACGAAGATTTGAACTACCTCAACGAATACGTTGAAGAGCTCGACGATGATTTGCAAGACGTTGAAGATTACCTTGACGAAGAGTGCGACTGCGATTGCGACGACGAGGACTACGACGAAGAAGATGATTGGTGTGACGGTGACTGCACCGCTTGCGACGGTTGCGACTGCGATGACGATGATTATTGCGAGATCGTATGCCCCTCTTGTGGCGAGACCGTTTGCTTTGATAGCGAACTCGACCCCGAAAATCTCCTTTGCCCCGCATGCGGCGAAAAATTTGGCTGCATCGTTGAAGAGGACGATTACAAGTCCATCTCCGAAGAAGAATAAGCGAAGATAACAAAAAGACCTTGGCTCAAAACAGAGCCAAGGTCTTTTTGTGTGCGGTTGTGTGTTTGCCCTCCTCCGGGAGGAGGGACGTTCCGCGCAGAGTCGCGGAACAGGGAGGAGCCCGCGTATACGAGAGCAAAGCACTCGTCTCATTAAGAGCACTATTCGTTAGTGACGTGTGCTCCTTCCGTCATTTTCTCGCGAAAATGCCACCTCCCTCCCGGAGGGAGGCTCAAGAGTTGCATCCACTCGGGATCACCGGTTGAAGGAGAATGGCAAAAGCCCCCTCAAAATTGAGGGAGCTTTGTTTTGTTTTATTTATCTCCCCATTAACTTCGCAAGCACCTCTTTGTCGGTGCGGTTGTGGGTGAGGGGGGTGATGGTGGTGTAGCCCGCCCAAATGGCGTCGGTGTCAACCGTGAGGTCGAGTTCCTCATTGCGGATGGGGTCTCCCACTTGGATGTAATAGTCTCCCTCGCGCTTTTCAAATGCGTCGGAATAGAACATGCCACCTTGACGTGTGATGCAAATACCCTCGGGATTGTTGGGAATATTGACGTTATAAAGAGAACCGCAATCCCAAAGACCGTTTTCGTTCATAAACGCGATGACGTCATCGAGATAGGGAATTACATTCTCGGCATTTGCCTCGTAATCCATCGAAAAAGCAATGGCGGGAACACCCAGGCGAGCCGCTTCCATAATGGCGCCAACGGTTCCCGAATAGGCAATATCGTGGCCAAGGTTAAAGCCCTTGTTAATGCCCGAAATAACGAGGTCATATTCCTTTTTTAAGCCTACAATGCCAAAGCGAACGCAATCGGCAGGGGTGGAGTCCATTGCCCAAGCCTCCACGTCGCCAAGACGGGGTGTGCGCTTGATTTCCACCTCGCGAAAGAAATCAATGGCTTGACTCTTTCCGCTTTGTTCAATTTTGGGGGCAACAACGGTTACCTCACCCAAGCCTTTTGCCCAATTGACAAGGTGGGGAAGAGCGGGTGCGGCAATGCCGTCGTCGTTGGTAATCAGTATTCTCATAGCCATCCTTCGTTGTTTTCCTTATAGTTTTTCAAACGCTCGTCAGCTTGTGCCAACAGCTTTTTCATGTCGCGCTTGTTGTGCAGAGTAGCACCAGCAGCACAATCGTGACCGCCGCCGCCCCATTGCTCTGCAACCTCGTTGATGGTAACAAAACGGGAGCGCAAACGTACGCGAATTTCATCGCCGGGACCCTCAATAAATGCAATCCACATCAAGCTATCCTTAATGGAGTCCATAAAGGAGACAGACGCGCTTGCTTCTTCCATCGAAAGAGAGAACTTTTCTTGCGTTTTGCGGTCGATGTAGAGGTATGCAACACCGTTTTCGGTCATTTTGATTTTGCTGAGCATATAGCCGTGGAAGCGCAAATTTTTATAATCTTTCATATAAAGATGCGCATAAATGTGGTCAACGTCAACACCTTGGTCAAGCAGCATTCCCGCATAACGCATGGTGTCGCCCGAAACCGAACGGAAACGGAAGCGACCCGAGTCGGTAACCATACCTGTATAGATGTAAGTTGCGGCTTCCTTGCTGATTTTGAGCTCGTCGCGGAATGTGTAATAGAACTCTGCAATCATTTCGCAGGAAGAGGATTTGTGTTCCTCTACCCAAGAAATTTCGGTGTAGGGGTTATTGTCGATGTGGTGGTCGATGCGCACAACCTCGCGGCAGAGCGCGTATTTGGGGTTGGAGATGCGGTCGCTGGTTGCGGTGTCGATAACGATACCGAGAGCGGTTGCATAGTAATCGTCACTCACGGGTGCATCCTCGTCGCCAAGGAATGCAACGTAGTCCGAGTAGTCGGCATTGAGCAGAAGAATCTCTTTTTCGGGGTAGGTCAGGCGCAAAATCTCACGCAGGCCTTTGGTTGAACCAACGGCGTCACCGTCGGGACGCTTGTGGCGAAAGATAATGATGTGTTCGTATTCCTTGATTTTGTCAAGAATGCGTCTCATGTTTTCCATATTCATTGTGCACCTCCAAGAGCCTTAAGATCTTCCAACATAGCCATAGCCTCGTCGCGATTCTTCAGGGTTGCGCCGCTTGCTTTGGCATGTCCGCCACCGCCATACTTTTTGGCAATGGGATTGATGTTGTAAAGGCTGGAACGAATTTCGCAAAGCACACCCTCATCGGTCTCGGTAAAGTTGACCCAGGTGTCAATGCCGCGAATTTCACCCATCACGTTTACCATACCGCGAGAAATGGTAAAGGTATCTGCCTCATAACTGTCGGCTTCCTCTTTGGTGGTGTAAATGTATGCTACACCACAGCCTGCAAATTGAATTTTGAGCACAAAGCGTGCACGCAGTTGAATAAAGGAGAAATCATCGGCATAGAGGTTGCGGTAGATGTCGTCGGTGCGAAAATTCTGCTCCATCAAAAATGCCGCACAGCGGAAGGTTTGCGAGCTGACAGAATCGTAACGGAAGCGACCGGAGTCGGTAATCATACCGGTGTAAAGTGCTTTTGCAGCATTGGAGGGAACCTTGAGTCCGCACTCCATAGCAAATGCGGTAATCAGACCGCAGCAGCTTTCATAAGAGGTGTCGGTTGCCTCAATTTCGGCAATCTCCTCACAAAAGATGTGGTGGTCAATGCGCACGGTCTTGGCTGCCAACTTGTAACGCTCATCAAAAATGAGAGCTGCGGCGGAAGTATCCAAAACGATGGCAAGTGCACCGTTGTAGGCATCGTCGCTCACCTCGTCGGGCGTAAAGCCCATAAAAGCGTAGCGAAGAGAGGTGTCACCCACGCAGAGAATTTCTTTTTCGGGGAAGTTCTCGCGCAGAATTCCGGCAAGACCCAACTGACTGCCAAGAGCATCACCGTCGGGATTTTTGTGGCGGTGAATGATAATGCGATTATATTCGCGAATAGCCGCGATAACGTTTTTAAACATTGCTTGTGTCTCTCTTTCTCGAATCTTCGTTAAAATAATCCTTGTATTTGACCTGCAATTGACTATCGGGGAAGAGATATTTGTGCAGGGCGATAAAGTAATCGTCGGTCATGCTGGCAATATAGTCCACAACAATTTGGTTGGGCTCGGTTGCCTCATAGGGAATGTCTCGTTTATAATAGGTGCGATTGAGCACGTTGATGTGGTGACGCCAAATAGGAGAATATTTGTTCTCTTGCTTTAGGTCCTCAAGCAACTGCTCGTAAATTTCTGCCATCATCGGCTTCACAGAGGTATCCAGTTTTGCCAAGGATGCGGCATTGTGATAGATGAGGCGATAATTTTCTTTGCGTGCTTTTTGCAAAGCTTTAAAGTGTTTGTCATCCAATTTGATGTAGGGCTTGCCATAACTGTTTTCAATGACATTGACGCAAAGATTGTTGATGATTTCGGCATTGATAGAGCCGATTTCGTCATCTGCAAATATGCTTTCTTCCACCACCTTGGTGCGTGCGGCATCCTGACGATCCTTGCCAAGATAAGAGATGATATCCGAAAGACGCACAACGCAACCCTCCAGCGTGTCGGGCATAATAGATTTGGCATAGGTCAAATCGTTGTAGCAACGCTCCATGCTGGCATCAAATTCCGCAAAACTGTTCATTGGGCGAGGGAGATACTCTTCACACTCGATTTCACCGTTGTGCGTAGCAATGCCGTTGAGTGTTTGCAGGCTGATATTGAGAGGATAAATGTTATCCAATACGCGTACCGATTGCAAATTGTGAAAGAAATAACGCCCGGTGTGTTTGTTGTAAAGCTCGCTAAGATAAACTTCACCTGTGTGCGCAAAGGGCGGGTGACCGAGGTCGTGACCCAGAGCAATTGCTTCAATCAAGTCAAGATTGAGGTGCAAAGCGGCACCAATGGTGCGCGAGATGCGCGAGACGAGCTGCACGTGCAAACTACGGCGGGTGATGTCATCGTTTTTGTAAAGCGAGAACACCTGCGTTTTGTCGGTATAACGATTATAAAAGGGGCAGTGCAGGATCTTATCAATATCGTGAACAAAGGTCGGGCGCCAAATGGTAGAAACATCTTTGGCAAGATTGTTTCGTCTAATTACATTCCCATCGTCAAAAGCCATAGGCGACACAAAAGCGCCTTGTCTTTCTTTTTTTATTTGTTCTTCAATTTCGCGGGAAAGAACTTCGTATTTTGGCATAATGCTACCTCCTTTTCAAATTTATATATTGCACCCCAAAAAGAACGTCGGGGTAACATATCATTATATCATATTTTCCCCGTATTTGTAAAGAGGTTTTGTCAGAATCTCAAAAGAAATTTATAGCAAAGAAAGAAAAAAGGAGAAAAAACACCCAAAAATGCCGCAAAAGACGCCCGAAAACGATGAAAAAAAGAAAAGCAAAAAAAAATTAAAAAAATTTGAAAAAAGGTATTGACAAACCCAAAAGGTTGTGATATAATATACGAGTCGCTGGCAAGCGTATGGGAGCATAGCTCAGTTGGGAGAGCATCTGCCTTACAAGCAGGAGGTCATAGGTTCGAGCCCTATTGTTCCCACCATAGTTGGCCCGGTAGCTCAGTTGGTTAGAGCGCCAGCCTGTCACGCTGGAGGTCGTGGGTTCGAGCCCCATCCGGGTCGCCACTATACATCAGCCCTTGCCTCGCCTCTGTAGCTCAGTTGGTAGAGCAGGGGACTGAAAATCCCCGTGTCGTAGGTTCGATTCCGCCCGGAGGCACCATTTCCGCGGATTTAGCTCATTTGGTAGAGCGCCACCTTGCCAAGGTGGAGGTGGCGGGTTCGAGCCCCGTAATCCGCTCCAATCACGGGCACGAAGATTCGTGCCCGTTTCTTTTCAAAAGCAGTAGCGTACGATGCAGCTTTTGAATATTATACGGAATAGGGAAACGCTCCCCGTTCCGAGCTGAACGGCGCCATGGCCAAGCGGTAAGGCAAAGGTCTGCAACACCTCTATCCCCGGTCCGATTCCGGGTGGCGCCTCCAAAAAAAGGAACTAATCTTTATGGTTAGTTCCTTTTTTTGTGCG